>JBBIOZ010000038.1:0-15458 GCA_037443105.1 Methanocellales archaeon
ACATAACTATATATATCCTCATTAATCATTACATAAGGGGAGTTTATGGAACTCACCATCGTTCAAAAAGAAATTCTCCTCACATTGATAAATTTATTTCGAGAGAAAAAAAGAGCAATAAAGGGTGAGGAGATAGCGGAGGTAATTGATAGAAATCCGGGTACCATAAGGAATCAAATGCAATCTCTAAAGGCATTGAAACTCGTGGAAGGAGTGCCAGGACCTAAAGGAGGTTATATTGCAACTGGAAGAGCATTCGAGGCTCTAGGGGTAGAAGACCTTAAAGAAGAAGCCCTTGTAGTGATACGCAAAGGGGGAGAAATAGTGGAAGGAGTAACAGTGGATGAAATAGACTTCACCTCAGTTCGACACCCAGACCTCTGCCAAGCTAAAATAAGACTGCTGGGCGATATCCGCAAATTCAACATAGGCGATGCTATTCAAATTGGCCCAACACCGGTGAACAAACTGGTTATAAGAGGTGAAATCGCCGGCCGCGATGACGTGGACAACTTAATCATATGCAATATAAATGAAATGGTATCGCTGCCCAAGAGAGCAGTGAAAGAATTTATAACTAGGAATTTAATTACCATAGATGCAAATACACCGATAAGAGAAGCAGCGCGAATTCTTGTGAGCAACAACATCCACGGTGCCCCTGTAACAGAGAAGGAGAAAATCGTTGGAATAATAACCTTCACAGACCTCGGTGGAGCGCTTGCGGCCGGGAAGATAAGTGCAAATGTGAGGGAAATAATGTCCACAAATGTCATTGCCATAGATGGCAACACTCCATTCTATGAAGCGGTGAAAATAATGGATGAACATAAAATCGGACGATTGGTGATAACAGAAAATGAAAAGCCAATTGGCATGATCACGAGAACGGATGTTTTAAGCAAAGTTGCAGTAATCTAATCGATGAAGCTCAAACTGGATCTTACCTTAATCTCATTATTAATATTAATTATAACTGGAGTTAACTGCATCGATTTGGAAAAAAGTTTTGAACTCTCAGCTGAAAACCTCGCTATACCGGCTATTCCAGCTTATGAACCACGAAACCTCGAGAGCAAGCCAGCTGCGACAGCTTACACATCTCCCGGGTATAGAATTTCCATTCAGGCTAAGAGCACTAGCTTCTATAAAAATTCAACAGGCGTGGTAAAGCTCTGGCTTGAGAATAAGGGGGATAACTCTATATTTGTTTATAGATATGGGGTAAAGCCAAGCTGGCTTGAGAATGACTGGTACTCGGTTAACAGCGGAATAACCTTTAAACCCGGGGAGAAAAAATATCTAGGTATGGTAAGCTTCAGGGTGGGGGAGCAAGATTCTTTTTCTTTAAAACCAGGGGTTTCTATGCTTGCAAGAACAAAAGATGGGAAATGGTATGACTATGGCAATGTGCTGATGGATCCAATTAGCTACACGGTGAATATGCCAATTTCAAATAATTTTGAATATAAATATAAATATAATATTCCTGAGCTCTTCCAGAAAGTAAATGGCTATATAACTCCCAGTGATCCATCGGTTAAAGCACTTGCTAGGGAAATAGCTGAGAAGTACCCAGGTAAATACAATATTTATCAAGTATGCGGCATTTTTGACCTAGTTTCAGATAGCATAATATATACCAGCGAACCAGAAGGCGAAGATAACTGGCAATTTCCAAATGAAACCCTTAGAATAAAAACTGGAGACTGCGAGGACCACGCGTTTCTCTTAGCTTCGCTGATTCAAGCCTTAGGCGGCACAGCTAGAATCTACGCCACTGATAACCATATGTTTGCCTCAGTATACATCGACCAAGCTAATCATACCTCGAGAATTGCTGAAGCGATAAGTCGATACTATGGCACGCAGCTTGCGATTTACTATCAAACCGATAAATATGGCTCTTGGTTGGTGCTCGAACCCAGTGGAGGCTTCTATGCTGGTTCAATGCCGGTTGGAGGAAGACCAACAATAGATGGAGGGTGGACGCTGAGCAATACAACCACACTTTATGCCTTCGATATTGCGTCGAATTAAGGCATCATTCCTCTCCCAGCAATTTGCGCATCAATGGATGCATTTCCATCACTTGTTCTTTCGCAAGCTGCTCGTAGAGATGGTATACGATTGAAACCGCTAGCAGCATTCCAGTGCCCCCCACCTGTCCAATGAGTCCAAATAAACTAGCCAGCAGGGTTAAAGCCCCTATGAATGCACCGCTAATGTGCGTGACCTTCGGAATATACCGCGCCATTACCTTTTGAATGATTCCAGGCTCTCTTCTAAAACCAGGGATTAGCATTCCTGATGCTGCAATTTTTTCAGCTGTTTCCTTTGGACCCATGCCTGTTGTATGAATCCAGAAAATAGCGAAGAGTATGCCTCCAAGTATAAGTATTACTGCATCCACTATCACGTGCAGTGCAATTTGCCAAACTTCAAGGCTTGGAATGCGCTGAATCACATAAACCGGTATCCAGTCTCCAGGACCGTGGATGGGAGAAAGATAATACATTAATCCTGAAATAGGCTGAGTGCCTTGAAACTCTCCGATCCAAGGATTGTGTCCTAGGATTGGAAGCGAGCTTCTCCAGAGCAGCATTCCAATCATCTGTATATTTGCCTGAAGTGCTCGCACCAAAATCATTGGCAGCACGCTGGCATAGATCAATTTCACTGGAAATTTTCCCCTTGCTCCCCTCACAGCGCCATGCGCAAGGGGGATTTCTATTCTTACACTTTCAACATAGGTAACGATTAAGAAAACAGCCACCGTGGCGATTAAAGCTAACACTTCCCCCTCTATTAAGAGAGAAAGCAATCCATTTCCGGTGAGCAATTGATCCAGCGGGTATGTGGTTAAGATGTAATACCACTTGGGAATTATTCCAATAGGCAGACCTATTTGATTCAGCTTCCAGCTGAATATACCTTTAACAAGGGCTTCTGCTACACCTGCAACTATGAAGAGCGATACACCGCTGCCTATCCCCCATTTTGAAACCACTTCATCCATGAATACTATCAGCAGCCCGCCGATGCAGATCTGGAGGAATATCAGCAGAGTTATTACACTGATATCAACGCCTAGTCGAGCAGCAAGCGCAGTATCTGGCTTGAGGAAGCCACCCATGATTTGGGGCAGTGCTTCAAATATGATCATGAAAAAAACTAAAAGCTTTTGTGCTCCTTGGAAAAATGCTTGATCTCGCGGATCTTTGAGATCAAGTTTTATTATCTCCGCGCCCACGAAGAGCTGTAATATGATGGAGCCCATTACAATTGGACCTATGCCAAGTTGAATTATTGAACCGCTTGCTCCCGCCACTATGGCGCGATAGAGTTCAAACATATCTATGGATTCAGCTGAGAGTCCAAATATAGGTACATTTGCTAAAATATAGTAAAGCACCAAGATACCAATGGTCCAAGCCAGCTTGCTTCGGAAGTGCACATGTCCAAGCGGCCTTTCTACTGCCGGGAGTTTTTTAAGCAATGGTTCAAGTTTGTCCTTGAGGCTTGGCTCTTCACCGCGCATGCTCCTATGCCTCTATTATTCCACCGCTTGCTGCCTCGAGTTTTGCCTTTGCAGTTTCAGTAAAATCGCTCGCGGCAATGAACATCTTCTTGGTTACCTTTCCACCGCCTAGGAGTTTATCTACACCCAGCTTCGCAAGATTAATGTATATAGCTTGTTCTTTTACTTCAGCCATTCCACGAGAGATTAAGTCAGGAACAAGTAGATCAAGATCGCCCACATTGATAGCCTTTTTCTCCTTCACTACCTTTTGAGGTCGTTTAAAGCCAGTTTTGCCAAATGTAGTTCCTTCAATTATCGATCTTATGAAGTGATGCTTGCACTTTCCCGCATCTCCACGTCCACCACGGCTCCCTCCACCTCTTCTTTTTTTATGCTTACCAGCCCCGTGGGTTCTGGAGCCTCTGAATTTTTTCATCTTCTTTTTAACCATTCTTCCTACCTCATCTTTTTAAGAAGCACATTGATATCTCTTCCCCAGTTTCCAAGTGCTCCACCAGCTTGGTAGCTCCGCTTGGTACCAGCCCCCCTAAGGCCTTTCCGAGGGGGGTGCAGTCTAAATACTGGCTTCAAATCTGGCAGATCCTTAAGCTTAGCTTTACCCTCGCAAACTGCTTTAGCAAACTCCTCGATATTTTCATATTTCGTTTTCGATTTGACGTAATCAGAGGTGAGCTTTGCTCCGCCCACAAGCTCGCCCCTGTTTTTCAATATCATAGCTAATGTTTCTGCTGTTATTTCTCCATATGCCACAAAGTCCTTCACCTTTTGCAGCATACCGCGATAGCTTGGTGTGTCATCAACCACGGTGCAGTGGTAAACGCGATTCAAGTGAAGCATGGCAAGAGTATCCTTTATCTCACCTCTGGCTTTCACACCGCCCCTTAGGCGTACAACCGCAAACATTCACCTGCCAGCCTCCTTGAGTCTTTCAGGCACTTTAAAAGTTGCAGTCTTCTTCAAGGCCTCATAGGTGGCTTTTGCAAAGTTAATAGTAGTTCTAGTATCGCCTCGAGTCCAAGTCCAGACATCTTTAATTCCAGCAAGTTCCAAAACCTTTTTAGCGGTCTCGCCTGAGGCAATCCCCAAGCCTCTGGGTGCAGGCTTTAGCGTAACTTCGACGCTGCCAGCTTTACCTGTGACCTCGAAAGGAACCGAATGCTCCAGCCCGCAGCCGCATTCCCAAGAGCCGCAACCTCTCCTAATTTTTATGATGTTGAGCTTTGCAGCATCTATTGCTTTTTTAATCGCAGGTCCAACTTGTACATCCTTTCCCTCACCGATGCCTATAAATCCATTGCCATTGCCCACTGCGACAGTGGCTCTAAATTTTACCCTGCGTCCCGAGTCTGTCATTCTCTGCACCATGTTTATATCGAGCACTTCATCCACGAGATCAGGCAGTAATTTATCCACCAGCTCAGGCTCTTTGATGGGAAGGCCTGATTCAAGAGCTTGATCCATGGTGGTTATCTCCCCATCCCTTACTAATTTTCCTAATCTGGTTTTTGGAATCCATTCAGCTTCCACTTCGAATTCGACTTTCTCCATGACCATGAACATCACGCCTTCTCATATGATTCAGCTATCCTTTGCTTAATCTCCTCAAATTCGCGAGTAGAATAATTTGCAATATGTTCACCGCGTATTCGCTCCTCGCTTGGGAGGATTGATTCATTGTGTGGGATGTGCAAACCTGCATCAAGAGCGCCCTTTAAAACTGCAAATACCCGAGCACCTTTTGATGGAGAGTATAAACCTATATCCAGTATTGCATTTGAAAATCCTGCTTGCTTAGCTCGATAGCCCAGCAGTAATCCAGTGAGATATGCAGCTGGAGTATTTGAGGTTGAGGCTTTATAGCCATATTTCACAAGCTCCTTTGAAAATGCTGAAGCAACCGTGATATCGCCTTTTTCGCTTGGAAGCACAAGCTGTGCTCTTATATGTTTTAAGCTCTTTCTAATGACAAACCTTGGCTGCTTGGATCGCAGCAGCTTCAGTCTTTGCCTGTAATCGGTTTTCCCCTCTCTTCTTCTTCGGAATTTAACTCGATATGTAGACCCTTTTGCCACGTTATTCCTCCTTCAGGAGACCCTGCGATTTCAAATGTGCATCTAGATGCGCCACACTTCTGAATTCTCCCCCTTTCGCCTTGAGATATAATTTTCTATAAATACTCCTGCTTATCTTTCCAGCCTCGCGCAGCTCCTTCAATCGCTTCCTGAGCGCGCGAATGCGCTTCATCCATTGCTCCTTTTTAGGACTCCTAGCGCCTTTAGCACCCTTCCTCGAGCCATGTCCCCTTCTGCGTCCCTTGGCACGCTTCACAGCTCTCTCCCTCGCTCTTCCACGGCTTATGCCTCTGACTGGTTTGCGTTTTATCACACCTTGGTTTATTAATCCGCGGATGTCCTCTCGCGTTATTGCCTTCGATACATCCTCAAGTTTCTCAGGATCAATCCATACTCTCGTTTCACCCACACCCAAAATTTCACTTGCAAGTCTCTTTTGATTCGCTAAGTTTACCATGCTACTCCTCCTTCTCTTCAACGCGAATGGGATTTAGAATTTTAAGTCCAAGCTCTCGCGCTCTCTCCTCTATTGCAGCACGCTTTTTCATTCCAACTCTACCGCTGATCTTTATCGCCTGCCTTGTTCTATCCAACTTCTCGAGTTCCTTCACACTGCATACCAACACTTCTTCAAAGCCAGAGGGATGCAGTCCTCGCACAATTGCCGGGCCTCGAAAGCCTGCTTGTACCATTGGTCCTTTGGCTTTTATCCCAGATCTTACTTTATGATGCAGTCCCGTGGGCTTTCTCCAAGCAGGATTCACTCGTTTTTTCTTATGGGAATCAGGTCCGCGAAACTCAGGCTTCTTTGCTTTCAAACGCTTTCTCACAGCAAGCAGCCTCAACTCCTCGTTTGATAATTCAGGTTTTGATTTTGCTTCAACTTCAGCTTCAGTCATTTTACCACTCTCAAGCTTTCACCGTAATGTAAATCCCATCTTGGAATACCCTAGGATCGTAGCCTTTTATTCTAGTGGTTTGCTCGATATTTGCAGCTGTCTGGCCCACTGCCTCTTTATCTATCCCAGTCACTACAACTTCGTCAGAGGTTATCTTGACCTTTGTTTCTTTCCCAACGATTTGAGCCTTCCTTGGTCTCTTCTCTCCAAGAAAATTAATTATCAGTACCTTATCGCCCTCAACTTTGACTTGAATTGGGAAGTGAGCATATACTATTTTGAGCCTGCATTCAAAACCCTCCGTCACTCCCTTCACCATGTTGGAGATATGCGAGGCAAAAGTGCCAACAATGGCTCTAGTTTTTCTTCTCCCATAAGGGGTTTCAATTATGATATTTGAATCCTGCTTTTTAATAGATACTTCAGGCGACCAGAGCTCTCGCTTTAATTCGCCTTTCGGTCCAGTAACTCTTATGATTTTGCCTTCGATGGACACGCTAACATTTGGAGGTATTTTCACTTTTTCGATGATCATCGCAACTCCTCATCAATATACATACGCTAGCAAACGCCCGCCGATTCCACGCTCCCTTGCCTCATGATGTGACATTATTCCTTGAGAGGTAGATACCATGAGTAATCCAAAATTTCGAGCCGGCAGGAAGCGCTTCTCCCATTTCTCAAATTCATCCTTACCCACCGAGAATCTTGGTCTAATTGCACCGCATTTATTTATTCTGCCCTGCAATTTAACCTTAAAAATACCTGCTTTGCCATCGTCGATGAATTCAAATTCAGCTATATAGCCGTTTTCTTTCATTATCTTGAGTACATTGCCAATGAGTTTAGAAGCTGGGCGAATTATGCATTCTGATTTCCCCACGCTCTCAGCGTTTTTGATCGCTGAGAGTGCATCTGAGAGAGGATCGATTAATACCATTGCATTCACCTACCAGTACTTTTTAAAGCCCATCAATGGAGCGAGCTCTCGGAAGCATTGCCTGCAGAGATATATACCATATTTTCTCACAAGTCCCTGCTTTCTACCGCAGCGCTTGCAAATATTCGCTCCTCTGCCGAATTTCTTTTTTCCCTGCTCCATTAGACAACCTCCACGCCAAACTCCCCCTTGATATAAGCAATTGCCTCCTCCTTCGTCAGTCTATGTACCCTCGGGATCTTGCTTTTCGCGATTCTTCTCCTTGCAATTCTATAACCAGCCCGCTTCAGTGATACTGCAATATCCATGCCAAATATCCCTACATCCGGGTCGTATTCTATGCCAGGGAAATCCGTGTGCTCTTCGATTCCAAAGGCAAAGTTGCCCTGCTCATCGAAAGAGCTCTCTGGAAGCTTGCCCTTAATTTGAAGTGCTGTTTTCAAGAAATTTTTAGCAGCTGAGCCTCGAAGGGTTAATTTGCAGCCAATTCTTTCTTTCTTTTTAATTCCAAACCCAGGTATGCTTTTCTTAGCGATGGTTAGCACTGCCTTTTGCCCGGTTATTTGCTGCAGAATTTTTTGAGCATTTTCCAGTTTTTTACCTCCCTCGCCCACTCCTATGTTTATTGATACCTTCTCGATTCTAGGCCGCCTCATTGGATTAACCTTTTCACTTTCCGCCTCGCTCATACAATCACACCTAGGTCAAGCGCTGGCTTGGCATCGCCGATGATATAAACGTGCTCCTCAATTGTTTCGAATTCCCTCCCATCGAGAGCAGTCAATTTAACTAAATTTGGCCTGCTGCTTCTTATGATTTTTACTTCCTTTATCCTTGCGACCTCGCCTGAGTGTGCTCCTCCAACTATCATAGCCAAACTACCTTGCTTTCGCGGCAGATGTTTGACGATTTTTCGATCAGGTAGGGATAGCACAACGCTATCCCCAGTTTTATATTCATTTGTGCCTATCAAATTCCATCCATCATTTAAATTGAGCTGCACAGCACCTTTCTTCAAAATTGTTTTATTTTTGATCTTGCACAGCTTCAGATTTTTATCTTGAGTTAGCTTCAAGCACAGTTTTCCTTTATTATCAATTAAAATGCGATAATGCTGATCTGTAGCAGGTATTGAGATTACATCAAAAATTCCTACAGGGAAGCGATGATCTTTTCTAACCACGCCATTTACTAAAACCTTCCCTTCGTGCAGTATTCTTTTAATCTCTTTTGCTTGTTCCCCAATTTTCAAAATATCTCTCAATATAACAATCAAAGGCAAGCTGTATTCTTTGGAATGCGGTCCTGGAATTGGCTTTGCCACGAATTTATGAGTTTTTCTCTCGATCGGCCAAGATCTAGGTGCTGATACGCGTTTTTGATAGCCTTTTCCAGACATCATCATTACCTCTTCAATATTTCCTCTCTCATTTTATCCTTTAGGTCAAGCTTGGTTATCATCAAATTTGAAGGATGCAATGGCCTAGGTTTCTCAGTGCCATCTGCTCTAGCAATGGTAACTCCTTCGATGATAACTTTTTCATTTTTTAAGTCAATCGCTGTAACCTTTCCCTCGTGGCCTTTTCTATCTCCGCGCATTACCTTCACTGTATCGCCCACTCTAAGTAGAGCGCTGCGCTTGCCATATCTCTCCCTCAAGGCAGGGCTAAGAGTTGCCCTCAAATATTTTTTCCTAGTGTGAAGAGCTGCTTTGAATCTTGCTTTTCTTTGTTTCCTCGGCTGGCTTGATTTTGTTGCCATTAAACATCACCTACACGATTATGGCAGCAGTGGCTCCTATCTTCTGGAACCTCTCAGCCACTTCTCTTGCGACCGGGCCTTTTATCTCCGTGCCCTTTGGGTCTCCATTTTCATCGACTATAACCGCTGCGTTATCCTCAAATTTCACGCGCATGCCATTGGGTCTTCTGAATTCCCTTGCTTGTCTTATTACCACAGCTTGAACGATTTGCTTTCTCATTTCAGGAGTGCCCTTCTTAACTGAAGCAATTACAATATCACCTATACCAGCTTTAGGCACGCGATTCTTAACTCCCCTGTAATTTTTCACTGCAATTATCTCAAGAACCCTAGCACCTGTGTTATCAGCGCATTCGAGCAGCGAAGCAGTGTTTAGGGATCTAGTGATCTTCGCCTTCAATGCCCTCATTTTCTATCCACCTTTTCGACCACCACAAATGCTTTAGTCTTGCTGATCGGCCTACACTCTGCGATTTTTACAAAATCCCCCACTTCAGCATTGATGCAGGGTGGATTATGAGCGTGAATCTTGGATCGCCTTCGCTCATAGCGCTCGTATTTGCTGATATATTTCAAGTATTCATGCTGCACAACCACGGTTTTATTCATTTTATCACTCACCACGACACCCTCTAATACTTGCCCTCGCACTGATAGCACGCCGTGAAATGGACAATTTTTATCAGAGCACTCCTGCTCAGGTGGCTTAACCTCTAGGCCTATGTTTCTCGCCATCTTTTTCACCTTAACTTAATTCTGCGCCCAATTCTATCCTCCGGTGAAGCAAGCAGTAAATTACCATCCACTTTGACTTTTTGCTGGCTGGGTAATTGAAATACAAAAATTGTATTTTGCTTGGGTATTCTTCGAATCCTTCCATTTTCTATGATAAGAGTCTTCTTGGTTTCATCGATCACCTTTCCCTTCAATCCTTTCAAGCTGGGATTTGAGCTTTCAAGCACTTCTACTTTTAATCCAATGAGCTCGTGGTAGATGAGATTTTCAGGTTTAATTGGCATTATTTCAACTCTCCCAGTTCACGCTGTATAGTTTTAATTCTTGCAATTGTTCTCCTCAATTCTCTAAGTCTCCCTGGGTTTTCAGGCACTCCACCGCTTGAAGCTTTTGCTTTTTGCTGCAGAAGCTCATTTTGAAGCTCTTTGAGCTTTGCAGCTCTTTCCTCGGGCTTCATTTCTCGTATTTCTTTTGCTCTATAAATGGCCATTCTCTCACTCCTTCTTAGCAGCGTTTTCCTTTTCTGCTTCTAAAGCGCTTGCTTGTGCTTCTGCTCTTTCCTCAGCTTTGCTTTCAGTCTTTGTCTTTTGCTCGATAGCCTCGGCTTCTGGTTTCTGTGCTTCCTTTTTCTTCACCATAAGTTGGTCAGGTAGAACTGCTGTTGGTGGAATTATTCTTACCTGTACTCCAAGCACGCCCAGTTTCTTAACCGCTTGAGCATAGCCTACCATAACATTCTCCTCCGCAGGCTTGCCAGCGTGTCGAATTTTACCTCTCACGAATTTCTCCCTGCGCTTTCTAGGCCCGGTGAGTTTGCCTGCTATTATCACTTCACAGCCGAGGGCACCTGCATCCATGATTCGCTGTACAGTGCTATGCCCAGCCTTGCGGAAGTACCAGCCTCTTTCTAAAGCGCTTGCTAATCTATTGGCCATCATCTGTGCATTTAGCTCTGGCTTGCTTACTTCCTGCACGTCAATTTGTGGATTATCCACCTTGAAGAGCTGCTCCATATCTGTGGTTAGTTTGTGAATGGTTTTGCCTGCCTTGCCTATTACCATGCCTGGTTTTTCAGCATATATTGTGATCTGCGTGCCCATCGGAGTTCTATTCACATTCATACCACCATACCCAGCGCGATTTAACTGTTTCATGAAGTATTCGCTCATTTGAGCTTTGCGTAAGCCTTCTTGAACGAATTTTTTCTCAACAGCCATCACTCGACCTCCTCTGCGATCATTTCCAAGGTTACTCTATCCCTGTGCCTGGGTGTTGCACGGCCCATGGCTCTTGGGAATATACTTTTGAATGCGCGGCCTTTCTTTGCAGCAATATGCACAATTTTCATCTTTTCAGGGTCGAGACCTTTATACTTAGCGTTGTTCTCGGCGTTTTTGATGAGTTTTATAAATTCTTTTGCAGCTTTTTGAGGATAGCGACCTGCATCCCATCCTTCTAAGTTGCCGCGATGCGCTACATTTCTATTATATCGCTTGAAGGGAACCGGGCGCTTCATTTTGATGACATCATCTAGGTAGCTCATTGCTTTTTTAAGCAGCATTCCCTTTATTGCTTTAGCTAGCTCTCTACTTGCTTTGGGGGAGATATCAGCTTCATAGATCATCGCTCTAGCGGTTTTCTCGCCTTCGTATTTCAATGAATAGTCTACCCTTCCCATTCAAGTACCTCATTTCAGCGGTACGTATTTGCTTGACCTAGTTGCACCTATACCAGCTGCGCCATGCACTACTTTTTTGCGCGTCAGTACAAATTCCCCGAGGTAGTGACCTATCATCTCTGGCAGTATTTCAACCGGGAGAAATTCCTTTCCACCGTGCACAAAGATCTTTTTACCGACCATCTCCGGCAGAACGATCATATCGCGAAGATGAGTGCGCACATTTTGGTCACCGCTTCTTATCTTGGCAAGCAATTTTTTATGCTTCTCCGATAAGCCTCGCAGTAATGTACGCCTCTGCCTCGATGGCAGTAGCTTCGCCAGCTCTTCCAGTTTCATTTTTTTGAGCTCGCTTAAAGTATAACCTCGATATGTGAATTCTTCCTTCCTTCTTGGAACTTTAGTGATTTTCTCTCTAACCATGAATCTCACCTTCTAACTCCCGTCCTCCTAGCAGCTATGCTTCCAACTTTTCTCCCAGGCGGCGTGCCATGGCTAACCGTCTTTGGTCTCCCGGGATGCTGCCTGCCTCCACCTCCAAATGGATGATCAACTGCATTCATCGCAACTCCTCTCACAGTAGGCCATTTTGGAGAATGGGTCTTCATCTTCCAGTATTTCTTGCCTGCTTTTACGAAGGGCTTCTCAATTCTGCCTCCACCTGCAACAATCCCAATTGTCGCTTTGCATTTTGGATCAAGCCACTTCATCTCCCCGCTCGGCAGCTGTACCATGGTCTTACCAACATCGTGAGCAATGAGAATACCATATGTACCAGAGGCTCTTGCGAAGTTACCTCCACTGCCTGGATGTGCTTCTATATTGCAGATGAGCGCGCCCTCTGGTATCTCAGCTAGCGGCAGCGTGTTACCAGGCTTTATTTCTGCAGATATGCCGCAAGCAATTTCATCTCCAACTGCGACTCCTTCGGGCACGAGTATGAGTCTTTCCTCTCCATTGTCCAATTTGACACGCGCAATTGGAGCACTCCTTGCTGGATCGTGCTCGATGCCTATAACTAATCCTTTTACTGTCTCTCCCTCCTTAACTTTAATATGCTCCAGATCTGCCTTGTATTTATGAGATGGAGCTCTATAGGTAGGTGAACCTTTTCCTCTAGCTTGTGATATTATTCGCTTGCCCATTATTTCACCTCAGAATAATCCCAAGCGAGTTGCTATTTCCTCAGCTTTATACTCCGGGCTTAATCTCACAGTTGCTTTTTTCCTGCCGTTTGAAGTTATCATTGTATTCACACTTACGACTTTTACTCCATATAGCCTCTCAACTTCCTCCTTAATCTGCTGTTTGTTTGCCTTCAGGTCAACAATAAACTGCAGGGCGTTTTCTTTATCTATTAAAGCTGTTGCTTTTTCAGTAACATAGGGATTCTTTATGATCATGCGAATGCCTCCTCAAGTGCCTTTATTGCGCTTTCAGTCCAGAGAGTGAGTCTGCCAGCCTGAGTACCTGGAGCGAGTAGTTCGGCATTTAATGTCTCGGGCGTTGCTATGTCCACTCCTGGTAGGTTTCTCGCAGCTTTGAAAATTTGATTTTTCTTTGAGGCAACTATCAAAAGGCTCTTCCCCTCTTTATATACTCTTCCACGCATTTTACCCTTGCCAGGCTTTAGCTTTATTGCATTCTTCACTCTTTCAATATCTTTCCAGAGCTTGAGCTTCTCCAGAACTGATTTCACTTCTTTTGTAGTTGCAAGTTCCTCGAATTTATCATCAACTATAACCGGAAGCTCACCTTCGAATATATGCCCCCGCGCTTTCACAAGTGCTTTATCAATGGTTGCTGCGATCGCTGATCTAACTGCCATTTTTCTCTCCTTTTTATTTATCTTCTCCTCTAGAATTTTTTCAACCTTGGGTGGATGTGCCTCACGTCCACCAACAGCTTGAGGGACAGCAGCTGCCCTTGAACCACTGGTTATTCTGGGTACGCGTGAGACACCGTGGCCAACGCCCCAGCTCTTGGCAGATGTATTCATGCCGGCATAGGGTTTCGTGCCCTTTGGCTGCAATCTATTGGCCTGCGCTGACAGCACAGCCCTTTTTATAATATCCGGGCGGTATTGCTCCTCAAAGATTTTAGGCAGCTCTATTTCTCCTTTAACATTGCCCTCTAAATCCATGATCTTCGCCTGCATTTCCTAAGCCCCCTGCTTTGATTCAAGGCTTACGAAAGTGATCTCTGGCACATTTTTGGGAATTTCTGCGCTTGGTCTGACTGCTGGCCTCAATCTAATCAAGCGCTTTGCAGGTCCTGGAACCGAGCCTTTGAGCATTATATAGCTATTTCTGACTATGCCGTAGTTTAAAAATCCACCACTCGGCGTAATATCAACGCCTGCACTTCCTATTCTTAAAATACGCTTGTTGTAATCCACGCGCTGGTGATAGCCAGTTTGCCCCATCTGCGGAACCCTCCAAGAGATATGTGCTGGATTCCAAGGACCCAGAGTGCCAACATGCCGCTCCTTCCCTGTTCTGGAGTGCTTGCGCTTTTGAATTGCAATTCCCCAGCGCTTGACGGGTCCCTGCGTGCCTTTGCCTTTTGTAATTGCGAAAACATCCACGAGATCGCCAGGTGCGAACACATCTGTGACATTTATTTCTTTGCCTAAAATTTGCTTTGCATATTCAAATCTTGCTCTAAGGTCTCCCCCAGCGATCCTGTTCTCCATGATGTCTGGCTCTTTCTTAGGTATGCCTGATACTCTCTCTGGTAGCGTGTATGTTATAAGAAAGAGCTCGCAAACTTTATTTTGAGCTATGAGTTCATCAATTTTTTTAAGAGCAGCTTCTGTATCGTGGTTCTTTGGAAGAATGATTGCTCTGCCAAGGTTTTTATCCAAATTCGATGCCCAAGCTTCAGCAATGGCCTTCTTTCCATAGCTGGTTTGAGTATACGCTCTAATGGCAGCTACCTTCATAGGTGGTGTTTCCAGTACCGTTACTGGTACGGAGATCTCCATTCCCTCGGTCGGGCTATTGGGTATATCATCTATCATTGTCATTCCAGCCTTATATCCAGCGAAGCCTTGGATTTTGGGGGCTTCAGCCTCCTCAGGCCATGTTCTTATCCTAGGTATCTCACGCTTGGCCCTCTTTCTGGGGCTATATGCTAGTGAGCCACGCCTGGGACGATGTATCTTTCCCATATTTTTTCCTCCTTTCAGCGGAGCACGTTCAACAGTGCAAGTGTTGCGTGAATTGCCTCTTCGCTCCTTACAGTTTGAGTGCCTTGGTTTGGTATTGTATTCAATATGTAATCGGAAACACTCGAGAGCTCAATGCCATCATCCCGCAAGATCTCAGCTAACCCTCTGTTAGGCGAGCCGAAGGCAATCGAGAGGGAGCGGTTCTTGATCTCTTGAGCTATTGCGCTCAGCAATCTGAGATCCACCGCTTCTCCATTCTTAGATGTAGCTATCACAAGGTCTTCGCTCTTGGAGAGAATCTCTCCAAGGCTTGGTCCAACTTCCACGTGATAGCCCCAGATGCGGGGGATCTCATTCTCCCTCGCAACCTTTACCTCAAGTGGTTCTCGCGAAAAGATCTTGATGGTCAAGCGCTCCCCTTTTCGCACTTTGGCATTGTTGCGGAGAAGGGCTGGGCATTCAAGGCCGATTTCTACCCACACGCTTCCATCAGATCCTACATCGCATACTACGCCTTCACGGATGTCTCCGATGTTGGATGATTCTGATCCCAGTGGATGATGCTGCGTACGCAGAGGCGGGATCACGCCTGCATAGCGCAGCATCTTAGATCTTGGAAACAGATATTTGCGGAGGTATTGAGGCGTTTCCGCATAC
>JBBIOZ010000039.1:0-4761 GCA_037443105.1 Methanocellales archaeon
AAATAAAAAATTATTATGCATATCTCAAATAGCTATCGATCTCCCAGCTGGTTACCTGCATTCTGAATTCATCCCATTCTCTGCGCTTGACGCGCATGAAATTTTCATATATATGGCTGCCAAGCATTTCTATCAACACACCGTCTCTCTCAAGTTCATCAAGCGCTTGAGCAAGAGTTTCTGGAAGGGCTTCAATTCCGCGCTGCTTCTTTTCCACGCTGCTCATCGAATAGATATCTGCTTCGATTGGTTCAGGTGGCATGATTTTTCTCTTTATTCCATCCAAGCCAGCGGCGCACATTGCAGCGAAGGCTAGATATGGATTGCAACTGGGATCAGGACATCTGAATTCAACGCGAATTGCCTTCTCCCTCCCTGGGAAATACTCCGGCACTCTTATCAATGCAGAGCGATTTTTATGCGCCCAAGAGATGTAAACAGGGGCTTCATAGCCCGGTACAAGTCGCTTGTAAGAATTCACAGTAGGTGCCACTATGGCTGAGAGAGCTTTAGCGTGCTTCAATAAACCTCCTATGAAGTACAAGCACTCTTCACTAAGGGAATCGTTTCTCTGCGTTTGTGAATCGTAAAATGCATTTTTATTATTCTCTATATTCCATAGCGATTGATGCGTATGCATACCGGAACCATTTTCTCCAAATAAAGGCTTAGGCATGAATGTAGCTATATATCCAAACTTATGGGCCACTGTTTTTGCAACCATTTTATAGGTGATTACTCTATCAGCAGTTGTTACTAGATCACCAAATTTGAAATCAACTTCATACTGCGATGGAGCGACTTCATGGTGGCTCATCTCTACGGCTATTCCAAAGCTTTCAAGCGCAAATATCATCTCCCTTCTGAAGTCCTCAGCTAAGTCTAGGGGGTGGAAGTCAAAGTACCCTCCGTGGTCTATTATTTTAGGCTTGCTATTTTCAAGTTCTTTGCCGAAGAGGAAGAACTCTAGTTCGGGGCCGCAGTTATAAACATAGCCCATTTCCCTTGCCATTTCCGAAGCTCGCTGCGCTACATACCGCGGGTCGCCTTCAAATCTTTTACCATTGGGGTGATATACATCGCAGATCATTCTAGCTACCCGCTTTGGTGCTGGACGCCAAGGTAAAATCGCAAAGGTATTTGGGTCTGGCATTAAAATCATGTCAGATTCATAGATGGGCGTGTAACCTTCGACTGAGGAGCCATCGAACCCAATTCCATTCTCCAGTGCATCTTCCAATCCTTCCACTGGTATAGTTGTGCTTTTAATCACTCCATTTATATCTGTAAACTGCAGGCGAACAAACTTCACATCTTCATCCCGCGCCTTTTCCAGTACCTTTGCCTTTAATTCAACGTCATAGCTGCTTTTTATTCTACCCATATTTACACCTCTAAATTTCAAGACTTTCGAATTCTAAAAAACTGTTTCACATAATTCATAAGCTCAGCTTCTGAAATCCTTGTTTTTCCACTTTCAAATTGACTGCGGAGTTCCTGCTGTATGGAGAGCAATCTAACGTCATCTTCCCTTATCCAAACTCTCGCGCCAAGAAGAGTGCCAAGTGTTTCCTGCACTTTAATTTTTATAAATTCCTCATCCACCTGCAATTCAATGCTTGCCATTTCTTTCCCTCCAGTTTCAATTTGCTTTTCCAACTTTTATTCTTTACAATTTTTTCAAATTCTTCTTTTTACGAATGATTCACTTTTAAACCTACTTTACTCTAATAGAATTAATATTTATAGTTTTTGATTTACAATTGTTATAAAAAATAAAATTTTATCTTAACAATTATTAAAAAAAAATTGCAAAATAGCTGTAAGTTTTTTACACCTCTCTTAATAGCTCCTCAAAGCTTTGCTTGCATCATATCAATCTCGGCTAGCTAGAGCTGCAACTGGAGGTGGCTCTATCTTGCGATAAACCTCCTCCGGACTCATTCTTCGACCATTAATTGTTAATAACTCCTCAATTTTGATTTCAAAGAGTCGCTCGTTCTCCTTGAGATATGGTAGAATTAGTCCCCAGTCTTTCTCAGTGAATGGAGCAAACCTACCTCCATTCAATTGATCTTCGCCAACTCTGCAATGGGGGTCTCGAATGAATATTGCTCCACCGCTGGCTAAAGAGAAGAGATTGCCACCTGGATAGGGAGTTTCAAGTTCAACCATTTTTCCCTCCCAATCGAATTCAACACCATTTACAATTACGAATCCACCACCATTGTGAGGATCGCCAGCCATAAAGGATTCAGCGAGATAATCTAAGCAGTGCCATTGATCACTACTCTCGGCTTGCCAACTGCATTTATCAGCGGGCGCCCTGCGGCATTGCCCAGCACATATACCTCACCGCCCTTTGCACCATACATAAAAGCTTGCCCAACATTGCCATATATAACAAGCTTTCCGGATTTGAAGATATTCGCCACTTGATCCTGAGCATCCCCATGCACATAGATCTCACCTCCATCCAAGCCAGAGGCAAGATAATCGCCTGAGCTGCCATATACATCTATGCGCACTCCGCTTGAGTTCGCACCCAAGCCACAGCCAAGGAATCTCTGGCCTTCGAGATTGAAGATAATAAACTTTTTCCAACCTAGGTTATATGCCTTAACTATGAATCTGGATAGCGAGTCCTCTCCCTCCGATGGAAAACCTTCAGCATCTATTACTAAAACCTGAGATTTCTCTCTACAGCTTGGCAGGTTTCTATCGCTGCATACGTGGTAATTCGGAGGCGATACCGATCGCAGCACACTATAGAGCGCTTCTTCAAGCTCAGCCAATATCTCGCCGCGTTTTTTACCTCTAAAGTCAAGCTGCTGGGTAAGCATTTGAATTGCAGCAGCTTTCTCCATTTTTTCCACTGAATTGGAGAGCTGAATTTTACCTCCATTTCCAAGCTGTTCAGCTGAGGAAATATGCTTGCCGAATTTATCAGTGCAGATCAAATTTCCATTTTGCAATGTGAATATGAATGCACCGCCATCGCTATAGCTCCCTCCACGCGCGTTCCAGTATCTATCGGCATAAGCCGCGAAGGAGCTGTTATCTCTTGCTAAGCTACGCAGCACTGCATCGATTGCCTGTTTCTCGCTTGCGATTAGCCCTATCTTTATTCCCCTCCTCTCTTGAAGAGCGAAGACCTGGGGTCTTAACATGGAGGTGTCGGTTATACCTATGAGCTGAAGCGCTTTACACTCGCAGTGGTTTCTTGCAATTATGAAGAACCAGGGACCATCAGGCGATGCATGGATATGTGCTTTTTGAATCGCTTTATATATCCGCTGCTTCTCCACTGGGATCAATTCGAAATCACGCTCAATGGTGGGAGCTAAAGCCTCGATCGCATATTCCAGAGGATAGTTATATACCCTTGTGTATAAATCGAAAAGCAAAACTGCTACCTCTGTATCGGTGAAAAAGAGCGGGTAGGTATTTCGCTGCTTCAAATACTCGCACATCGCGTGGTAATTGGCGAAATCGCCATTATGTACAAGTGCAGCATTCAATCCAATGAAAGGATGCGCGCCCCCAGGATGCCAGATTTTTCCCTTAGTGGGGTAGCGCTGGTGGCCTATCCAGATGTGTGCTTCGATTTCATCCAGCTTGTAAAACTTCATCGCTTGTTCAGCGTATCCCACTATTTTAAAGATCAATAGATTTTTACCGTGGCAAAGCACGAATGCTTTTTTATCCTTAAAATAGAATTTTCTATTCAAATTGAAGCTATTTTGAAAGATAAATTCATCTTCAGCCTCTTGCCAGCTTAAGTTTTTCAAATTTTTTTCCTCAATGAATTTAGCCAGCACCTCTTTTTTTACCCTGCAGAAGTACCGCCAAACTAGAGGAGGCATGACTTCAAGTCCCACTTGCTTGTGGTCTTTGATACTTGCGCTCTCCTCAGATCTATCAACCTCTAAATTGCTGTATATGAATTCTTTTTCCACAGCCTCTCTAACATTGGGATCAAGATAAGCGATTTGAATGAGATAGTCGTTTTCCAATATTTCCTTTGACACCCCTAGCTGTGCGGCATTCAGGCCAACTGCAGCTATCCCCCCTCCTTTTCCATTGCCTCGGTTATGCATCTGAATTAGCGCTTTTTCAATGTATTTACCTTTAATGGGAATGGTACACGCAAGTCCAATTACTCCGCATCCACCTTCTACTTCTTGCTTTCCCGCCAAGGCCTCCAGCCTCAATTCCCTTCTACTTGCCATTATTTGCCTAGCAGCTTCAGACATGCGCATTCCCTTCGTAAACAAGTAGATCGGTTCTACCTCTCAACTCGGTGATGCTCTTCATTCCAAGTTTTGCGAGTAATTCTACGAGTTGAGCACGCCAAGAGGCAAATAGATTAATTATCCTCTGCGCACCCCATTCAGGATCTATCTGCTTGGCAAGCTCCCTATCGGTGGTTGCTATACCTAGAGGGCAGCCTCTTCCACTTTCACAGTTTGCACAGCGTACGCAGCCAAGAGCAATTAATTCAGCAGTGCCAGTTACAACACCATCTGCTCCAAGGGCAATTGCCTTGGCAATATCATGCGCAGTTCTTATCCCGCCGCTTGCCATTAAAGTAATTTCATCTCTGATTCCCTCCTGCATTAAAAAGCGATGGACTTTTGGGATGGCGAATTCAAGGGGCATGGCTATGTTCTTCTTAGCTATTTCCGGGGCTGCTCCTGTTCCTCCATAGCCGCCATCTAGATTTATAATATTAGCTCCAGCATAGTAGCTGCCAACTGC
>JBBIOZ010000039.1:4783-5854 GCA_037443105.1 Methanocellales archaeon
GTGGAGATTTTTACGGCAATTAGTGCTTTGGGATTTATTGCTTTTGCCCAGTCCAAGTGTTTCTTGTGGTCTTCAACTGAGTAAACGCTGTGGAATGGAAATGGAGAAAACAAACTTCGCTTTGGCACTGTTTCGCGCATTTTAGCCACCTGAGCTGTTACTTTATCCGCAAGTAAGTGCCCGCCTAAGCCTGGCTTTGCTCCCTGTGCATATTTGAATTCGATTATTCTCGAGCGTTGGATTGTTTCCTCGCGAACTCCAAATAATCCAGTGGCGATCTGTGTATGATATGTTCTTTGTATGGTAGGAGTTCATCTGGATAGCCGCCTTCTCCAGTGCTCACAAAGGTATTCCAAGCTTTAGCTGCTTTAGCTCTTGCCAGCATGACTTGCAGGCTTACTGATCCAAGGCTCATACCGGAGCCATAAATTGGAATTGGAATCTCGATCTGCTCGCCGCTTTCGCGTTTATTAAGCTGAATAGCTGTGCTTATCTCCTCCTCATCCAAGCGTTTGCAATTTTTTGATATTTTGATTTTCATAGCGTCAAATCCACCTCCGGATCTGCCAGTTTCATACACAAGGTTTCTAGGCAGCTTCCCAGTTTCGGCTTGCATCCAAGTGGCAAGGATCAATTCACCAGGCCAGCGGTAATCTCCCATTGTTTCAAGGATAGGATTTATCTCAAGGGAGAGTGCTTTTTGAGGACAGTTTTCTATACATCTTTTGCATTCGAAGCCTCTGCACAGCTGAGGCTGAAGCTCCACGGGGCACGCTTTTATACAACTTGCGCAGCTTTTGCAGCTTGTGGTCCGCACTATGGAAAACTTGCTTGATACATTTAGATAGCGCGATTTTGCTACCTGCAATTAAGCCCCCTCCTTAACTGCGCTTCCAGCGCATATTTGAAGTAGTTCTTTTTCAAGCTCTTCTAAGAACATAGCTCTGCCAGTTTCACCTCGCAAGCGACGAATATCTTTCAATCCCATTGCTCCTAAAACTTCAAGAAGCTGGTCTCGCCAAGCTGCCATTAAATTTTTAATTCGCTGAACTGCAAAATCTAAGCTCTGCT
>JBBIOZ010000039.1:5878-14816 GCA_037443105.1 Methanocellales archaeon
ATGCTAGATTCACATTTACTGCAAACTCTACATCCTAGAGCTATGAGCAGCGGGAAGTCTATGGCAACTGCATCTGCACCGCATATAATTGCCTTTGCAACATGCTCAGCTAGCGCTATATCCCCGCTTGCAATCAGCGTAACTTGGTCTCTGATTCCGCAGTCCACTAAATAGCGATGCATTGATATTATATGATCTTTAATATTTTTTCTATCTGCTTGGAGATGAATCACATCCCCTCCTGCTTGCACGATTTGCTGAATATCTATGGAATTGAAGGCTGGCAGTCTGACGGAAATAATTAAATTTGAATTAATTCGCTTAAGCTGCTTAAGCAGAACTGCGATATCCTCTCTATATTCAATTTCTAGAATACCTGAATTTGTTAAATTGGTTCTTAATAAAAAGGGAATTATGGCAGAGTTATTTGAAACAGCCCTGATTCAGGTGACTTCATTATTGCTAGCGTACCCAGTTCAAATGCTGCCTTCGCAGCTATAACTCTGATATCTAAATTAAGAGGCAAGGTATCGAATATGATCGGTATTGGGATTTCAAATACAGATGGAAGTTCAAGCTTTTTGTCTTTGAACTCTAGAAAAGCTGGTTTTCTACCTATATATACTGAGGTCGATATATACTCTCTACCGTGAATGCCATCTCGCGTTGGCCTCACAATCTCAGACATATCCATTCACATAGAATCGAATCCACACCCTAAAAATGGTCCACGATAACCAGCCCCAGATACCGGGATTTTACCGGTCGCAGCTTCATACCAGATGGTGCTTATTATATCAGGTGTATAAATGCTGTTCCCAAGCTCGTAGAATTCTGGATTTTTATAAATCGTTAATGCATTTGCAGGGCAGTTGAAAATGCAGCGGAAGCAGCCCTTGCATAGCTCAGACCTTGGCTCTGCCATTAATTGAGGCCTTTCCTTCCTCCTTCTATGGACTTTAAACAGGCAAACCCCAGCGCATATTCCGCAGTGCAAGCACGCAATGCTCCTCTCAATTTTAAATCTTCCAGTTTGCCTGTATCTCAAGGGCGCGGGCTTTGTAACTATATGGTAGCGCTTGTACAATTGCTTCAGCTCCACCTCTCCTTTGATAAAGAAACTATATAAAGTTATCTAGGAAAAAGGAATCATATTTCCTATTTAAAAGTTGATAATAAAATTTATAATCTTTCTTTACATTTGTTTAATTAAAAAAGCAAAGGTGTACGATTGTTGCTAGAGGAAAAAGACGTTAAGATCCTTAGGGAATTAATAGCTGATGCTAGACTTTCTTATCGAGAAATAGCCAGGAGAACCGGGCTTTCGGTTGTGACTGTTGCAGCTAGAATTAGAGAACTGGAGAAGCAAGGAGTCATTCAAGGCTACACTGCGATTTTAAATCCACAGAAACTTGGCTATGATGTAGTTGCAATCATCGAGCTAGTGATATCCAAAGGCAAGCTTTTGGATGTTCAAAGAGAGATCGCTAAAAATCCCAATATCTATGGAGTTTATGATGTAACAGGCACGAGCGATGCCATAGTGATAGGGAGATTCAGAAATAGAGAAGAACTCAGCAGGTTTGTTAAATCTCTGCTTTCAACCGAATATGTTGAGAGAACCATAACACACGTAGCCCTAGGCACTGCGAAAGAAGACCCAAGGGTGTATATATAGCTGTTTTATGTTTGCAGCTATACTAAGCCTCGTGCGGTTCAACTTCTATGGTTAGTCTAGCTATGTAGGGAAATTGATTTTTAACGCGCTCTTCAATTGCATCTTTAATTTTTTTCACCTCGTGAACCGAAGTCCACCCATCAACCGCTATCTCCATTTCCCCCATTACAAACGGGCCAAGAGATCTCAACCTTAGGTTTCGAACCTTCCTCACGCCTTTTACACTCTCAGCTATCCGCAGAATCTGCCCCATGCCATCGCATCTAATGCAGGCATCCATCAATACATATGCGCTTTCCTTCACCGTGACATAGGCTATTGTGAAGATGAAGAGCGCTATGATTACACCAGCAATGGCATCCATCAGATGGAAGCCCAAACTGGAGAAAACAGCTCCAGTGAGCACCACGAATGAAGCAAAGCAGTCCTTAAGTTGATTTTTAGCATCTATAGAAATAGCACTGGATTTCACCTCCCCAGCAATCTTAAGCTTGTAGATAGCAAGCACTCCAGAAGTTAAGCCAGCCATCAATGCTATTAAAATTGCAAGCCAAGGGAGATATAGCGCTGCTGGCTGAATCAATCGCAGATATGATTCATATAGAATCACTGCACCAATTCCCAGAATAAGCATAGCGGCAATAAAGGCTGAGAGGGTCTCGGCTTTATGGTAGCCATAATGAAAATGCTCATCTGGCTCACGCTGCGCAAGGCGCAGCCCAAACCACACTATGAAGGAAACAAGCGCATCGCCAGCGGAATGAATGCCATCGGCAATTAAGCCTATGCTGCCAGTGTATATTCCGCTTAATACCTCTATTAAGAAAATCGAGATCAGCACTGCAATTGATATTTCACTTATCCGCTGTCCCCTTTGAAGCGCTGCTCTCACATTTAAAAATAATATGCTATGCAAGCTTAACTCTTCCGCAAAGCAGCCTTTAATTCCAAGGCCAATTTTCTCAGCTGCTGAGTAACATCTCTGCCTCCTCGCTCTATTATCTCGACAAACGCAGAACCGACGACAATTCCATCCGCACCAGCATTTGCTATAGCCCTAACGTGCTCAGGCTTTGAAATGCCAAATCCAACTACCTTGGGAATGCTGTATTCCTTAACTTTCTCCAGTACTTCCATTGCACTGGCTGCGAGGTTTGCCCTGGATCCTGTAACCCCCAAGCGTGATACTAAGTAGACAAAGCCGCTGCTCTGCTTAATTATCTGCTCAATTCTTGCAGCTGGAGTTGTGGGAGCGATTAAGAATATTAAATCAATGCCATATTTTCTGCAGTAGCTTTGAAATTCAGCTGATTCCTCCACAGGTAAATCCGGCACAATAAAGCCATCAACAATTCCGCTCACTTCGCGAGCAAATTTTTCCAAGCCATATTTGAAGAAGATGTTATAATAGGTCATGAAAATGATGGGAGTTATATCATTTTCTTTTCGAATCTGCCTCACAAGGGCTATTACCCTGCTAGGCGTGGTTCCACTTTTCAGTGCTCTGTCACTAGCTGCTTGAATCGCTGTGCCATCGGCAATTGGGTCTGAGAAGGGAATTCCCAGTTCAATGATATCAACACCTGCATCCACTAAAGTGAAAAAGTATTCCTTGGTTTCACGTAGAGATGGATCACCTGCCATCACATAGGCTATAAATGCTTTTTCACCCTTCAATTTTTCAAATACCTCGGCGATGCGGCTCATCTATTTCCCTCGCCACTGTTTCAACGTCCTTATCTCCCCTGCCTGAGAGATTTATTATAACCAGAGAATTTTCTTCTATTTCCCGATTTTGAACTGCCTTCATGGCATATGCAACTGCATGAGCACTTTCAAGCGCGGGAAGTATGCCCTCCAGTTTGCAGCACGCTTGAAAGGCTTGGAGTGCTTCTTTATCAAAAACATAGCGAGGCAGAATTCTGCCTTTCTCAGCTAGATATGCAATTTCAGGTCCAACTCCCGAGTAATCCAAGCCAGCGCTAATGCTATGGGTTTCAAGAATCTGCCCCTCGCTATTTTGAAGTATTAGACTTCGAGTGCCATGCAGTATTCCCTCGGTACCGGCAGTTAGCCTAGCAGCGTGTCTAGCTTTATGCCCATCTTGGCTGAGTTCCAGTCCTCCCGCTTCCACAGCATACAGCTTCACATCGTCCTCTAAAAATTCATAGAATATCCCGATGGAATTGCTCCCTCCACCGGTGCAAGCAATTATTGCGCTTGGCAGGCGATTTTCCTTTTCCAGTATCTGCCGCTTTGCCTCTTTGCCAATTACTCTTTGAAATTCGCGAACCATGGTTGGATATGGATGCGGGCCAAGAGCGGACCCAAGCAGATAGTGCGTTGTAGTAACATTCGCAGCCCAGTCGCGCAGAGCCTCGCTTATAGCGTCTTTCAAAGTCTTTGAGCCGCTGTGCACCGGTGTTACCTTTGCACCCATGAGGCGCATTCGAAAAACATTTAATCTCTGCCGCTCCATATCCCTCGTGCCCATGTAGATCTCGCATTCAATACCTAGTGCTGCGCACGCCATTGCTACAGCTATGCCATGCTGCCCTGCGCCGGTTTCCGCTATTACTCTTTTTTTGCCCAGCTGCTTGGCCAGCAAAGCTTGGCCGAGAGCATTGTTAATCTTATGCGCACCTCCGTGGCATAGATCTTCACGCTTGAGATAGACCTTGAGTTTGCAGACTTCACTTAATCTGGGAGCATAATAGAGGGGGGTGGGTCTACCTGCATATTCACGTAAGTAGTAGTCAAGCTTGCTCTGAAATTCGCTATCTTTTGAATACTTTTCAAAAGCCTCTTCCAGTTCGATGAGTGCAGGCATTAGTGTTTCTGCTACATATTGGCCGCCAAATCTGCCAAATTTGCCTTTCTCCATCATCCCACGCTTTTCAATGCATTTACAAGTTCAAGCGTTTTCGCCTTGATATTCCCACTCATAATAGCGCTACCAACTAGAATTCCATCTGCGCCTGCATTTATAACGCGCCTTGCATCATCAGCATTTTTTATCCCGCTCTCGCTGATTATAACCGCTTCTTCATTTTGCCTTCTGATCAAAGGTGCAAGCTTCTCGGTTCTGCGCAGGTCGATTTTAAGTGTTTCAAAGTCTCGATTATTTATACCGATCAGCTGTGCATCAGCATGAAGAGCTGCTTCAATATCTTTTTCACTATGCACCTCTACAAGCGGTTCCATTCCCAGTTTGATCGCTAGCTCGGCAAAGCGCTTCAATTCTCTGCCAAGCAAGCTTGCTATGAGGAGTATTAAATCAGCTTTCACCTCAAATAACTGCGCCTCATTAACTATGAAATCCTTGCGCAGCACAGGGAGAGAAACACTGGCTCGAACTTCTTCAAGATTCTGGAGACTGCCATTGAAGTACTCTGGCTCAGTAAGTACCGAAATTGCAATTGCACCGCCACATTCCATTTCTCTTGCTATCGCTGAAGCTTCAGCTGGCGATATAACTCTCCTTACTCCAAGCGGCGATGCAGGCTTTACCTCTGCTATCACAGGAACCCTTCCAGATTCCTTTGCTTTTTTCAACTGCACTATTAAATCGCGCCTCTCCACGCGCGCTTCGATTCGATTGACGATTTGCCTCTGCCTTGCACTGCTTACTATCGCCTCTATTATCCTATGCATTGAAGCACCTCATTTATCTTCATTGCCTCGCTAGCGCTGTAGTTCTCGTGCACTATCTTGAACAGCCTGCGCGTCATAAGCTGCGGGCTGCGATGTTGAAATATATTTCTTCCTATTACAATGCCTTTTGCTCCAGCCTGCATTGCATCGCTCACCATTTGCAGCAGCTCTAAATCGGTGCTAACTTTTGGTCCGCCTGCGATGACCACTGGCACTGGGCAGCCTTTAACCACTTCTTTGAAACTATCTATGTCACCTGTATAATTGGTCTTCACTATATCCGCGCCTAGCTCAGCGCCAACGCGAGCAGCGTCCTTGAGATATTCCATTGAATCGATTTTACGTGCATACATCATTGCAAGTAGTGGCATTCCCCATTCATCGCATTCCGCTGATACCTTGCCAACTATCTCAAGCATGCTGCCTTCATCCTTTGCACCTATATTTACATGCACGCTTACACAATCAGCACCCATTTTTAGAGCTTCTTTCACGCTTGTTACAAGCATTGGATCAAAGCTGAGAGCAGTGCCTGCAGTTAAATGCAAAATCAATCCTAGATCTTTGCCGCAGCCTCGATGAAATCGCGCTGCGCCTTTATGCACTATGGCTGCATCTGCGCAGCCAGCGATTAAGGCTGCTTCTTTGTTTATTATCCCCTTAACATGGTCCATGGTTATGGTGGAAACTATCACGGTCTTCCCAGTGTTTCCATTGAAAATTCTTCCCAAGCGAATATTCTTGCCTATCGCAATTATCACCTCGCAATTTCCAGAAAATTTTTTATAATCTTAATTCCCTCCGGGGTGAGCACGCTTTCTGGATGGAATTGCACGCCTTCTACTAAGTATTTTCGATGCCTCAAACCCATGATTTCGCCATCATCGCTCAATGCAACGACTTTTAAATCCTGAGGTATCTTCTGTGCTGCGAGAGAGTGATATCTCCCAGCTATCAATGGGTTAGCCACGTTTCTATAGATCCTCTTTCCATCGTGCACTATCAGCGAGGTCTTCCCGTGCAGTGGACCTGAAATTGAATGGGATACCTCGCCATTGTATGCCACGCAGATCGCTTGATGCCCTAAGCACACTCCTAGGATTGGTATTTTTTCTCCAAATTCTCTTATTATTTCAATGCAATTGCCAATATCTGCTCTACGAGCTGGATGGCCCGGGCCTGGGGAGATTACAATTGCATCTGGGTCGATCTTGCGCACAGCTTGAAGGCTTATGGTATTATCCACCACGATTGTATCCGACTCAAAGATGGATACATAGTCAACTAAGTTCCATACAAATGAATCGAAGTTGTTTATGAATAAAACCTTCATTTCTCCCCCTCCATTGCTTTTAGCATGGCTTGCATTTTCCTCTCAGTTTCATAGAATTCTTTCTCAGGTATAGAATCCGCTACTATCCCAGCGCCTGCTTGCACACTAGCAATGCCATTGTTTACCACTATTGTTCTAATTGTAATTGCAAAATCAGCGCTGCCATCCCAAGCATAATAGCCCACTCCCCCTGCATAGATTCCTCTGGCATCCCTTTCAAGTTCGTGGATTATTTCCATGGCTCTTATTTTAGGAGCGCCTGAGACTGTGCCCATTGGCACGATTGCGCGAGTAGCGTCGAAAGCATCGCATTCATCGCGAAGTTCGCCGGTGATTGTACTCTCGATGTGCTGCACGTGGGAATACTTTAAAACAGACATGAAATTGATAACTTTAACGCTGCCTGGCTTCGAAACCATGCGCACATCATTTCTGCCTAGATCTACAAGCATCACATGTTCAGCAATCTCTTTCTTATCATTCAGCATCTGCCTCGCAAGTTTCTCATCTTCCTCAGGCGTTCTTCCTCTTGCGCATGTACCAGCAATTGGATTGTTTACAACCCTGCGGTTATAGATGGAGAGCAGTGTTTCAGGAGAAGCGCCTATTATTGCTAGTTCTTTAAATTTAAGTAGATACATATATGGACTTGGATTTATCCGGCGGAGAGCTTTGTAGATCTCAAGAGGAGTGCAATTTATCTCAGCCTCGTAGCGCCTGGAGAGTACCACTTGGAAGATGTCTCCATCGTAGATGTATTGCTTTGCCTTTTCCACCATCCTTTCAAACTCCTCTTTCTTCAAATTGCATTTGAAGCTCGACTTTATTCTGCGAATGCGTGGATTTGAAGCAACGTGTGGATGTGAAATGGCTTTTGATAGCTCCTTTGCTTTCTCCTCAGCCTTAGCATAAGCTTCATCCCCTTGTTGCTTGCTCCGCACAACTGGCGTTGCTATTATGAATACTCTATTCAGCAAGTGGTCGTAAACTAGAGTTTGCTGAGTTAAAAGGAAAATACAATCAGGAGTATTTGCTTGCTTTCTATTTTTTATCTTCTTAAGCCAGCAGTCGTAAACCAAGTCATAGGCAAAGTAGCCAACCAATCCACCCAGGAATGCCTGGCGCTGGAAAATATTTTCACCTTGAAATTTTGCTATATTAAACACAGCTCGAAGAGCATCCAAGGTGTCGTATTCCTCTTTGAGTTTCGCTGTAATTTGATTTCCACTTTCTGCTTGCACTTTTTTGCTCACTTGCTTCAAGCCATTGAAAATCAAATCATATATCTCTTGATTGTGGACTTCGATCGATATTCTTCTCTGCTTCGCAGCGATCACTGCATCTGGGTCGCTTCCAACGAATGAAAATCTTGAATGTCTCTCTTCCTTCTCAGCTGACTCCAGCAAATATGAATAATCCCTAGCAGCTATATTTGTATAAACATCCAGCGGACTCAAGCTTGTTCTAACTTGAGCTATCAATGGCACGATCGCTGGATATTCTTTTAATTTTTCGAGTGCCCTCTCAAAAGCTTCCTTTGAAACCTCAAACATTTCTCGCCCTCTCAATGAAAGCCTTGAGTTTGGCTGGATCCTTTACACCTGCTTTGCCCTCGACTTCAACACCTGAGGCTACATCCACGCCGAAGGGCTTGACCTTTGAAATTGCTTCAGCAACATTCTCTGGATTCAAGCCACCTGCGAGGATCACCGGCAGGCTGCTTTTTCTTACTACTTCAGCGCTAATTTGCCAGTTATGAGCTGTTCCTTTTTTAACCGAGTCCAGGAGAATAGCGTGTACATATTTCTCATAGCGTTCAAGTTTTTCGAAAACATTGCTATTTACCTGAATTGTTTTAATTATCGCTGCTTTTTTCCCGAGCTTTTTTATCTCATCTATTTCTAACTCATTATGGATCTGTAGATAATCCGGCTGAAGCTTTGCCATTAGCTTTTCCCCCTCGCTGGCACTCGCTGGAGTAGCAACAACCACTGTTTCTATGCTGCTTGGAACTTGTTTTAAAAGCGCTCTAGCTCTCTCGAGAGAGATTTTTCTAGGAGAGTCTAAGCTGACTTCCACGATGAAGCCAACTGCACTGGGTTTAAGCTTTGATACAGCCTCGAGATCAAATGAGTTAGTTATCCCGCATATTTTAATCCAGACCAAGAGATCACCAGCTCTCGGAATTATAGGAAATGAATTCTTGAAGTTTTTGAAGCGCAGCACCGCTATCAATGGCGTTGGAAGCTATTTCAAATCCCTCTTTAAAATCT
>JBBIOZ010000040.1:0-14189 GCA_037443105.1 Methanocellales archaeon
AATATCCCTCTCTCCCTAGCTCGATCTATAATCCTTCCGCATTCCACGCTTAATTCTATGCCCAACATGAGTCCCAGTCCCCTTATATCTCGCACTAAATTCGATTTACATTTTTCCTTCAACATGCCCCTGAAATACTCGCCCTTCTCCCTAGCTTTTTCCACCAGTCTGTCTCTTTTAATCGCTTGAATTGTGGCTAGAGCGGTTGCGCAAGCCAGCGGGTTGCCTCCGAATGTTGAAGCGTGGTCGCCTTTTTCAAATTTAGCAGCAATCTCTTCTCTCGCTAGCATTGCCCCAATTGGGAAACCGCTGCCAAGTGCTTTGGCAAGTGTTAAAATATCCGGCTGAATACCATAATGCTCATAAGCAAACCATCTACCTGTGCGTGCAAAGCCAGTTTGAACTTCATCCAAGATGAGCAAAACATTCTTTTCATCGCAGATCTCCCTCACACTCTTGAGATAGTCTTTATCCGGCACTATCACGCCCCCCTCGCCCTGCACAGGCTCCAGTATAACAGCTGCTGTGTCCTTGGTAATAGCCTGCGAAATTGCCCCTGGACTGTTGTATTTCACAAATTTTACACCTGGTATTAAAGGTTCAAAAGGCCTGCGATATTTCTCCTTATGCGTCAGGCTCAACGCCCCCATTGTTCGCCCGTGGAAAGAGCCTTCGCAGGCTATTATCTCCTTTTTGCCGGTTGCCTTTCTAGCCAGCTTCAGCGCAGCTTCATTTGCCTCTGCACCTGAGTTTGCGAAGAATACTCTATCAAGCTTCGCAAGTTCAATTAGACTCTCTGCAAGTTTCACCTGTTCCTCGGTATAGTATATATTGGAAACGTGCATGAGTTTTTGCACCTGTGCCTTAATTGCTTTAATAACGAGGTCATGGCAGTGTCCAGTGCTGCAAACCGCTAAGCCTGCAAAGCAATCGATGTATTCTCTCCCCTCTACGTCCCATACGAGCGCTCCTTTTCCACGTGCCAGAACCAAAGGCTGCCTTGTATAGGTTTGCATCACGCATTTAGCTTCTCTTTCAATTATCTCCTGAGTTCTTTCACTCAAATTCGACCTCTCCCTTAATCTCGATATGGTATTTCGATTTCAAGCAGATCCTTGGCTACCAGCGAATTATTAAATACCTTTCTCGCCTCCTCTATAAGTGGAGCTGTGTCTGCCGAGTACCTCGAGCTTATATGGGTGAGCACAAGCTGTTTTACACCTGCTTTTCTCGCAAGCTCAGCTGCTTCAAGGGCTGTGCTGTGCTTGGTTTCAATTGCCCACTCCTGCATATTGCTTGTCAGAGTGCCATCATGTATCAAGAGGTCCGCGTCTTGACTTGCATTTAAAATTGCCTCGCAGGGCCTAGTATCACCGCTGTATACCACAACCCTTCCAGGCCTCGGCGGACCTATCACTTCCTCTGGTTTTATAACTTTACCCTTGATATTCACTGTCTCGCCTCTTTGAAGTCTGCCGAAAAGTGGACCTGGAGGTATGCCTAATTCTATGGCTTTCTCTCTATTGAATTTCCCCTGTCTGGGTTTCTCTCGAAGTACGTAGCCCAAGCTAGGTATGCTGTGCTCAGTTTTAACTGCTTCTATCCAGTATTCACCTCGATCAAGCACATCCCCGTGTTTGAGCTCGCTTACTTTAACTTCAAATGCAACAGCATTGAATCCCAGCTTGGATAGTAACTCCACAAATTCCTTTGCATATTTAGGCCCGAATATCTCAAGTGGCTGCGTTCTCCCTTGAAAGTTCATGGTTTGAAGCAATCCAGGTATTCCCAGCACGTGGTCTGCGTGAAAATGGGTTAGAAAAATACTTGTGAGGTTCATCATCCCTGTTTTCGCGCGCATCATCTGCTGCTGCGTGCCCTCTCCACAGTCAAATAGAATGAGCTCTCCCTTTCGATTGATCAATATAGCACTTGGGTTTCTCTCTGTTGTTGGAAGGGCACCTGCTGTGCCTAGGAATGTAACTCGAAGCACGTATGTTTAAATGAAATGTAGACATATTTGTAGCTTTTTGCAAGGCTATTTTTATTTTTATTTTTCAGCAAAGCTATTAATTTTTTAAGCGAGAAAATTAACCGGGTGATAACTTGCCGCGTGAACTCGGGCTTTACTATGTCTCAAAACCAGACTCCAAGCTTGCTTGGTTTAAATTTCATTTGAGAGATGAAAAAGGCGCTGTTGCAAGATGCACAGATGTGCTTGCCAAGAGGGGAGCTGATTTGATCTTTGGATATTTTGAAGTGGTTGAGAGGGGTGAAATAGGGAAATACGTTACTTTTGCTGAGTTAAAGAAAGAAGCTGATCTGAATAACTTGGTCAAGAATTTAAAGAGCTTGGATGTTGTTCTAGATCTAGAGTACCATGCAGCGAAAAAAATGATTTTTCACACCGCAGAGTTCCCGCTCACGCTGCTTGGAAGCAGAGCATTTATAGCCCGCTCAGAAACCTTTGTGGATATAATAAAAACGATTGAGGAGAGTTCCCATAGACCAAGCGAGCTGATTTTCCTCTCGGGATTGAAATCAGGTATGAATGCAGCTAGGCATTTTTCCGAGAAAATAGGAATGGCGGAGGAAAATGCAATTGAAAGCTTGATTGGACTTCTATTTGCAGCTGGCTGGGGAAAGCTATATGTGGATATGGATCTCAATTCACTGTCAGGTTTCATTACAGTGAAGGATTCATTCATCGCAGATGCCTATGGCGCTGCTGCCTCGCCCAAGTGCGACTGGTTAAGTGGCTTCCTCAGCGGCTTTTTAACAGTGATATTTAAAGAAGATGTATTTGTAAAAGAAATAAAATGCAAAGCTGTTAAGGGAAATATATGTGTGCATCGAATAACTCGCGCTAGGGATATGAAGAGGTGAACGGGAGATTTTGATACGCCAGCCAAATGCAATTTTAGGAAATTCTCAAATCTTGGTATCCATTGGGGCTAGAGGCGAGCTCTTGGCCTTTTTTTATCCTCGCATTGATTATGCTCAAAACATCGAAGAATCTCAAGCCGGTGTTCATTTTGAAGGAAGAATGCTGTGGATAAACCCGGAATGGGAATCAAAGCAGGCTTATTTAGAGGATACAAATATTCTGCAAACTAATTTGCATCACGCAGCGGGAATTGATATAGCAATTGAGGACATGGTTCTCCCTGAGAGAGCAGTGCTTGTAAGGAAATTTAAAATCACCACCAGCAGAAGTTTGAAGGCAAAGTTCTTTTACTATGCAAACTTTGCCGCTGGAGAGCATAGAGTGAAGAACTCTGGATTTTGCGATCCCTCTGGAATCATAGTGCACTACTGGCAGCACATTAACATTGGCCTAGCGAGCAATCCTGAATTTGAGGAGTGGCAGATTGGCAAAGCTCTGGATACAGCTTGGTGGACAAATGCCAAGCTTGATTCCGAGGATGGCATTCTCAAGCGAAATAGAGAAGAGATAGGCTATGTAAACGCCAGTGTCAGCTGGAAGCTTGATCTCGAGCCAGAGGTTGGGAGGGAAATAGTGCTATTTTTGCTTGCCGCGAGCAATCGCTTCGCCTTGAAGGATGAAATTAGAAGGATTAAAGAAATTCCATATGGAGAATTGCACGCTCAAACCAAGAAATTCTGGCTTCAATGGATCTCGAGGGCTAGAAAACTTGAATTAGAGGAGAAGTATCAAGCCATCTACAAACGCTCATTGCTTGTGCTATCACTCCTGAGAGATAGACAGTTCGGCAGCTTTATAGCTGCACCTGAATTTGACCATTTCTTTGAAAAAAGCGGGGGGTATGGCTATTGCTGGAATAGAGATGCCACGCAGATGGCTCTCGCTCTCGATGCAGCTGGCTATATTGAGGCTGGCGAGGCTTATGCAGCTTGGTGCAAAGAAATGCAGCTTGAGGACGGCTCCTGGTTCCAGAGATACTGGGTGGATGGCGCGCTTGCGTCGAGCTGGGGGAACTTTGATTTTTCAACCCAGCTTGACCAAGTTGGCTGCACGCTGCACTTCTACCTAGAGCACGCTAGATATGTGGAGGATCGCCAGAGATACTTTCAATTTATATGGAAAAGTGTGGAGAGAGCTGCTGAATATATAATGAGGAGAACAGCCAGCGGCCTGCACGATACCTGCGCTGACCTCTGGGAGAGTCACTTTGGGTCTTTTACCTATACCAATGCAGCGCTTCATCGGGGGCTTCTCAGTGCAGCTGAAATTGCCAGCGCAGTTGAAGAAAGAGAGCTGGCTGAGAAATGGCGTGGGAGAGCTATGCTGATCAAGCAAGAGGTGTTGAATAAATTCTGGCTGAAGGAAGGCTATTTTGCGAGAGGGATGGTAAACGGCAAGTTGGATAAAACCTATGATGCAAGCATTCTAGGGGTGCTTGAGCCCTTTGAGCTGCTGGATTTGAGAAATACCAAGGAGCGATCCATGCTTGAGCACTCCATTCTTTTAATGGGAAAGAGACTCGGCATTTATGTGAACCAAGGAATTGGGATAAAGCGATTTGAAGGAGATGAATATATAGGTGGGAATCCTTGGACGATCACCACTCTGTGGTATGCAATTGTACTTCTAAAACTCGCCTGTTTTTACTGGAACAGCGATCAAAGTAAGGCGAAGTATTACTGGGAGAAAGCAGCTGCATGCGTTGAGTGGTGCCTCCGTGCAACCACGAGCACTGGATTGCTGCCTGAGCAGGTTGACCGCTTCACAGGCAAACCTGCTTGGGCGATTCCAATCGGCTGGGCTCATGCTTTAATTGTGAAGTGCCTCATCTTAATGGAGAAATTGAGCAGATCAAGCAGAAAATAAAATAAATATAAAAAAATAAAATAAAGATAAAGGATAAAAATAAATATGATTACAACCGATGGCTTTTAATTGCCTCTTCATATATCCTGATGGTCTCCCTCGCAGTTTTTTCCCAAGTGAAATTATCAAGAACCCTTGCCCTTGCATTCTCACCCAAGATTTTTCTGGTTACATCGATCTTCAGAAGTTCTACTGTGAATCTTGCAATATCACTTGGGTCATATGGATTTATATGCGCCCCACATCTATTCGTACCACTTGGTATAACCTGCTCCCTCAAACCTGAGGTGCCAGCTCCTCCTACCACAACTGGTTTACCCATGCTCATTGCCTCAGTGCATACAATTCCAAAAGGCTCATACTTCGAGGGCAGCACCACCACATCGCTTGCTGCATAATGCAGAATTCTTTCTTCCTCGCTTACATATTTAAACTCAAGCACAACGTGATTTTGAATCCCCAAGCTTGCAACCATGTGCTTTATCATATCCTCCTGATCGCCTCTACCGAGGATAACTAGCTTGACATTAGGCACCTCTTTTAAAATCAGCGGCATTGCTTGAACGAGACTATCTGCTCCCTTTACCCAAGTAAGCCGGCCAACGAATAGAATCATAAGTTCCCCCTCCTTAATCCCAATTGCTTCTCTGAACTTTGAGATTTCTGCCTCTCCATATTTAGCTGGATTGTATTTCTCAGGGTCAACGCCATTGTATATCACTCGAATTTTCTTTTCGTCATAGCCAAGTTTCATAAGCTCATCGCGCATTGCATAGCTCACGGTTACAATCAAATCTGCCTCGCGTCCAGCCAGACGCTCGATCTCCTTAATTGTGGGAGAGCCGTTCCAAGCTCTACCCTGCTCTGTGGAGTGCAAATGGAATACAAAAGGCAGCTTCAATGCTTTTCTCACGATCAATGCCCCGACGGCGGAGAGCCAGTCGTTGGCTACAATTATATCAAAACTTCGCTTTTCCTTCCTTACCAGATCGTTAAGCAGCTTGGTGGATGAAAGAAAATTATAAAGCAGGGTTTCACAGAATAGCTCCTTCGCACCATTCGACCATTTCTTTAAATCCTCTGAAAGCATGAGAGAGAAAATATCAGTTGCATCAACCAGTAGAGGTCTGTGTACCTCCAAACCCTGAGATCTGTAAACCGTTGGATCGTCTCCGGTGTTCCTCGAGAAAATGGTTAAAGTATGCCCGAATTTTATGAATTGCTTTGACATCTCCATAGCGTAAGTGCCAAGCCCTCCTCTGAAGAATGGCGGGAATTCGTCTACAAAATAAAGAATATTCATATTTTTACTCCCTCTTTTTTATATTCATCTTTATATTCGCTTTTCTGCTTGACGCTTTTATGCTTGAGCTCAATTTTCTTTCTATAATAACTCAGTGGATGTGTGACAAAGCTGCAGATTTTATCTCTCTCGAAGCAGTTGCCATAGGTCGCCATCGTTGAACAGCTGGGTGAAGTATATGCAGTGCCGGTTTTACCTGAGATATGCTCAACCTGATATCTAGTTTTCCCCTCATCGAAATCTGGAAGGACTTTAAAAATCTCAATCACTTCGTCCACTTTCATGCCGATGTTAAGCAGAAAAGCAGTTAGCGCAAACCTAGCTGAATGCGGCAGATTCCTCCCAGCACTTGCACTTCTGAGAAGAGCGGCCATACAGGGAGGTAAGCAGTCGATTTCAACGCTTTGCAGCCTAGCGTATTCATATTGCGATTTTTGCTTGAGAAGTCTCGCGCTAACTTCGTTTACCTCGCTGGCGAGGAGTTTACTTAGCTCTTCGGGCACTTTCAGCGGCAGTGACTCCTGAATTTTTCTGCGAATAGCTTCCTGCAAAAGCCTAGCGAGTTCATTCTTGGAGATCGCGACTTTGCCTGATTTAAGCCTTCTATTGACCAGCTTCCACTTGGCATCTCGAATTCCACTTGCCAGTCGAAGGTATGTGGCGAAGGGGAGGTGGATTTGCGAATTCATAATAACCTTGATATTAAAGTCCTCGCAAATTTCTTTCAGAACATCGCTTTCTTCTTCTTTTAAATATACATATGCAGCTTTGGCCTCGGCAAGTGCATATCTGCGCGTCAGATAATGATCGTTTAAGATTGAAACAATTATCCTTGCAACTGGATATGAATAAAGCTCTACCTCGATATGAATGTCCTCTTTGAGATCCGGCTTTTTGATCTCTCCCTCAAGTGCTTGAAGTATTCTCTCCACCGCTCTCCTTCTAACTCTTTTTGCGAAGCAATCATCTGTTAATAGATCTTCGATTTTCTTATTGGATTGCTTCACGAATTCATGAACTTTACTGGTGAAGGGATATTTCGCTAGAAATGGAAGCATCGCTAATCTGTTTCAATTCTGGGAGCAATTAGATAGCTCACTGCGCCATTGCCATTTGCTATTTCAAAATCGAATTTCACCGGATAATCCTTGCCAAGTGAAATGGTAACCTCCTTGGACTTTGCAATTGCTTTGCTCACATCACTTAAGTAATCTAATGAGAAGAGAGAGCGCACATCGCCAGCGCTGGTGAGGCTTATAAGCTTGTCCCTTGTAATTTCAAGGCGAACCTTATCGGTATCCCCCTCCGCCTCCATATAGAAGACATCGCCTTTAACGCCAAGTGCCATGTGGTCTCCGACCTTCTCACTTGCCTTCACTGCTCTGCGAAGCTCAGCACCGTCGAGCACTATCCTCGCAGGAAGCTCGAGGTTTGGCACCTTTGGTTCTTTTCTAATTGTTGAGGGATCAAGCAGAGAGAGAGTATAGGTTAACTCCCCAATTTTTATTTTGAGCTTGTGAGCCACTTCATCGAGCTCAAGTTCTACCAAATCACCCTTATTAGCCATCCCGAGTATATCTCCAAGTTTGATGAGGTCAATTCCAATTTCACCTTCAGTGCTTTCATAGGAGGCAAAAGCTTGAGACTTTAAGCTGAAGGATACCATCGCAACATTCGCTGGGTCAACAGCTCTAAGAGCAATTCCATCCCTACCCAGCTTGAACTTAGCTTCGTCAACAAGTGTGGCAATTGCCTCAACTGAGTCCTTCAAAATATCTGCCTCGATAACAGCTTTGAACATCTTCCTCCTCTCCATCAATCAAAATCAAAATACAATAGACAGATACTTAGTTATATTTTTCGCTTGCTTCTTTAACTTAATCGTACTCCCGCCACGTTTTCCTGCACTTTGTGCAGCGGAAGAAGCGCACCTCGCTTTCGTCACTGCTCCGCAGCTGGCGCATCCACCAGTGGGCTTCTGAATTGCCGCATTCAGGGCATTTTGCATTTATCACTGGCAGAACTGTGAACTCTTCCTCGATAAAACGCTGTAATTTTTCACGCCCCTCAATTTTTGAGATGAAATGATTGCTATTGAATGGTATTTCCTCTCCGCATTTTCTGCATCGCATCAATTCTTTCTCCTTCACCGGTAGCATGAGGCTTTTGCACTTGTGGCAGAATTCCACCATAGGACACCTAGAACAAATTGCTTATAAGTAATGGTCTTTTCCCATTTTATTATATTCCATCTTCTTATATTCTACTCATTTTCTCTTATTATTCACTTATATCCTTCTCACGCTTACCCTTCCCTTGGTTTCAATTAGCTTTAAACCAATCTCGCGGAGGTATTCTGCAGCTTCTCCTCTACCGTGAATTAAAAGCTCAGCGAGGTCCCACGCTTCATCGATGTCGCAAGCGGTGAAAAATGAATCATACGCCTTAAAGGATAGCCCTGCCTCCTCAGCGATTTTTTTATGCTTCAAATAGCTTATTTCATAGTAATCAGCTCTATACTTCGAGGGCTGCCTGACTAGCATTATATTCGTGCCCCCTCCCTTTCCAAAGGCTATGACCACATCTTCTCTGCAGGCGATGATTTCATTTATGTGCTCAGCTTGAATTAATGGTAAATCTGCCATTACAATTAAAACTTCCCCTTTCGCCTTTGCAAATTGCTCATTAATGGCTTCGCTTAACCCCTTATCGCTGACCTCAATCTCAGCTTCGATATCCTCCAAGCCTTCTCTGCTCATAGCCAGTACTTTGACTTCCCTTACCTTTGATTTCTTAACTGCCTTTATCACATCCCTGAGCATCGCTAGAGCAAATTTTTCTCTCTCCTCTTGATTGAGAATTGGAGTGAGTCTTGATTTGGCATTTTGTTTTTTAAAGGGTATAATTGCTTTCATTGTACCACGACAAAGCCTATTAGTGATCAGTTCATTTATTGCGACTATGGATGATATTAGTATAAAAAGACGTGCCTTTCAAATTCTGGAGATGCCTGAAGAGAGACTACCTCTTCGCATACCAAGCTATGTTTCATTTTCCCGCAATGTTTTCATTCCTCTTACCAATGTATGTAGAAATAGATGCGGCTATTGCGGATTTAGAAGGGATATTAAGAGCGGCGAGGCATACCTGCTCACCCCTGAAGAGGTAATTTCCATCCTCAAGCGTGGTAAAGCAGCTGGTGCTGCTGAGGCTCTGTTTACATTTGGAGAGCTGCCTGAGCTAATTCCTGAGTTCAGGGAGTGGCTGAGCAGACTGGGCTATACTAAAACAGCAGACTACCTCTATGACCTCTGCAAACTGGCTCTCAAGCATGGTTTACTGCCGCATTCTAACCCCGGTGTAATAAGCTATAGCGAGATGAAAAAACTTAAATCTGTGAATGCCAGCATGGGCTTAATGCTTGAGACAACTGCTAAACTCAAAGCACATCGCCTTAGTCCTGGCAAAGCACCGGAAGAGAGACTTCAGGTTATTGAAAACGCAGGTAAGCTTAAAATTCCATTTACAACTGGACTGCTGATTGGAATAGGTGAAACTTGGCGGGATAGAGTGGAGTCGCTGCTTGCTATACGCAAGCTTCAAAATCGATATGATAATATTCAGGAAGTGATAATTCAAAACTTCGTGCCCAAGCCAAATACCGAGATGAGCAACAACCCTCCTCCTGATTTCGAGACAATGAAGAGGACTGTGATACTTGCAAGAGCAATACTGCAGCCTGAGACAGCAATTCAAGTGCCTCCCAATATCTTTCCACACTCGCTGGTTAAATATGGTGCAAATGACTTCGGAGGGATTTCAGAGATAACAATTGACTATATAAATCCCGATGCGCCTTGGCCGAAGTTAAAAGAGCTTGAACGCCTAGCCAATGGCGTTCCCTTGAGGGAGAGACTGCCAATTTATCCGCGCTTTGTAAAGCGGAAGTGGTATAGCGATGAAGTTGGAGAGTTAATTGAGAAACTTGTAGATCAAGAGGGATTTCGATCAAATGAAACTCAATTGCGATTCAAAGCAAGAAGTTAAAAAGCTGCTGAAGCTCAATCCATTTGAACTCTTCAGTTTAGCGGATCAACTGCGCGAAGAGCTTGTAGGCGAGACTGTGACTTATGTTATCAATAGAAATATAAATTTCACCAACATCTGCATCGGCAATTGCAAGTTCTGCGCATTCCACTCTCGAGCTGGAAATGGCTTTTTTTTAAGCAGGAATGAAATTTTGAGAAAGGTTGAAGAGGCAATTAAGCTGGGTGCAACTGAGGTATGCATCCAAGGGGGTTTATATCCGGGAATGAAACTTGAGGACTACTGCAATATAATTAGAACAATTAAAGAGAACTATGATATTCACATCCACGCCTTCTCCCCAATGGAAATTCTGCATGCAGCGCGAAATTCCAAGACCTCGATAGAGAATACTCTGCGAACCTTAAAGCAAAATGGCCTTGATTCAATGCCTGGTACTGCCGCAGAGATATTGAATGACCGCATAAGACGGGAAATATGCCCCAGAAAGCTTAAAACTCGCGAGTGGATTGCAATTGTAAAAAAAGCTCACGAATTAGGAATTCCCACCACTGCGACTATGATGTATGGCCACATTGAAAGCATTGAGGATAGAATAGACCATATGTTTTTGATTCGAAGGCTTCAGCGGGAGACACGTGGTTTTACAGAGTTCATCCCCCTCACATTTATGTCAAAGAACAACCCCCTGGGTGAAAAATCCCCAGGTGCCAGCGGTCTGGAGGACTTGAGAGTAATAGCACTAGCTAGGCTTATCTTCGCCAGCGATCTCAAAAATATTCAAGCTTCTTGGGTAAAGCTGGGGATAAAACTGGCACAGGTTGCACTGCACTGCGGAGCAAATGACCTTGGGGGGACATTAATGGAAGAAAATATCTCCAAATCCGCTGGAGCTAAAACCGGGGAGTACTTATCCCCGGGGGAGTTTGTGCAGCTGATTAAAGCAGCTGGTAGAATACCAAGGCAGAGGAATACCTTATATGAACTGCTGTAGCGCTGGCACGCGCTATGAAAATGTGGTGATATGCGCATAGTTAAACATCACCTTAGAAATCAAGAGGGCGAGATCACAGTTGTACCTGAATCGCTCGATGATCTATGGCATTTAAAATATGTGCTTGAGAAAGGCGATTTAATCTACGCAGATACCATGCGCAGATCAGAGGTGCCAGCGGATAAACTTCGACCTGAGAAGGCTGAAAAGCGCCCTGTGCGCTTGGGAGTGAGACTTGAAAATATTGAGTTTCATAAATTTGCAAATCGCCTCAGGCTGCACGGTGTAATAGAGCAGGGAATAGACATTGGAAGCTATCATACGCTTAATATAGAGCCAAATTCAGAGCTTTCGATAATTAAAAAATGGAAAAAGGATCAGATTGAGCGCTTAAATGAAGCTGTGAGAGCAAGCAATCAACCCAAGGTTGCAATCATAACCATCGAGGACGGCGAGGCAGTCTTCGGCTTGGTTAAGCAATATGGCGTGGAAGAAGTTGCGTATGTAAAAAGCTCCAGGGGGAAGAGGGAGGGAGGAGACCCCAGGGGTGAGTTCTTCCGCGAAGTACTTGAAAAACTCAATCTCCTAGCCTCAAACGCTGAAGTATTTGTCATCGCAGGTCCAGGCTTTACCAAGAAGGATTTCATCGCCTATGCGAAGGAGCGAAAGCCGGAGCTAGCGGATAAATTCATGGTTGAAGATACCTCTTCGATAGGTACAAGTGGCTTTCAAGAAGTCTTCAGAAGAGGCGCTATAGACCGCATTCTCAGGCACTCGCGAATTACTCAGGAAGCAATTCTCATCGAAAAACTTCTGCAGGAGATAGCGAAAGAAGAGGGAAAAGCTGCCTATGGCTTGGCTGAGGTTATTAAAGCCAGCGAATATGGCGCTGTAGAAACCCTGCTGATAGTGGATGAAACACTGCGCTCTGGGAGAGCAGAAGGGACAGGAGTTGAAGAACTTTTGAGAAGCGTGGAAAAATCTCAGGGGAAAATAGTAATATTCAGCAGCGAATTCGAACCTGGCAGGAGGTTGCAGGCACTCGGTGGAATAGCAGCGCTGCTGAGATTTAAGATTCAATTACCATAGAATAAACTCTTCATCCATACATTCCCCTTGAAGTATCAGATACCTCTTTAGATATTCCCTTCTTCAAAGCCTCTTCAAGTTCTTTGATATGCGAAATCATCCACTCAGCAATGCTCTTGAACTGCGCTGGTGACATGCGAATGTCTATCACCAGTTCGCGATTGATCTTTTCAAGCTTCATAGCTCCAGCTGGCTCGTCAAGCATCTCAGGCACCAGCCTGTCCACATAGAAGATCATTCTTCCCTCATCCGGGCTTAATCCACCGAAGACGCCATTGATGTATATCACTTTATATTCAGGACTCTGGGATAGTTCAAATTTCACTTTATGCATGAAATCACCCCCCTAAGTCACAATACCCTTTAATTTTTCTCTATATAGCTTGAGCATATTAAGCGCCTCCTCCTCGCTGAGCCTGCCCTGCAGGCACTCCGTTTCAAAGAAGCGCTTGGGAATTTTCACCTCAGCTAAGCTGAAGCCCTCCCGCTTTTTGAATTCATATTTAAGCTTGAATATCTCTCTCCCGATGTCAATTAGCTCCTCCTTGGTTTTCTTTATCCCTAGGGTTTCAAGCGCTCTGGAAACAATCTCTTCGGTGTAAACAGTTCTTGCGAAGAGGCAGATCACGAGGGAGTTAAGCATGGCACGGGTGTTATCCTCGCATATGATTGCATCGACTATTTGCTCAGGTGTCATGCGATGCTTAACCGCTTTTTGATCTATGCTATACCCAGCATTATCCAAGTGGCCGTGTCTCGGTGCCACGATGTGGCCAATGAGATTTGCGTAGCCAGTGTGATACCCAGCGATTTCCAGTCCACCAAGTGCAATAGCAAAGTCCTCACCGCCGTACTTCTTAGCAGCTGCTACTACTCCCTCAGCTAGAGCTTTGTAGAATTCATTAGGCTGCTTTACAATCAACTCCATTGCTCTCAAATAACTCTCCACATCCCCCCATCGCAATTGCACATTCATCGTATCTCTCTTGGAAATCAAATGATTCTCATATGCCTCTGTTGCCCAACCAAGTACAACTCCAGTACTCATAGCATCTAAACCAAGGTGATCAGCTCTCTCAATCAAGCGAAGCACCCCCTCAGCGAGTGGCACACCCAGGAAGCTGCCCATGGCATAGATTGGCTCATAATCATAGGGTATCAATTTGGTTTCAAATTCAAAGCCCTCTGCAAATGGCATGCGAAGCATGGCTATATGTATACAGCCAACTGGGCAGGAGACGCATGCCATATGCCTTGCCATGTAGTTCTCAGCAAGCTGCTCGCCTGATATATAGTCAGCATATTCAAACTGCGCGCTTCGCAGGTTCTTGGTTGGCAGAGCCTTAAGCTCGTTCAGCACATTTATATTAATCGCAGTGCCATAATCATGATACTTCTTAAGTCTATCGGTGCCCACGATTAAATCATAAATTTCCTTGTATACCTCTTTATATTTCTCTATGTTTGCAATTGCAACTTCATGAGAACCTGAGATCACAATTGCCTTCAAATTTTTACTGCCGAATACTGCCCCCAAGCCGAGTCTGCCGAAGTGGCGATAAGTATCAACGTTGACATTTGCATATCTGACTTTTCTCTCTCCGGCAACTCCAATTCTGAGGATGCTGCGCTTGCCAGCGCCTAGCTCAACCTTTCGCAGTATCTGCCCAACTGTATAAGTACTGCTAATCCCCCAGATGGAGGATGCATCTTTGAATTTAACCTCGCCATCGTGGATGGAGAGATAAACTGGACGCAAAGATTTGCCTTTGATCACAATTGCACCATAGTTTGCGAAGCGCATGGCAGCTGCTAAACGTCCTCCAACGTGGCTCTCTCCAAGCTCATTTGTAAGCGGGGATTTAAACATAGCTACAACTTTTGTGCAGGTTGGAAAAATTGCTGAAAGTGGACCAATTGCTAGAATTATGGGATTCTCAGGC
>JBBIOZ010000041.1:0-10790 GCA_037443105.1 Methanocellales archaeon
CCAGTCGGCGGCTTGACAAGTTCATTGAGGTTCTTGAAGGGAATATCTTTAGCAATAGAATCGCCCAAGTGTATGTGGGCGTTTATAAAGCTTGGTATAATTATGCCTTTAATTTTCGATTGAACCTTTCCCTCTCCAATTTCCTTAATAATACCTTTTCTCCTATCAACACAGATATAGCCCTCAACTGGGGTGAAGCGATCTCCACATAAAATTGTTCCAGCGATTATCAGCTCTGGCATGACAAAATTTAAATGAAGCCACAGATATATAAAAAGATAGCTATGCCTAGAAAGGGAGAGAAAGCAAGCGGATTAATGTCAAGCGCTGGTTTAATGCGCTACTTCGAAACCGAGGAGAGTGCAATAAAGATCAGTCCAAGAGCGGTTGTGATTGCTTGTATAATAGTTGCCATCGCAGCTATACTTCTAAATGCTTATTTTGGAATGTGGCCAAGACCACCAGCGCCTTAGCATTGGCCAATCAAAATCTTTATTAGCTTGGATTTACAGATCAAAAACACTCAGTGCCCTGATAGCTCAGGTGGGAGAGCGCCAGACTGAAGATCTGGCTGTCCCCGGTTCGAGTCCGGGTCAGGGCATTTGAAATTAAAGAATCAAATAATTTTTATATCTCACCAGCAAACATATAACATGCGCCGGTAGTGTAGTGGTTATCACTGGGGCTTGCCAAGCCCCAAACTCGGGTTCGAATCCCGACCGGCGCATGCTGGATATGTGAGGTCCTCTTCTGGATCAACAAATTTTATGCGCAATTTTTTATCAGGAGGTATAACTAGCTTCGGCTTGCCTAGAACTTCAAATCTGATCAAGGAGGACTTATACCAGTTAACCCCTGGATTTTTTTCAACTGGAATTTCGAGTTTTTTCACAAATGATTCATAGTCCACTGTTTCATAGTTCGTTGGATAAGCTGTGAATCCTCTGATTATATCTGTCATCACGCAATTCATGCTGCTGAGTGTCTTCTGTATAGCCAGCCATTTTTTATGAGATGCTTCAAGAATAGTTAACCCAAAGTAGCCTGTGCCATTTTCCTTTAAACAACTTACACCCCTTCCAACAAATGCTTTAAGGCCTGTTAGGGTTTCCAGCGGCTCTGAGGAGAAAACATCAAAATTTCCCACGAGGTCTTTTGGCAAAGGCTGAACTACATCATACTTTCTGAATTCAATATCAAAGTGGTATTCCCTGCTTGCTTCTACTATGAATTCCCCTAGCCTCTCGTCGATATCTAGAACAACAATTCTAGATGGAAGTTGAGTTAGGGAAAGAGCTATGCTCAATAGATCGTCATCGCCGATGAGAATGAATTCCCTGCGGTATAGATCGCCGTAGTGATGCATTAAAGCTACTCTTCTGATGACATCTTCCTCAGTCGCATAACCTTGAAAAAAATTAATGTCCAGTTTAGGCCTGTTTTTTGCTATCTTCTTAAATTCATTTAAGATCTCTTTAAATTTCCCTTCAATGGTAATTCTTTTCCCCAAGCAACTTTGGCAGAGTTTGCTTCTATATGCAAATGCGCTTGATGAAACTTCCTGTCTGCCTTTCTCGGTTAAATAAAGAGCCATTCCATTACTTGCAATCAGCCCGTTTGCAATGAGGTTATTTAAAGTTTTCATAAAATCCTTTAAAGGCGAATATACAGTATCCAGAAGTTCCCAAATGGTTTTCTCCGAAGTCGCTAGTTCATTCAAAATCAATTCTCTTGTTTTCTCCATGGGAGCTCCCTCCTGATCGTTTCCTTTTTAACTATTTTAGGCTGAAATTCTTTTATCAGCAAGTTCAATGCTTCAAGCGCATCTTCCTCTGCACCACAGGTGAATATATCTATGGCCGCATATTCATATTCCGGCCAAGTATGAATGCTGAGGTGAGACTCGCGCAAGAGAAAAACTCCAGAAACACCATAAGGAGCGAATTGATGGAAAACATTTGCAACAACATTTAATTTAGAATTAGCTATTACTCTTTCTAAAATTTGCTTTACATATTCAACTCTTGAAAGTTTTTCCGGGTCAATGCCCAGAAATTCGGCGACAACATGGATGCCCATCTTGAACACCCCCATCACCGTCGAATTTCAAGGCTGGTAATAGATAATCTACATAGGGAAAGCCATCACCCCTTAATTTTTATTACCAACCTGAATTTATTTTTCTCTTCAATATTTAAAAATATTTCCCTCTCATTTGTAGGTGGTGTTAAACTTATAGGTATTCTGTTTATCTCGGCCGAGAGCAAAGAGAATCATTTTGCGAAGCTCTGTCATTGCATCTCTCAAAATTTTATTATGGTCAAATGCAAGGTCTAACTTCTCAGCTGTATCGAGAGAGCAGGTAAATACCTCGGTAGCGTTGGTGCTTGGTTTAATTTCCCCCGAGCCTTTTGCTAGATAGCAAATGCTAATTACGTGGCCCCGTGGATCGCGATCTGGGTCGGAGTATACTCCAAGTAGTTTGATCAGCTTAATTTCAAGTCCTGTTTCTTCTTTCACTTCGCGAATGGCTGCTTCCTCCACTCTCTCTCCAGCTTCAACGAAACCACCTGGCAGTGCATATCTGCCTTCAAATGGCGGGTTCCTGCGCTTTATGAGAACAAGTTTATTTTGATAGAGCACCACCACATCAACTGCTACCCTAGGGTATTGCATCTTCCAGTTTTGCCTCCTTTAAAGATTTTCTCGGCAATTTTCTCTGCCCAAGCTACATCGCCAACTCTCTCTAGCGAGTGGGCATCGCTGCCTGTGGTGTACTTTAAACCAGCCTGCGCGCACATGGTTAAGAAATCAGGCTCTGGAAGTTTGTGAAATGAATTGATCTCCACTGCTACATTTCTTTCCTTGAGTATTTTAACGAGCTCTTCATTTAACTCTGGGTCTACTTTTGATAGATATAGGCCGTGGTGGGCAAGTACATCGATTCTGGATTTGGCAAGCGCAAGCTTGAGCCTCGTGAAGTAGTCCTCCTCACTTGCTGCTGTGTGTATCGATGCTAGTATGATGTCGAAATCAATGTCCTCGTCTAAGCTCGTGGATCCATCTTCGTCCACTTCCGCTTCAACACCTATGAACACTTTTACTCTGTAGGAATTTCTTATGGCTCTGAGCTCTCTAGCTAGCCTTCGCAGTTCTCGATTTGTGGCCCCATAAGCATGTCCAGGGCCGTGATCCGTTATTGCAATTGCACTCAGCCCTTTTCTCTCCGCCTCCTCCAATATTTCATATATCTCTGCCCTGCCGTCTGAGAGTGAGGAGTGAATGTGTAAATCCATCATTTCAAGAAATAACAGGGAATATAAATTCTAATATTTTTTTCTTTTCCAGCGAAGAAAAGATTGTAGATTGAAATCTAACTTGAGCCACATCAGATTAAAAAAAACTACTATCGCTAAGAAGAGTAGGTTTGAAGCGGAGAATAGATGGGAAATAGATATATTTATTGGGATGTATTTTCGAGATAGAGATGATTGCAATATTACTTTGGTTAGTATTAGGCTTGCTAATCCTAGCATCGATTAACACGCGTTTTCTGATTGCTAGTATAGCTTGGACGCTGTATGGCATCTACTGGCTTGCTCAGCCTTTAAAATATCTCGATTATGGCGATCTTTTCAATGCTATTTTAACCCTGCTAGGCGCAGTTTTCTGCTTTGGCATAGCCTATTTCTCCTACAAGGCTTATTCTGAGAAGAGAAACGATGAAAGCCTGCTAACAGCTACCAGAGTTGCAGCACTAGGAGGGATATATTATTTCCTATTTGCTGAAATTGAGCCTTTGAATCTCTGGCTTCGAAGTGTGGTTGCAAGTCAAACTGTCTGGCTGCTAAACGCACTTGCAATACCTGCGATCGAACTTGACCCAATTCATATCTTTTTGCGAAATCAAATTGTGGAGATCATTTTAGCCTGCACTGCTATTGAGAGCATGGCGCTCTTCGCAGGCTTAACATTATGCGTTAATGCGCCAATGCGGAGTAAAGCTCTGGCGTTTATGGTTTCAGTGCCAGTTGTTTATATCTTGAATTTATTTCGCAATGCCTTTGTAATCACTGCATATGGATATGAATGGTTCGGGAGCGCAGAGCAGAGTTTTTATATTGCACATCATGTAATATCAAAATTCGCCTCGCTTATCGCTCTCATATTAATTGCATACTATGTTTTCAAGATCCTTCCAGAGCTGCTTGAGTTCATATCAAGTATAATAGATATGTTTGTGATTCCATTTAGAGAACTAGTTAAAGGTGGTTGCAGTGGCGCTGCTCGCAAGAGGTAGCTTTCCATATGTATTTGCTTCTATTGCAATTGCATTAATTGCAATTTGGCTCTCTCTCTTTTTAGTTGAGATCATTGCTTTTATAGCTTTTTTCTTCCTCCTAATTTTCTTCCGGGACCCTGATCGTTATCCAGAGGGAGAGGGATTGTTATCGCCAGCTGATGGACTCATACTTGATGTGGTTAATGATAGAATAATTATATTTATGAATCTGCACAATGTGCACGTGAATAGATCGCCCTTGGATGGTATGGTGAGAACTGTGCATTATATAAAAGGTAGCTTTTTGCCTGCCTTTAAAAAGAGATCGGAGGGGAATGAGAGAAATATAATAAAACTCGATACCAGCGATGGAGAGGTTGAAGTTGTGCAGATTGCAGGAATACTGGCTAGGAGAATCCATTGCTATGTTAAAGCTGGAGACAAATTGCAGCGGGGCCAGAGAATTGGCATGATCAGCTTTGGCTCACGCGTGGATGTTACAATTCCTAGAAATTATTCCATCATAGTGAAACCCGGAGTTAAAGTTAAGGCTGGTCAAACTGTGCTTGCAGTTAAGAAGGAGAAGTGATATGGGGGGAGAAGCAGAGCTATTTAGGTATTTAAGGCTTCCGGATTTTGTCACTATTTTGAATGCTCTATTTGGCTTAGCTGCTGTATTTTTGATATTGGAGGATAGAACCCAAGCTCTGCTGGCTTCGATTTTTGTTTTGCTCGGTGCATCGATGGATGCTCTAGATGGCTTTCTTGCTAGAAAACTGAAATATGGTATCTTGGGAGCAAACTTAGATTCATTCGCAGACCTCATAACCTTCGGCCTTGCCCCAGCGGCTGTATGCTATGTTCTCCTTTCAAGCGTGTCTGCTGCTATTTGTTCAGCTCTTTTTTCAATCTGCGGCATGCTCAGGCTGGCTAGATTCAACATACTGCCTAAAACTGAAGGCTTCATTGGTATGCCCATAACCGCGGGAGGAGTTTTTGTTGCACTATTTGTACTTTCATTCAAAGACTCTGATCTTTTCAACTTGATTATTCCTATCCTCGCAGTTCTCTCTTATCTTATGATAAGTAGAATTCCATATCCAAAGATTCGCGATAGAAGACTGGTGTTGCTCTTTGGAGTTATTTTCATATTAACTTTAGGCGGATATTATCTGAATGTAAAGCAGCTATTTCAATCAAGCTCCTATGTTTTACTTGGCCTAGTTACACTTTACATCCTGAGCCCGGTAAGGAGGTTTCGATATAAAAAATAAAAATATAAAAAATAGGGATCAAGCGCTGTTTGAAGCTGGAATAAAGCTGGGCGCCCTCTACCATCAATTCACAGGTACCCCGGTTAGTGGAGAAACAATTGAGAGTTTGCAAAAGGCAATCGAAGAGAGCATCGCGCTTCAACCATATGTTGAATCGATAAAAGTCAAGATCGATAGAAAGCTTGTGGAGCAAGAATATACATATGAAGCTGCTGTTAAACGATATAGATGCTGGAGGTTGAGATAACTGTGAAATATGGAAGTGCAGCTGTAAAAGCTAGATTGAGCTATGATAAAAAACTAGCCTATCCCCTGATGCGCATTATATCAATTAAGGAAGAGTAATGTTTAGATCGCTGCTTTCGCCTGTCCATCTTCGAGCATGGCTTCTTTTACCTGCTGCACGAATTGAGTTACAACCTCTGAGAAGCGCTTGCCCTCTGCAGCTGAAACGAAAGTGTACATGAAGCGCTTTGGATTTATGCCTATCATAGGCAGTGCTTTGGAAAGGTTTTTCATTCGTTGAACCATGAATTCATTGCCCTTTGAATAGTGACAATCGCCAATGTGACAGCCGCTCACAAGCACGCCATCAGCGCCTCTTTCAAATGCGTGGATCACGAAGTATGGATCAACTCTACCTGTGCACATAACTCGAATCACACGTATATTCGGGGGATACTGAAATCTGCTCACCCCCGCGAGATCTGCGCCTGCATATGAGCACCAGTTGCAAAGCAATCCAATGATTTTTGGCTCTCTCACTGCCACCCCTCCAGAGCTGCATCGATCATTTTTGCAATTTGTTCTGTGGTGAAATGCCTCGCCTTCATTGCCCCGGTTGGACATTCAGCAACACAAGTACCGCAGCCCTTGCATAGTGCTTGATTTACATTGGAAACATATCTTCCGTTTTTCATCACCATGCTAATAGCCGTGTAGGGGCAGCATGCCACGCAGCGAGCGCAGCCGATGCAGAGCTCCTCCGATGCCACCGAGGTTATAGCCTCAGTTTCAAGTTCAGGCTTCGCGAGGAGTCTAGCGACCCTTGCTACCACTGCATCCGCCTGTGAAATTGAATCATAATACTCTTTGGGGCCTTGCGCGACGCCAGCTAGAAATATACCATCAGTTGCGAAATCGACGGGTCTGAGTTTGAGGTGAGCCTCAAGGAAAAAGCCATTGATATCGAGTGGCACCTTCAGCACCTTCGCAAGCTGAGGAGCATCTTCATTTGGTACTATGGCTGAGGAGAGCACTATTTTATCCGCTGATATATCAAACTCAGTTTGCAGGAAACTATCGAAAACAGTTACTCTGCTGCCTTTTACAGTTGGTCTATTCTCAAGCTCGAATCTAATGAATTCCACGCCCTTCTCCCGCGCTTGCAGATATAATTCCTCCATGCCTTTAGCATGGGTTCGCATGTCATTATATAAGATATAAACTGGGTTTTCAGGATAGCGCTTTTTAACCTCCAGTGCATTTTTAACTGCAACGCCGCAGCAGATCCTAGAGCAGTAGGGTCTCTTTTCATCTCGAGATCCTACGCACTGTATCATGACTATTCTTTCCCCTGGTTTTATCCCTCCATTCAACAGGGCCTCTTCAAACTCCAGCTGGGTCATAACGCTGGGATTTTTACCATATTCATATACATCAGGCTTCCATTCCCTACCGCCTGTAGCAACCACTATTGCTCCAGCATCGATTTTTTCCCCATTTGAAAGTTCCAGTGTGAAGTTGCCTATGAAGCCCGAGATATTTTTTACCTCCGTACTGGTGTATACTTTTATGAGCGGGTTTTGTTTCACCGCTGCAATTTTCTCTCTCACGATTTGCTTTGGATCAAGGTAAGTCGGCACCATGGATCGCAGCTTCGCCAGAGTTCCTCCAAGTTCAGCACTCCTCTCAATGAGATAGGTCTGAAAGCCATTTCTAGCACATCCCAAGGCTGCCTGCATGCCAGCTATGCCACCGCCGATTACCACCACCTTGGGTGTAACTGGGATTATACCTGGCTTTTGCGGCTCAAGCAAGGCTGCTCTGGCCACTGCCATTCTCACGATATCCTTTGCCTTCTCAGTTGCTTCCCTAGGCAGGCGCATATGCACCCAGGAGCACATCTCTCTGGTGCTTGCAAATTCAAGTAAATAGGGATTTAGCCCAGCCTGCATGCAAGTTTCCCTAAAAAGCGCCTCGTGGGTGCGTGGAGTACAAGCTGCCACCACAACGCGATTCAAATTATACTCTTTAATAGCATCTCTTATCTGGCGATTGCCCTCTTCAGAGCAAGTATAAAGGTTGCGTTGAACAAATACCACATTTGGAAGTGTTTTAGAATACTCCTCAAGCGCGAGCATATCTACGACGCCAGCGATATTTATGCCACAGTGACATAGAAACACGCCTATCCTTAGAGGTTCGCCGGTGATATCTCTCTCAGGCGGCACTATTTTTTTCACCACCTCACTGCCCCTCGCCTCTTTCAAATCAGCTGATACCTTTCCAGCAGCCGCGCTCCCCATTGCAACCGAATCAGATATATCTCTTGGAGCTTGCGAAACACCAGCTGCATATATACCTGGGATATTCGTAATCGAGGGATCTCCAAGTTTCTCGGAGATAAAACCATCTGAATCGACTTCGATGTTAAGGGGAGCAGGCACACTGGGTACTATTGCATTGGCAAGCACAACCATGTCAACATCCATTGTTTTAACTTCGCTTGAACTTGTATCCTCATAGGTGATTCGCAGCCTATCGCCGATTTGCTCGATGCATGCAGGCTTGCTCCGGATAAACTCAATGCCGAACTCCTCTTTTGCACGCCTGTAGAACTCCTCCTGCCCCTTGCCGTGGGCACGCATGTCCATGTAGAATATTGCGCATTTAACCTCAGGCTCGTGCTCTTTAGTTAAAATAGCCTCCTTCACTGCATATACACAGCAGAAGCGCGAGCAGTATTTCTTATGCTTGCTATCTCTGCTCCCAACGCATTGAATGAATGCAATATGCTTTGGATGCTTGTAATCTTGCCTTAAAATGGTTCCCTCAGTTGGACCCGCAGCATTCAGAAGGCGTTCAAATTCAAGGCCTGTTAGCACATTTTCCAAAATTCCATAGCCATAATTGCGCAGTGCAGAGGGATCGTACATCTCAAATCCGGTGGCTACGATTATTGCGCCAACGTTTAATTCTATCACTTCATCCTGCATTGAGAAGTCAATCGCTGCGCGGTCTCCGCATGCTTCAACGCATTTAAAGCATGTGATGCAGTGCTTCAAATCGATGGTATAGGTATTTGGCACAGCTTGAGGAAATGGAACATAAATTGCTTTTCGCGATTTGGTATTAGCGTCATATTCATTTGGCACATCCACCGGACACACTTGAGCGCAGTCACCGCAGCCGGTGCATTTGGCTTTATTTACATAGCGAGACTTCTTAAGTACTTCGACTTTAAAATCCCCAAGTTTGCCCTTAACACGCTTTACCTCGGAGTAAGCCAGCAATTCTATATTGGGATGCCTCGCAACCTCAACCATTCGAGGTGCTTCAATGCACATTGAGCAATCCAAAGTTGGCATGGTTTTATCAAGCTGAGCCATTCTTCCGCCTATGCTCGGCTCCTTCTCAACCAGATAAACCTTATAGCCTATGTCCGCAAGATCCAGAGAGGCAACCATCCCAGCAATGCCTCCGCCTATAACTAGTACCGACCCCTTCATTTCATCTGCCTCCCTACAAGTGTAACTATATCTTTAACTTTGATGTTATGCTGCACCGGTATTTTTTGATCTTCACAGATTGAACACAAGAAGTGGATTAAGCAGTGAGGACATGCGGTAACTAGAGTTTGCGCACCCACCTCCCTAGCTTCTTTCAAGCGCTGCTCTCGATATACCTTTGTCTCAGGTTCGCAGCTTAGCCAAGCACTTATCCCGCAGCAGCCTGCTTTTTGCTTTGTATTCTTCATTTCAACAAATTTACCGAGCTTCTCCATTATAACCCTTGGAGCATCATAAACACCGCAGTGTCTGCCAAGACGGCAGGGGTCTTGATAGGTAAGTACTTCGCTGGATTTAGCAATCTCAATTATACCGCTATTCATGCCTTCTGCTATAACCTCGGTTATATGTCTAATTTTAATGTTAAAGTCTCTTATTACTCTTGGGTAATCTAAAAGAAAGGTTCGATAGCATTCCGGGCAAAATGTAATTATCTCTTTTATTCCGCGTTCTTTGAACAGCTTTGCATTTACACTTGCAAATTGCTTGAAAGTTTCATAGTCGCCAGCCCAAAAAACATCATGCCCGCAGCACCGCTCATCAGCGAAGATTTGATAGTTTATATTCAACCTGTCCAAGATCTTCACACTGCTTCTAACCATCTCCTTTGCATCGAAGTTCAAATCCATAAAGAACATTTCATAGAGGGGGATGCAGCTCACGAAAAAAAGCTTATCTCCTTTTTTATTCAGATCAATCCCTGCATCTTCAAACCATTTTGTTCTATCAGGGGTTTGCTTGGCCTTGGCCATAATTCGATGCATGGAGTGGAAGATGCCTTTATGAGCGTAGGGGATCTCTGTGGCTTGAGTTCTTGCGCTTCGAACGACTTCTTGAATATTTATCCCCTGGGGACAGAGCACGGTACACTGACCGCATGTCAAGCAGTACCAGAGATATGGAAGTACCTGCTCTTTTAGGCCGTAGTTGATCATTCCCATCATAACGTGGGGCTTGAACTCATAATTGGTTTCCTTTGCAACCGGGCAAACTGAGGTGCACTCTGCGCATTTATAGCACATTCTTGCTTGATCTCCACCTGGAACTGTAGCGATCTTTTTAATAAATTCCCTTGAGATCAATGCTAAACACCCTTTACAGTGCTGAGCGCTGCTTGAATCTTCTTCGCAAGTTCTTCTTCATTAACATAATCGATTGCTTTGGTTGGGCAGAATTCCAAACAAACTGGTTTGCCATCGCATAAATCGCAGACAAATGCCTTTTTCCTGTCAGGATGCATGGACATGGCTCCGAATTCGCACGCTTCAACGCACCATCCACAGCCATCGCATTTATCTTCATTTATCTTCACTATCAAAGTTTTTTCATCTTGGGTAATTGCTCTTCTTGGACACTTCAGCAAACAGGGTGCTGGTTTGCAAAATCTGCAAGCTAGAGCGCTTGTCAGCGGCGGTATATTAACTGCTTTAATTCGCGCCTTCT
>JBBIOZ010000041.1:10807-13994 GCA_037443105.1 Methanocellales archaeon
TTATATGAGCAGATCAGCTCGCAAGTGTGGCAGCCAATGCAGAGTGCTGGATCTGCAGCTAAAAACTTTACCTCCATAGCATCACCCTCCCTCTGGCAGCGCTTCACCAGTTACAAGCTTGTACAGTCTTGCAAGCTCTTCTTCACTATAGGGTGCGCGCTTGCATATGATTAAAGAATTGAATAATTTATCAAGTTTCCCAGCTGCTGGCTTTTCTGGCTTTGCAGTAACTGCTCTTTCTACTTTTTCTGCTTCCGACCTAACTGCAAGTCTCTTTATGAATTCATTGAGTTTCTCGCCCTTTGCTGATTTTGCAAGAGTACCGGTATAAATTGGATTAAGCCCAAGTCGCTTGCAGAGTGCAATTGCTTCAATAACTTCCTCAGCCTTGTAGCCGCTGAATGCTTCAGCTTCCTCTGGGAATATAGTTGTTATCAATCCATCTGCTTTAAATGCCTCTCTGCACGCGATATTACACTGCAAGCAAGAGCGATTCCTTGGGAGTTTTTTCGCAACTAAATCTTTTCTAATTTTACTTGATACCTCTTTCTTTGGGATAGCCTTTACCAATTCATCTGGATGTGCTACTTTGACATCTTTCGATCCTCTTACAATAACTGCTTTCAGCAGCTTGGTACCCATAGCATGGCCAAGATTGCTTGCATCAAGCTGATCATCGCAGTAGATGCTTGCAAATTTAACCTGCTGCTCGCCTGCTGGGCCTATCACCGCTGATGCGATCGTTGGATCATTTGCATCTTTCCAGATTTTCTCAACTGTTTCACAGCAGTCCAAGCTCCAGAGTTTATCAGCACGCTCAATATCAACGCCATCATCATCGATCCACAGTGCAACCGGTCTCTCAGCTCTGCCGGTAATTACAATTGCATCTAAGCCAGCCAGCCTCATTTGGAAAGGGAAATTACCGGAAAAGTAATCCTCTCCATTTGAGGAAAAAACACCAACGACGCTTCCTGCAGGTACAAGAGTTCCTGAGAAAACTCCTGTTGCAAATATCAATGAATCTTGCTTTAATAATTTCGATGCCAATGCAGCGCCACCTATTGCTTTGAATTTCTCCACTACTATGCTTACACTATTCTTGGTTAAATCGGCATAGAGCACCTTTTTTTCAGTCATTATAAACGCTCCCAGTTTTTTTAACAATTGACCGCAACGCTTATACAATTTTCTTTTTGAATCGATTTTATTCATAGTTTAATTAAGGCTTGCTATTTGAAAAAAATCAATCAATTTATATTCATGTATATCAAGATTAATGGCTAATCAATAGATTTTGGTGTTGGCATGAGAGGAAAGCCTGTTAGAATCGTAAAAGATGAGCAGCAAATAATTAAGCGAAAGATGTATTTCCGCTCGCACGAGGTAATTCATAATTTACATAAATGTCAGGGCTGCGAGATCTGTAAAACTTCCTGTCCAGAGGAGGCAATTAGTATCAGTGGCGCGGAGATCAAAGATGGAAAGCTGATCAAAAAGAATAAGGCGGTTTTCGATGAAAATAAATGCACCTTCTGCGGTGTATGCTCGCAGGTTTGCCCTTACCACGCGATTGAATTCAGAATCGACGGCAAACCTTCTCCGCCTGTGCTGCAGGAGGATTTCCCTAAGTTTATTCGAGAGGTCTATATAAACCAAGAGAAATGCGATCCAACTTGCACTCTCTGTCAGGATACATGCAAATTCGAGGCCTTGAGGTATGAAGATGGAGACGGTGAAATTGAAATTTTGGATGTAAAGATCAACGATGAACTTTGCAATTTATGCAGGAAATGCGAAGCTCCAGGCGTTGAAATCACGGATAAGGTTTACATAAGCTATGATAAATTCACAGATGAAACACTGAAGGCTCTGGAAAAATGCCCTCAGGGTGCAATTGCAATCAATAGAGAAAGGCGGAGAGAGAGGCTGATTAAAGTAGATCTAGATAAATGCGTTACCTGTGGGTGGTGCGAAGGTGTCTGTCCAAATGGAGTGCTTGCAGTTACCACGCCTTTTGAGGGCACTTTAAGCATAGATATCACCAAATGCACTGAAGCATGCACCGCCTGTATAGAAGCATGTCCCTGTGGTGCGCTCCACGGTTCACCGCTGGTTTATAAAAGTGAATACTGCATACTGTGCGGCGCATGCAGAAATGCATGTCCAAATGGCGCTATTGCAATAACCAGAGAAAGAATTCGACATACCAAAGCACATTCTGGCACTTGGTTTAGAGTTTTGAGCAATCTAACCAGTGTTAGAGCTTATGCTAAGGAATTGCATGCAGAAGGTTATAATAGAACTGCAAATTCATTATTAAATATAATAAGGGGTAGTGGTGGTAAGTGACTGAAGTTAAAGCTGAGGCTAAGGAGAAAGAAAAAGTAGCAGGCATTGGCCCAGGTGGTATAGAGATCACCGAGCCTAGAATAGGGGTTTTTCCCTGTTACTGCGGCTCCAATATTGCTGGCACAGTTGACGTCGAGGCAGTCGCTGCCTATGCACGAACCCTTCCGGATGTGGTATGGGTTCAGACCAATAAATACACCTGTGCTGATGTTGGACAAGCGGAGATCAGGAAGGCAATTAAAGAGCATAATTTGAATCGTGTTGTGGTGGCAGCTTGCTCGCCCAGGATGCATGAGCCAACATTTAGAAAAACCTGTCAGGATGCAGGATTGAATCCCTTTCTTTTTGAAATGGCAAATGTCAGAGAATTTTGCTCGTGGATTCACTACGCCAATAGAGAGGAGGCAACTGAGAAGGCAAAGGATTATGTTCGAATGGCTGTTGCAAAAGCAAGGTATCTTCAGCCACTGGAGCCATTCTATGTTCCAATAACTAAGAAAGCACTGGTTATAGGCGGAGGAGTCGCTGGCATACACGCTGCGCTTGATATCGCTGACCACGGTTTTAAGGTATACCTAGTTGAGAAGGAGCCAAGCATCGGTGGCAAAATGGCTCAGCTTGATAAAACCTTTCCAACCCTCGACTGCTCTATATGCATAGAAGGTCCTAAAATGGTTGAAGTTGGCCGGCATCCCAATATAGAATTGCTGGCTTACTCCGAGGTTAAAAGGGTCAGCGGCTTTATAGGCAACTTCAAAGTGGAGGTGCTCAAGAAGGCTAAATATGTGCGGAAAGAAAAATGCACTGGCTGCGGTGACTGTGCAAAAGTTTGCCC
>JBBIOZ010000042.1:0-13984 GCA_037443105.1 Methanocellales archaeon
ATAATATAATATTTATTCCTTTCTCCTTCAGTTTCTTTTTCATCAACTGCTTTAAATCTTTTATTTCTTCAAACTTTGCACTCACAGGTGCAACTTGATCGATCCACTGCCTCCAAGGCGGAAGCAAGCCAAAAAGCTCAACAATTTCATCCATTCTTTTCTCCTGCTCTTCAAATTTCAATTTATCAAGCTTGTTAACCGCAATTATTGTATCAATTTTAAGGTCGCTCAGTAGTTCGTAGAGCTCTACATCCACAGGTATTTCACCTCGCTTTCTGCATCTTTCCACAGCATCTATAACTGTGCAGGCATCTATAACGTGGATGGCAAGCACAATGCGATTCGCATTTTCCTCGATGTATCGCACAATGAAATCCTTGATCTCACTCTGCTTTTTTCTAGATACGCGCTCCATATATCCAAAACCAGGGAGGTCTGTTATAAGCAAGTCATCGAGGTGAATGAAATTTTGCTTAAGCGTAACCCCAGGCCTTTTGCCCACTCTAACCTTTCTCCCTGTTAACGCTCTTACCAGTGAGGATTTACCTGCATTTGATCTGCCTATGATTATTATCTCGTGCTCAGCCATATTTCTTAATTAAATCTTCAAATGCATCCACAACGTACTTCAACTCCTCCTGCGATAAGCCATATGTGCTGAGTTTGAAATATTTAGTTAGACCTGGTTTTATACCGTGTATCTTTTTTTGCTTAAATTCTTTATATAAAAAATAGCGCCCGTCTTTCTGCTTCTGAGAGATTTCATATAGATTCAAGGCTTCGAAGAAAAGCAAGTCGTGATTATGCGGCACATCCCCAAGCTGCTTGAGCCCGAGGTTTTCAAGTTTGGAAGCAAACCAGCGCGCTTTACTAACCTCTTCATCCCAGTGTTTTACCCGCTCTACAACTCTTGGAAATGAAGCGATTAACGTCATAACACTTGCACCTCTAGCGGTGCATCCTAAGGCCTCGATTTCTTTGGCTTTATATATCTTTGATTTCTCCAGCAGCTTCTCCTCAAAACCCTTTCTCATGCCAAGTACCCCAATTGGACCGCAGGAAGCCATTGATTTATGCCCGCTGCCAATCAAAAAAGGAGCCTGTGTTTTAACCGGCATTCTACCTATAGCGTAGGCGCAGTTTAAAATCAAGGGTATGCTGTATTCTTGGCATATCTTTAAAACCTTTTCAGAATCCGGTAGATTGCCATAGTTGCCATCAGGATAGGTTAAAATAGCTAGAGCTGGAAGTTTGCTGCTTTCTCTTTTCACCTCTTCGATGGCTCTTGCATAGTCCTCTGGATTTATTTTAAACAAAGGAGGGCCTGAGTTTGGCACCACTTTGATCTTCAGCCTAGCTCTCTCAGCTGCAACAAATGAAGTGTAATGAGCATTTCCATCTATAACCACCCAATCCCCCTCTCTAGCAATGGCGTGCATCACTGCAAACTTACCCTCTCTAGCTCCAAGCGTTATTCTCGCAAAATCCACACCTAAGAAAGCTGGTAGAGCTTCGTGTACGAAGTCATAGATAGGCGGGGTCTTTATTCTATCGAGAGTGCCAGCGGTACAGAAGTCACAAACTGAGTACCCATCCCCCCATTCAATTAAAGCTTCTCTAGCTTCAGGGGTTAAGATGCCACCTCTTTGAAGCGGGTCTATATTTATGAAGTTTTTAGTACCACGCTCTATGAAGCCAAATTTCTGCAGCTTCATCATTCCATCTCCCTATATCGCTTGAGATATTCCACGTGCGTACCTCCTTCCCCGCACGTCTGGCATTTTGGATTACGCTTGATCGCAATCTCCTCAAACTTCATCTCCTCTCCATCGAAGATCAATATTCTATTCAGCAGCGGCTTGCCTGTTGAAGTCAATAGCTTCACTGCTTCAATTACCTCTAAAAGAGCTACAACGCCGGCTGTTGCACCTAGCACTGGAAATACCTCTTCAGGCGGTGGTCTAGGAAAAATGCATCGCAAACAAGGAGTTCTCCCTGGGATAATTGTGGTAATTCTCCCTTCCCATCCATATATAGCGGCGTGGATGAATGGTATTCCATGAATAATTGCAGATTCATTTAGATAATAGCGAGTTGGGAAGTTATCCATTCCATCGATTATTAAACTGCATTGACTTGTAAGCGTTAAAACATTCTCTTGAGTTATGGTTTCTTTAAAGCTTTCTATTTTTATTTCTGGATTGATCAGCGTGAGTTTTTCAAAAGCACTTTCCACCTTTAGTCTGCCGATATCTCTATTATAATGCAATATTTGGCGATTTAAATTGCTTAATTCCACTACATCGCTATCAGCAATTTTTATAGTACCAACTCCAGCAACAGCTAGATAGATCGCGGCAGCTGATCCAAGTCCACCGAGCCCAGCTAGAAATACTCTTGAGTTTTTCAACCGCAGCTGGCCTTTTTCCCCGATACTCGGGATTAAAATCTGGCGGTGATAACGCTTCATCTCGCTATCGCTGAGTTCAAACGTTTTATTCCCTCCTATTTGCTCGCATGAACTTCAAGGGATAAAAAACCATCTATGAAGAGAATTCAAGCTTTGAATCCCTTTGCCACTATGTATATCTCAGCACTTTCTTTTCTCGATACCTGAGATTTATAAGCTCTCACCTGTGAGAAATTTTTTTTAACAGTATTAAAAAAATCTTCATACATATCGCCTTGAAAAACCTTGACCACAAAGTTCCCGCCTGAACGCAGAAGCTTTTTAGCTGCTTCAAGGGCAGCGGTTGCTAGATCGATCGACCTAGCGTGGTCAAGGCTCCATATGCCTGAGAGATTAGGTGAGGCATCGCAGAGCACAGCATCTGCTTTCTCCACTATTTGCATTATTCGATCGATGGTTACTTGAGCTCTGAGATCGCCCCTTATGGTTTCAACTCCCTCCAGAGGTTTTATCTCTTGTAGATCAACGCCTATCACTCTACCCCCAGAGATTTCCTTGGCGACCTGAAGCCAGCCACCTGGAGCAGCGCCTAGATCGACTACTACATCACCCTTTTTAATGACTTTGAATTTCTCATTAATGCGCTTCAGCTTATAAGCAGCTCTCGACCTGTAGCCTTCCCCCTTCGCTTTAAAATAATAAAAATCCTTTTTACGCGGCATATATTAATTTAAAATTTGAAGAGTAATAGCCTTTACCCCGCCTTCATCAAGGCTTCCAGTCTAAGAGTTCCACTTTGCCCTTTTGCTCCACAACTTGTTTAACAGTCAGCTCCGCCTCGCAGAGCTTTTTACTGCACCAATTAGCAAGTTCCACTCCCTCTTTAAATTTACGCAGAGCTTCCTCAAGCGTCAGGCCTCCGGTTTCAAGCTCTCTCACAATTTCCGATAGCCTTTTAAGCGCTTCTTCAAATTCTAGCTCCCGATATTCAAATTCCATACGCTCACTTCCTCTTCAACTCGGCATATTATTTCTCCATCGCTTAACAAGATCCTCAAGCAATCCCCAAGTTTAACTTCGCCGCGAGACCTAACAATCTTGCCCTCTTTCAAAGCAAGGCAGTAGCCTCTCTCTAAGATTTTAAGTGGATTTAAAGCATGCAAACTTTTAATGAAAGCAGCAACTTTCTCGCTTTGCTTCTCAATTTGATATTCAATTAAAAATTGAAGTTTAGCTAAAAGTTCATCTAGCTTTTGATAGAAACGATTCAATTGCAGATGCTTTGGATCGAGTTTAACAACTTCTTCTCGAATCAGCTTGTGCAGCTTATAAAGAGTTAATTTCATGGCACTGTATAACTTGTACTCGAGAACTGCAATTTCTTTAAGCAGCATTTTTCTATCCGGCACAACTATTTCAGCTGCAGCGCTGGGTGTCGAGGCTCTAAAATCAGCAACCAAATCAGAGATGGTGAAATCGCCCTCGTGTCCAACCGCTGAAACAACTGGCACTCTTGAATTGTATATTGCTCTCGCAACTGCCTCTTCATTAAAAGCCCACAGGTTCTCAATTAAACCCCCTCCTCTACCCACGATGATCACATCAATATCTTCAATTGAATTGAGCAATTCGATGGAGCGTGAAATGCTCTCCACAGCTCCCCTCCCTTGAACAGTTGTGGAGCAAAAGTAAATAACCACATTTGGGTTTCGCCTCTCTATCACCGCAAGCATATCGCGGAGTGCTTCGCCATCCGGCGAAGTAGCTATGCCAATTTTTTCAGGAAATTTTGGAAGCGCTCGCTTTCTAGCGAAGAAGCCTTCTTTCTCAAGTTTTCTCTTAAGCTGCTCATAAGCGAGGTGCAGTGCTCCAAGTCCATCTGGCACTGCAAATAAAATATTAAGCTGATACTGTCCCCTCGGGAGATAAAGATCTAGGTTGCCACGTGCTATCACTCTAAGTCCATCCTCCAATTTGAATTTAAGCAGGGAGCCATGGTTTTTAAACATAGTGCAGGTAATTTGACTGCTTTCATCTTTTAAAGTGAAATAGCAATGTCCAGATCTATGCTGCATAAAATTCGAGACCTCGCCTCTTACCCAGAGATCTTGAAGAGGTTCTTGAGAGTTAAGCAATTTTTTTACATATGAATTGAGTTCTGTGATACTCAAAATTGATTCAAAGCCCATATATTTCTTCTCTTCTATCTATAATAGCAATCTTTAACTTTTTTGAAAGAGCGGGGTGAAAATAAAATCAAAAGCATAATATTGCTGATGAACATTATTTTCCATAGAAATGCTGAATGAGATCCATCTGATAGATATAAGTCCGCTTCTAATTCGAGATAAGAATTTTAATACCAAACTCAAGCAATATCTTCGAGAGGGAAAGCTTTTCTATAGTTATACCTGCGATAGTCTCTTTGGCACCTATGGTTCTACAACGAGTTTGAGCTTGGGAGAAAGCAGTGAAATGGTGAAGCAGTTCTTCGCTAAGGTCATAAATATGCAGGAAATCCTAGCTGGAGTTAATGAAGTAACCAATGTTTTTCATAGAATATATAAAGAGGACCAAGCAATGGAAAAACTCAATAAATACTTTCAAAGCTTCATTGAAGCTCGCGAAAGAATAGATGAAATTACAGATGAAGAGCTTAAGCTGCTTGAAACTGAAGAGCTGAACTTTGAAGACGATAGTTATACCACTCAAGGTAAAGCTGCTGAGCAAAGGATCTGGATCTTTAAGAAAAAAGCGGAGATGTATGAAAGCGAGGGTTTGCCTATTCGAGCGATTGAGGAATATAATAAAATGTTAAGCTTGAACCTAAATCTCTACGTCGCTTGGTATCAAAAAGGCTTGCTGCATCAAAAAGCTAGGGAAATTTCAAGGGCAATTGCTTGCTTCGATGAATGCATAAAAATAGACCCGAGCGATCCAGAGCCTTATCTGCAGAAAGCTTTAATATACATTTCTCAAATGCGATTTGAAGAAGCGCTTGCAATGTATGATAAAGTGCTTAGCTTAGATAGTGATAACTTTGATGCATTAATGGGCAAAGCAAGATGCCTCTCTAAACTCAGCAAGCCATATATGGAATGGATTTCAAGGGCGAGGAGAATTAGCAAAAAAAGAGCTGAAGAATTGATGAAGGAATATGGATTGCTATAGCTACTTCAATCCCAGTTTTTCCCTGACTGCTTGGATGTTCAATTCAACCGCTTTATTCACCTTCTCATACAGGCTATTACCATGGCTATCGATTGCAACAATCAAAGGACCAAAATGCTTGGCTTCCAAGACCCATAGAGCTTCAGGCATGCCTAGATCGAGCCAATGCACGCCTTTCACTTCCTTCACGCCTCTCGCTGCCAGCACAGCTGCTCCTCCTGTGATTGCCAGATAAACACATCCATATCTCTGCATAGCTTCAACCGTGGGTTTGCTCATACCTCCTTTCCCAATTATGGCACTTGGCCTGAAAACTTCGATGAATCTAGGCTCCAGAGCATTCATCCTTGAACTGGTCGTAGGCCCAGCTGCAACGAGCTCCCACCTTTCACCGACTTTCCTCACTATAGGCCCGCAGTGAAAAATCGCAGCGCCTTTAAAATCCACAGGTGGTTTTTCGCCCTTTTCATAATTCGAGAGTGCGTGTATGTGTGCTTCATCTCTTGCGGTGTATAATTCCCCGTTGAGGTATACAATATCGCCAAGCTTTAAGCCTCTAACCGTTCTCTCATCAAGCGGAAGGTTCAGCTCCATAATAATATTCCCTCCTATACTTTATGAGTTAAATATTCAACCCTTCCACCTTGATATATCCTTGCACTTGCTCTCCTTGCAGCCCAGCATTGAATGTTGATTGCCACAGGATGACTTGCAGTGTGGCAGTAGGCATATTCAATATTAACCCCAAGGAGCGTGGTTTTTCCACCAAGTCCCATTGGACCTATGCCAACTTCATTTATAGCATTCAAAAGCTCCTCCTCGAGTTCAGCGATTTGCCCATCGCTATGCCTTACATCAATTGGCCTTAGCAGTGCTTCTTTCGCAAGCTTCATAGCTATATTAGCTGAGCCTCCTATTCCCATGCCTATTATAATTGGAGGGCAGGGATTGCTGCCTGCTTTAACCACCGCGTTGAGCGCGAACTCCTTAATGCCCTTAATTCCCTGGGCAGGTGTAAGCATGCCCAGCGAGCTCCAGTTCTCAGAGCCAGCTCCCTTCGGCAGGACTGAGATTTCTAGGTATTCTCTATCCCAGAGTTTATAATTTATATAGGGCATTTTATCTCCAACATTATCCCCAGGATTCTTTCTAGTTAAAGGATGCACCGCGTTGGGGCGAAGGGGAATGGTTGTGGTTGCCTCTCTCACGCCGGCTCTAACTGCCTTTTCAAAGTCAAGGCTGCCTGCTGAAGGGGGGAGATTGATGTAGAATATAGGGATACCTGTATCTTGACATATAGGTGTGTTGGTGGCTTCAGCGATTTCTATGTTATCTAAAATCGACTTGAGCTGCATCTTGGGTACCTCTTCAACTTCAGCTTCATATGCGCGTTTAAGTGCTTTTTTCACATCCTCAGGCAGTCTTATTACTGCCAGTTCCAAGAGCTTTACCACGGTGCTTTTAATTAAATCCTCGCTGATCATTAAAACTCCTCGAATTCAGCTATTGGATGAAGGATAATAAGCTTTTTCATATGCAAGGGTATATCAAACATGAAGTAGAATCTGCATAAAATAAAGCAAAGCCGAGGTAGCCAAGTGGACTAAGGCGCCGGTCTTGAGCAGCTTGTGAAAAGCTGAAAGTCAACCGGTGGTGCATCGCACCGCGTGAGTTCAAATCTCACCCTCGGCGCTTAATTTCTAAAGAGATCGCTATGAGAGCAGAGATCAAGGTCAGCGGAATTGTGCAGGGAGTTGGGTTTAGGCCTTTTGTTTATAGAATTGCGGTGAAGAATGGCTTGGCTGGCTATGTGAGAAATAGGGGTGATGCTGGTGTTGAAATCGTAGTGGAGGGAAACCAGCGCGATATAGAGCAATTTTTAACAGAGCTAAGGGGAAAAAAGCCACCTCTCTCTGAGATTTATGGTTTAAGCTGCAATTTCACCAGCGAAAGCAATGAGTTCAAGGGCTTTACCATTCTGGAGAGCCTTGAAGGTGGAGATTTAACTGGCTCGGTAATACCGCCTGATGTTGCAATCTGCAAGGAATGCGTGGAGGAGCTTCGCAATCCAGGGGACAGGAGATATAATTACTTCTTCATAACATGCGTGGACTGCGGCCCGAGGTATACCATTATAGAAAAGCTGCCTTACGATCGCTCTAATACCACGATGCGTGCCTTTAAACTTTGCAGAGAATGCGAGAGAGAATATTTAGATCCCTTGGATAGAAGATTTCACGCTCAAACTGTTGCCTGTGCAAAATGCGGTCCAAAGGTATTTTTAACCGATAGCAAGGGAGAGCGTATCTCAACTTCAGATCCAATTAGAGATGCTGGGAAGCTAATTGAGGAGGGGAGAATTGTAGCTATCAAGGGATATGGCGGTTTTCACATAGCGTGCTCAACTTTGCTTGACGACCCAATTATCAAATTAAGAAAGACCAAGCAGCGAAAGCAAAAGCCCTTCGCAATTATGGCTCGAGATCTCGAAGCAGCGAGGTCTTTCGCTTATGTAAGCCAAGAGGAGGAGAAACTGCTGGCTTCCTATATGAAACCAATTGTGCTTCTGGAGAAGAGTGAGGAGTATTACTTAAGCGAGTTGATTTCTCCAGGGCTTCATAATATAGGCGTTATGCTTCCCTATACCGCGCTTCATATCTTGCTGTTCGACTCCTCAATGGAACCGGCGTTCATCATGACAAGTGCAAATCCACCTAATGAGCCAATTATCATCGAAAATCAAGAAGCCATCAGCAGATTAAAGGACGTGGTGGATTACTTCCTCCTCCACGATAGAGCTATAGCTCAGAGATGCGATGATTCCGTGGTGCGGGTTATTAAAGGCAGGCAGAGCTTGATCAGGCGATCCAGAGGATATGCTCCTGCACCGGTTCATTTGAAAAAAGCTTTTGAAAACTGCGTGCTTGGCGTAGGTGGGGAATTGAATGTCACCTCATGCATTCTTATGAAAAACAAGGCTTTTATTTCCCAGCATATCGGCGATGTGGAAAAACTTGAAACATTGAATTTCTTAAAAAGCGCTACGAAGCATTTGATGGAGCTTGTCAATTGCAAGATTGAAGCAGTGGCGTGCGATTTAAATCCAAAATTTATTACCTCTAGGTATGCTCGAGAACTTGGAGATGAAATTCCTGTTCTTGCTATTCAACATCACCATTCTCATATCGCCAGTTTAATGGGGGAGCATGGGGTTGAGGAGATTATCGGCATAGCTTGCGATGGCATTGGCTATGGCACCGATGGCAATATCTGGGGCGGGGAAATTTTGCTCTGCAATGCAAGTGGCTTTAAGCGGCTTTCTCACCTCGAGGAGCATCCCATGGTTGGAGGCGATCTAGCCACGATATATCCCCTGCGAATGGTGGCAGGAATGCTGCGCGGTGAAGTTGAGGTCAAGGAATGGCTGCTCGCTAAGAAAGAGCACTTCCCTCACGGCGAGAGAGAGGTGGAAGTTATATTGAAGCAGCTTGAGAGAGGCGCAGTCATTAAAACCACTAGCTGCGGTCGTGTTCTCGACGCGGTGGCAGCATTGCTTGGGATCTGCTACGAGCGCACCTATGAGGGAGAGCCTGCGATGAAGCTTGAGGCTATCGCTTTCAGGGGCAGAGATGTGCTTAAGCTGCAGCCCAAGATCGAGGGAGATGTTTTAAATACCGCATATCTTTTGATGGAGATATTCCATAGCTTGGGAAAACAGCGCATCTCAGATTTAGCTTGCTCTGCTCAAAGTTATTTAGCTTCTGGTCTAGCGCAGCTTGCGATTGAGAAAGCAGGGGAACTCGGGATCGATGCGATTGGATTCTCTGGAGGTGTGGCTTATAATGAATTTATAGCAGCTAGAATAAAAACATTGGTGGAGGAAGCTGGTTTTAAGTTCTTCACAAATGTTCAAGTCCCACCTGGCGATGGGGGTATTTCATTTGGCCAAGTGATCGCTGCTGGATTGCAGCTGAGGTGAGGCTTTGAAGATATTGATCGCTGGATTGGGAAATAAGCTCAGAAGTGATGATGGCTTTGGTCCGCGGGTGGTTGAACTACTCTCCAACTTTAAACTCCCTGAGAATGTAGAATTAGCAGATTATGGCACAGCTGGCTTCGTGCTAGCAAGCGAGCTAGGGGAATACGATCTGGCGATTTTTGCAGATGCAATTAAAAGCGACGAGTTTGATTTATGCATCATAGAATTGAATCCGAGTGATATCAATGATGTTGAAGAACTTATAACTTTTAGCTTGCATGAAGCTAGAGTTGAAGAGATGCTTATTTTAGCTAAGAAACTAGGAATGCTGCCGAAGAAAGTTATAATAGTTGGATGCCAGCCTGAGAACCTCGATTTGGGAGTGGGATTATCCCCTAGAGTTGAGGAGCTAGCGGAGAAGGCTGCGGAAGTTATTTTGAAACTGCTGGACAAAGAATTAAAAAATAAAATTTAAAATAAAAATAAAAATTAAATTTTCTTGGTTGCCACAAGCCTATCGCCAACGTATACATTCACAGTGCAGCCCAAGCATAAGTCGAAGCTTCTAAGTACTCTGGTTACATCTAAGCCTTTGATCTCAGGAGTGGGTTCTGAGATTGGCGTGCCAATCACAGCTTCTTCACATGGCCCAAGTTTGCCGAATTTATCCCTCGGGCAAATGTTCCAGTTGGTTGGTGCCATGATTTGATATCGATGTATTCTACCCCCTCGCATTACCACCCAGTGCATGACTCCGCCTCTCATTGCCTCAACGCCGCCAACGCCCATGCCGCTGTCTGGCTTCTCATAGCGCTTCCAGACCTGTGTTATGCCCTTCTTAAGTAGATCAAGGCCGGCAAGTACGTGGTTGTAGGCTATATAAGCGGAGTAAGCATGGTAATAGGCTCTGGCTCTGATTCTCTCAATTGCATTTACCTTAGCAGGGATCTTCCATTCAAATGTATGTTCATCTGCCACGCGATAGCCCACGACAGTTGCCTTGGGCAGAGTAAATCTCAGGCTGCGCCCGGTGGATTCAGGTACTAGTTTTGCAGCTGCAGTTGTCCACATCCTTGAGATCGGCCCAGCTTCTACGACGTGGATTCCGCCATCGAGGCGCTTCTTCCAGTCATGCCACCTTGGGGCAGTTGCCCAAGAATACTTGCCATCCCATTTCTTCTCAGGCCCAGGTGCTGGTATTGTTTCCTTATTCCAAGGATGCTCCTTTGCCACTGGATTTCCAAGAGCGTCTGCTGTTATTTCTTGGCCCCATTCATCGTAGTAGGAGTGGGTTACAAATTCTCTCACTCCAAGGTGGATTTCTTGAAGATCTGTTGTTAATAGCTTTCCATCCACAACTATACCTGGCGAGACCTTGCGCTTGGCACCCCAGTTAGGCATGTTTTTATAGTTTGCATCGTAAGCAGTTGGGTCGTCGAAGAATCCATAGGAAAGCAAGTTCGCTGGTCTAGCTCCAGCTTTATCATATCCCATTTCTATTAAGAAGTTCAATAGGTCATCGAAGGCCGGCACAAATTCCTTGGCAAAGGCAACGTGCTGAGCAAGCATTGCTGCATATGCTTCAACATCAGTTGGGTTAAAGGTATATGCCACTCCACCAGGCACAAAGGTATTAACATGCGGATGCTTCGCGCCGAATAGCGAGGCCATCTTTCTGCCGATTTTGCCCATGGCTATTGCTCTCACCCACAGCTGCCCTGAAACTGGGTTTAAGGCAGTCATTATATCTGCTATGGTGTTGAAGCCATGCAAGCTTGAGTGCTCTGCTTTCTTGGCTTTTGCCGCTGCCCACCACTCAGGGTTCATCTTTTCAACCATCACTTGGCTGTAATCAGCGCCCTCGAGTATAATGCATCCAAGAGGCGAATCGTAGAGTTCCTCAGCTGCCTCCGTGAGATTTCTAATTGCTATTCCCATTGGTGGTGGGGGAGCGTTATATACCATGTCCACTGCCTGCGCTGCAGCCAGCGCGTGCGGAGATGGGCAAACGCCGCATACTCTCTGGCTAAGCCAGATTGCATCAGCTGGCTCCCTCCCTCTGAATATGATTTCAAAGCCTCTGAACATCGTGGCAATGGTGTAAGCATCGGTGTAAATTTTTTTATCTAAATCAGCTTTAGCATTTATACCAACGTGCCCCTCAATTCTAGTTACAGGCTCTATGAAGATTTCCTTCTCAGCCATCTTTCTCACCTCTAGATCTTCCTCTTCGATAGCTTTTTGAAGCCTGCACCTATATCGCTAGTAACGTGCCCCCATAGCTCCTTGACCCATACCATGGTTGGCAGTTCCTCGAACATTGGTGTGAAGTGTCCATCTGGGAAATCTGGCTCGGTGCAGCCAATGCAGATCGATCCAGTCTTAGTACACCCACCAGCTCCCTCCACGAAACCTCGCTTCGAGGCATCGCAGTGGGAAATTGGTCCTTTGCAGCCAAGCAAGCCAACGCAATATGGTTCTCCAAAGTCCTTTGCATATTTGCCCATTCCATAGAATCCACCTCTCGGGCAGTTCTCGTGGTTGGTATGCGCGAATATAGCTTTTGGTCTATGCCATTCATCCAGCTCCGGAACTGGCGCAAGTCCTCGAGCTGCAAGCACTGCCAGAGCAAGCACCTCAGCTTGATGCTCTCCATGCGCTGGGCAGCCTGGTACGCAGATCACCGGCAAGCCCAAAGTGCTCTTCCAACCCCTGCCTAGGTAGTCAAGCAGTCCCTTAGCACCCGTTGGATTTGGCCTGCCCTTGGGAATTCCACCATAGCTAGCGCAGGTGCCAATTGCAACTGCTGCGGCGCATCGCTTTGAAAGTCTATTTATCCAGTCATTCAGCGTTAAAAACTTGCCTTTTTCCTCGCCTACAGCACACCAGAAGCCTCCTTTTGCTCTTGCTGTTTCCTCGCTAGGTATCGAGCCCTCTAATACCATGACGAAGGGATCGAGCTTGCCTTGAGCAGCATCCTCTAAAACCTTTTGCACATCCTCACCCCACCAGAGTGCCACGGTTGGGTGGAAATCCAAAGTAATTCCAGTTGCTGCTGGTATGAAGCCTGTTAATATATCTAGAAGATTGGGATGACTTGCGTTCAAAAGTGACACTGTATCGCCGGTACAGCCCTGTCCTTGCAGCCAAACTACATGTATTTTTTCTATTGTCATTCATGACCCCCCGTGTTGGATATGCTTTTTTTTTAAAACATATATAAATAGCTTCTGAATTATGACTTATAATTGGAAATGACTAATTGAAAGATCGAGTTAAAAAATCAATTATAGCCTCCACAGGTTCGACAGTATCTTGACCATGAATCTATATTTGAATTGCAGTACTTGCAGATCGCTCCATCCTCATCAACTGGATGTGGAATACCAATGCTTGTTCTATAAATTTCATAGTAATAGAGCTGTTCTCGGCTTCGAATTAGCACTTTATCTCTCCTCAAACACCTCTGCTTTTTTTCATTGAATTCCCAATCCGAGAGCTTGGAATTCAGCATATATATTAAAAGTGCTGTTCCAGATCCAAGTTCTATGGGTGTTTTCATTCTCCAAGCTATCTCACTTGGAATGATACCCTCAAAGGCTTTGCGCAGAATCCATTTTCCCCACAGCAGCTCTCCCTCCCTTCTAACTTTAAAATCCGGTTTTATCTCAGCAGCAAAGGACCTGAACTCTGAGTCAAGATAGGGAAGCTTTACCTGCATTTCAAGTGCTTCTGCTATTTCTGTGGATATAAATCTCACTCTGTTCATTCCATCTAGGAATCTCACCAGCTCTGCTTTTATTTGCTCTCTATTCATTGCTAGAAATTGAGGATACCCTGCGAATAATTCATCAGCTCCATCTCCACTGATAAAAGCATTTATGCCACTTGCTTTGAGCTTTTGCAAGCATATGAAAAGAGTTATACCGCTGCGAATTTGCATGGGGTCGAAGGACCTCAAAGTTTTGATCACAAATGGAATCGCTTGATATATATCTCTTTCATCAAAATGGTGAATGCAATGCTTCAATCCCAGTTTGCTGGCAATCAACTTTGCATATGGAACATCTGGAGCATTCGCAGATGCAACAGCACCAGTTAAGGCTTCTAGAGAAGTATATTTGGAGGCAAGAGCAGCTAAAATGCTTGTATCCAAGCCGCCTGATAAAAGAATCGCGCTTGCTAGATTTCTCTTCACCGCGCCATCGAGGATAATTCTTAACTCTTGGCAGATTGCGTCGACCTCGTTCTTCATCGATTCTAGATTCTAGGTACTTACAGCAAATATTTGAGGTTTCTTCTCATACATTTAATTAGCATACCTTCCCTTCTATCGCGCAATGTCAAGCAAGCAAATGGATCCTCAAGTTCTCGCGATATTCACAGAGAACATGAGCACTGCAATCTTCTTCAATTGTTATTCT
>JBBIOZ010000043.1:0-13803 GCA_037443105.1 Methanocellales archaeon
TTTCCTCTTCGATCAGAAGGGTTTTTTCCCCTCTCTGAAGTGCAACTTTGCCAGTGCGAACCATTTCCTTTATGCCAAATTGCTTTAACAGCTGACTCATTGCATTAATTTTATTCTCATCTCCAGTGACTTCAACGATCAAGCTATTTGGCGCTACATCGATTATTCTAGCTCTGAATATATCCACTATTTGCATGATCTCTGACCTGGTTTTTTGATCAGCATTTACCTTAATTAGCGCAAGTTCTCGACCAACCGACTCCTCATCGTCTAGATAGCCAACCTTTATAACTTCAATTAGCTTGTTCACCTGCTTCATTACTTGATCAAGCACGCGCTGGTCTCCTTCAACCACGATCGTCATCCTTGAAATCTTGGAATTCTCAGTTACACCCACCGCTAAACTGTCGATGTTGAACCCGCGCCGCCTGAACAAGCCAGCTGTTCTCGCAAGCACGCCTGGTTTATTTTCAACAATAACTGAAAGAGTATGTTTCATCTCCATCACTCTTGTATCGCGTATACTGGAAATAGCAGTTGCATGATATCAATCTTTTGTTTACATGCCCCAGTCGGGATTTGAACCCGAGTCTTAGGCTCCGCAGGCCCAAAGGATATCCGCTACCCCACTGGGGCTTTTAATGAATTTGAACTGCATTATCATAAAGCTGTCTACTGCAAAAATAAACCAATATCTTTATTTACATTCATATCAAATAGTTTGCTGCCGAAAATTTCGGCAGCATTATGATTGAAGAATTAAGGCTCAGGCTTCTATGTCAAGGGATGCGAATAGATCCAAGGAGCGGTGTTGGAAAGGGAAGGATAGCTGGTGCTGGGCCGCTGGGACAGTTTATAATAATAGAGGATCGAGGAATCAACGTGCCAACTAGCGGAGAGGCGGAAAACTCCCCATTTTTGCTGGTGAGGGAGGGGGGGAAAATAAAGATCAAATCTGACCAGATGGAGGTTGAGGTTAAGCTCCCGAAGCCTGCAAACTACTACGAGCAAACTACTTCTGATGGCATACCGATGAAGATGATAGCTCTGCGCCACGGCAAAGATGTACTTGCATCCACGGTGTATCAAAAATGCTTAAACTGGGCAGCTGGTAAAGCATGCAAGTTCTGTGCAATTGAAATCTCCCTCCAGAGAGGTATAACAACGCTTTTGAAAACACCCACTCAATTGGCTGAAGTCGCGAAGGCAGCTTGGGAAAATAGAGATGCAGCTCATGCAACGCTTACAACGGGCGTGCCAAACTACGAAGACCGAGGAGCCAAGCTCCTAGGAGAAGCGGCAAATGCAATAAAAAAAGCAGTACCAGAGATGAAGGTGCACGTGCAGCTAACCCCGCCTTTAAACTTTGCCTATTTTGACTACCTCGTGGATTCAGGCATTGATACCATTGGCCTGCATTTAGAGAGCGCTGATATCGAAGTTTTAAGCAAACTCTGCCCAGCAAAAGCGGAACTTGGAATTGAACATTTCTACAGAGCAATAAAATACTGCGTTGAGATATTTGGCGAAAATCAAGTTAGCTCTTTCTTAATCGCTGGCATAGGAGAGCGACCAGAAAGCCTCTTTGACGCCTGCGAGCGTTTATCTCTAATGGGCGCGATTTCCTACATAGTGCCCTTCAGACCGCTTATGGATACGCCTTTGAGTCACTGGAAAATGCCAAGCTATGAATACATGCATAAGGTCTACGTAGAATGCGGCTCAATTATGAAGCGATATGGCATAGAGCCTCGAAGAAACAAAGCCGGCTGCGTGCGCTGTGGAGGCTGCTCTTTAATTCAGGATTACATTTAAATAAAATATTTTTAAAAACTCGGAATAACAATGAAATACAAATATAAAGTTAGAATGAAACAAGCTGATATACGAAGCATACCACCCTGTTACCTTAGAAATGCAATCGATGCCATACCATCGATCCTGCGAGAAATATTGCGCTCAGAAGGCTGCAGCGAAGAGGGGAATAAATTAAAATTTGGAGCTGGATACGTAAAGGTATGCAGCGATGCAGTTGTGGAAATCCATGGATTAACCGCAGCTGAGAGGGAGAGAATTTTATCCAAATTGAAAATATTTGATGTCCAGCAAATAGAACCCTAGAGAAATTTAAATGGCTTTTTTATATATCGTCCTGTTATTGGAATCTCAAAGCTGCATTTCGGGCATTTTTTACCCTCGCCAAGAATATAATCAACAACTTGATATCCAACTCTAACAATTAAAAGCTCGCCGCAGTTAGGGCAATAGGTATTCTCATATCTATGTCCGTGAACATTACCGATATAGGGGAACATTATGCCCTCTTTTCTTGCAGTTTCATAAGCTTGCTCCAGAATTTCAACTTTTGTGGGTGGTTTGCGATAGAGAAATGCAGGATAATAGCGGGTGAAATGAATAGGTACATTTGCGCCTGCATACTTTAAATGCTTCTGGATTATCTCTGCAATGCAGGCTTCATCATCATTCACCTCGGTAACAATAAGAAATACCAGCTCCAAATGCAGACCTAGCTTTTTTGCCTCCGCCACATTTCTCCAGATAACTTCTGCATCCACTCCTCCGCAGAATTTCTCATAGACCTGAGCATCACCCTTAATATCGATCTTCAATCCATCTAAGCCAGCTTCCTTTAAATTCCGCAGTGCTTCAATAGTCATGTAGCCATTGGATACGAAGCAATTGTAAAGTCCTTTTTCTCTAGAGAGCTTGAAGCAGTCAAGCGCAAATTCATAAAGCAAAGTTGGCTCCTGAAAACTTATACAAAGGCCATCGTCGTTTGAGCGAAGTGCCATATCAACAATTTCACTGGGAGAAAGATACCTAGCCCTCCTCGGGTCCGGCTCGGTCTTTGATAGCGAGTAATTCTGGCACCATGGACACGAAAAGTTGCAGCTCCATGTGGAAAAAGTAAGCGCGCTGGACCCTGGGTAATAATGGAAAAAAGGCTTAATTTCAATTGGCCTGCTCTCCAAAGCTGAGATATCTCCATATACAAGCGTGTATAATTTGCCATCGAAGTTAACGCGAGTTTTGCAATAGCCTTTTTTACCATCGCTGATTTCGCAGCTGCGCATGCAAAGGCGGCATTTAACCTTATCTTCAGGGAGCCTCTCATAAAGAGCTGCAGGCTTCACAACTGGAAAGCTAAAGAGCTGTACCATACAGTTTAAAATTTAACTTGTAAAGCTTATGTTTTTTTAATCGCAAAATCCTTATTTTTTAGCGGAAATTAATAGTATATGAAGTCAAAAGTGGAATTCTACAAGCTGCACGGCAATGGCAACGACTTCATTTTAATCGATGAATTCAGAAGAATTGTGATTCCCGAGAGAGAGAAAGCCAAGTTTGCGGCAAAATATTGCGATCGGAGATTCGGGATTGGCGCAGATGGCATCTTATTTCTATGTAAATCTAAAGTAGCTGATTTAAAAATGCGCCTCTTTCAGCAAGACGAATCTGAAGCGGAGATGTGCGGCAATGGCGTGCGCTGCTTGGTTAAACATGCAATTGACATGGGCTATGTAAAACTAGGAAGCTGCACAGTTGAAACCCTAGCAGGCGTAATTGCCATTGAAACTCGAAGAGAGCTTGGAAGGACTCTGGTTAAAGTTAACATGGGCAGGCCTAAATTCGATTGTAAATCTATCCCTGCAGTTGGAGAGGGTGAATTTTTGGAGAGAGAAATAGAGGGATTCGCTGTCTCAGCGGTGAATACAGGTGTACCTCACGCGGTGATCTTCGTTGCAGATCTTAATCTTCCAATCACTGCAATTGCCCCTAAGATTAGATACTCCAAGATCTTTCCCAAGGGAGTGAACGTTAATTTTGTCAAGCTGGAGAGAGATGGCTTGAGGATTAGAACATATGAACGAGGAGTTGAAGGGGAAACTCTCAGCTGTGGAACAGGCGCGGCAGCCAGCGCAGCGGTGGCTAACAAACTTGGCTTAATTGGAAATCAAGTTGACGTATATACAAAGGGCGGTTTACTCAGGATTTTTCTGAAAGATGGAAATGCATATCTCGAGGGCGCGTGTGAAACAGTTTATCGCGGCGAGATTCTAGATATGGCAAGGAAATCTTAAGAAAATCCGCAGCATTTACAAGTGCTTTTTCAAAAAGATAAATCTGACACTTTAATCGACAGCTATATCTATATATCAATTGATTTAAATAATTGTAAAAATCAAAATATAATGGTGAATATTGAATGAAATCCGGCGAGGTCCCGGTAAAAAGTATAGAGCTGAAGAAGGGCAAATTCGAGGTATACAGAGTTGGAAACATGCGATTTGAACGCCTCTCAGATTGCGGGGAGCCTGGTAAAGACTTATGGATAGGATTCATTGAGAGTGGCGATAAGGATATACCTGTTTATGCTCGAAAAGGAGAGGGCTTTACATTGGAAGAAATCAAGATGTGCTGGGAATCAACAGGCAAGTTTTTGGACAGCGTGAAGAGAAAAATTAAGAAGACAAAAAAATAATTATTTTTACTCCCAGTACTGGTAAAATTTACAGTGCTGGAAAAGTCTATTACTCTATAGTGCAATTTCTTTTTCCAGTGAGAATATGAAAACACTTATTTTAACTTCTCAAGATGTGAAAAAAGTAATAAAAATGGAACAGGTGATTGAAGCGGTTGAAGAATGCTTTAGAGAGCATGGATTGGGTAAAACCATAATGCCGCCGAAGGTTTACATAAATCTGCCACATTATGCTGGAGATTTCAGAGCCATGCCTAGCTATGCCAAAGATGCAGCAGGAGTAAAATGGGTAAATGTGCATTTGAATAATGGAGAAAAGAATCTGCCCACAGTCATGGCAATCTATATTTACAGCGATCCAGCAACTGGTTTTCCCCTTGCCATAATGGATGGCACTATAATAACAAGCTATCGAACCGGCGCTGGAGCAGCAGTAGCAAGCAAATACCTCGCAAGGGAAGAATCAAAAACCCTAGGCTTAGTTGGCTGCGGCGTTCAAGCCTACACTCAATTACTCGCGATCAGCAAACTCTTTCAGCTTGAGGAGGTCAAAATATACGATATCTCAAGCAAAGCGATGGATAAATTCACTGAGAGAAATAAAGATTTCAACATCTCTAAAACTTCTCTCAAAAATGCCGTTGCATGCGATATAGTATCAACAACAACACCTGCTAGGTCTCCGATTGTGAAGCGCGCTTGGATAAGAAAGGGCACACATATAAATGCGATTGGCGCTGACGCACCCGGCAAAGAAGAACTTGATCCCAAGATTTTGCTTGACGCTAAAGTGGTAGTCGATGACTATGAGCAGGCTTGGCATAGTGGGGAAATCAATGTACCTGCCAGTAAAAAAATCTTCACGCGCAAGCATATCTATGCTTCCCTTGGCGAGATCGTAGCAGGTCTTAAAAAGGGCCGCACCGGCAAAGAGATAACAGTTTTTGACTCAACTGGACTTGCGATTCAAGATGTAGTTACCGCGAGAGCAATCTATAGCGCGGCTAAGCAGGAGAAGCTAGGTATGGAGATAGATCTAATTGGAGAAAGCATATGATTTTTAGAAATATGATTTTTAGAAAATGGCGTCATATCACCAAGTTAGATCCGGATCGCAAGATCTCTCAGCGGGATATTGATAGAATTGCCAGCAGCGGTACAGATGCAATAATGATCGGTGGCACGCAAAAAATAACTCCTGCAAAGGTAAAGCGTTTGCTATCCATGCTCAAGCAGCATAAAATTCCAAAAATACTTGAACCATCGAAGCCAGAAGCTGTTTGCTATGAAGATGTCGATGCAATTTTTGTGCCCAGTGTTATAAATACTCAAGATATAACTTGGCTAGTGGGTAAGCATCGAGAGTGGGTGCAGCATTTCGAGGTTAAGTGGGAAAAGATCGTGCCAGAGGCATATATAGTGCTTAACCCTAACTCTGCAGTTGCAATTCTCACCAAATCAAAAACAGATTTAAGCAAAGAGGAGGTTGCAGCCTATGCCAGAGTTGCAGAGAACTACTTCAATTTTCCAATAGTATACATAGAATACAGCGGTACCTATGGCGACCCAGAGGTCGTTAAAGCAGCGAAGGAGAGCTTGAAAAAAGCAGCTCTATTCTACGGTGGAGGAATAACTTCAAGAGAGCAAGCCCTTGAGATGAAGAAATACGCGGATACCATAATAGTTGGAAATGCAGTTTATGAAGCAGGATTTGAAAAATTCCTTGAAACAATAGTTTAAGTTAAATGCTGCGAATTATTAAAATACCATCATTGAAATATTAATTAGAATATGAACCGCGTAGAGTCCTTCATACCTGCTGTAGTAATATTCACCGCTATAGCGATCTTCATCCTATTTTTAGCTCTAGCTCTATCCAGCGCAGCAAACTTCGGCGGATTGATAATGATCGGACCTATTCCAATCGCATTTGGATCAACCACGGAGCTTACGACGGTAGCGATGGTAATAGGACTCTTGCTAATCATTGCTTACTTCCTGTTCTTCTTCTGGTTCCAGCGTGGAATGCGCGAGAGCGAGGTGCAAATGAAAATTGAGCCGGAGCGAGTGATGGAGCCGGAGCGCGGAACGAAGGTTAAAGGCGGGGGCGTGGTAATGATAGGCCCAATACCTATTATATTTGGCTCAGATGTGAAGTATGCTTCCCTAGCAATAGTGCTCGCAATAATCCTAATGCTCCTTGTATTGATGCTGATGTTCTCAAGTGCATTTTAACTTGTAGTTATGGCATTTTAACTTATAACTTTATAGCAAATTTTAAAAAAAGAAGGGGATGGACTAGATAATTTTCAAGCGATGGTGTACCTTTTTCTATCCATTAACTCCTGCTTTTTGCCGGCATTCCAGCCGCTCACAGCATTGTAGTAACCAGTTATCCGGCTGTAGTGATCCACATGCGTTGAACCACAGTGCTTGCAGCTATCGTGCAGTCCTGGTTCAACGTGATGATCTTCAAGGCATATGGTATAGTCTTTGGTGAATGCGAAGTAGCCAATTTGAGTATTTTTTATGATTTTCCAAGCAAGATTTCGAAGACCAATCGGGTCTGGAGCGCTTTCGCCAAGCCATATGTGGAAAATATTTCCTCCGTCCACGATTGGGAAGAACACGTGCTCGATTTTTATTCGATCTATCAGCGATATATCGGCAGATGGCGAGACGTGAGTGCCATTGGTGTAATATACAGGTAGATCTCTTGTTCTTTCACGTCTATAGATCTCCTCCGCCTTCGCTACATTGCCCTTTACAATATGCCTTGCTTTCTCCCTGAATTCTTCACTTAGAAGATCGCTAACGGCAAATCTTTGCGCGGTTGACTCTGCAGGTGTCCTAGCGAGAACTATCCTCATACCATGCTTCCTGCTCAGCTCTTTCGCATATAGCTCAAGCTCGGTCATAATCTGGATTCCAAATTTAAGCGCTTCTTTTGATTCATGCAGCTCCTTGCCCACGTGGTAGTGCACCATATCATTGAGGCCCACTACCCCAATCGTCCATACCAGTCCATTGAAATCAACCAGCGGGGGTAACTTAGCACCTGTATTTGGATCTATCATTTGCTGCTGCGCAAATGGCATGCGATGTTTCTCGATGAGTTCCTTCATCCAAATATGCTTGATTTTGAAGATCTCCACAGCGCTATCCATGAGCTTTTTCAGCTCGCGAATTAAGGCTTCATCGTTCTTCTCTGCTTTATATGCTGCTCTCGGAAGATTCAAGGAAATCACTTGCCAGCTTCCCATGGAGAAGTGCTTTCCATTGCGGAAGTAAAGCTTGTCTTCGAATTCCTTATCCTCCTCGAATGATGAGGAGAAGTTATAGGCGCAGCATTGATAACAAGAGATTCCTCTACCAGCACCTCGATATTCTGGCACTTGATTGTCGAAGTAGGGGGTACCAAATTTAGCTGCTAGCTCAAAGGCTAGGTTGTACAGCTCCTCATAGGTTGGTATTTCAGTTCCATAGTATTCATCCCTCTCCTTTTCGACTAGGAAATCTGGCTCTACTGAGATCTCCGGCTTGGGAAAGTTAAAGGGCTTGCCCCAGTAGTCGCCTTCAAGCATTACTTCCATAAAAGCCTTGAAGAAAAGGCGATTTTCTTTCTCAAACTCTCCATATACGCGCAGTGGCGCCATTTTGCCGTCGTAGATCTTGCCCCTTGCCACAACTGGCTTATCTCTCCAGATCCTTGGTACGCCAGGACTCAATTGAACAGACGAGAAAACCACTTGGCTGCCTCTCGCAACCATCATTTCCCCTATTTCATAGATGAACATTTGAGCAAGCTGCTTGATCTCTTTATAGGGCAAGCCTTCAAAGTAAGGGGCTAAAAAGGTAATGAAGTTGTAAAAACCCTGACCGCCTGAGAAGTTTGTCTGACTTGATCCTAGGATCTTAGCGGCGTGCAGCACAGCAACAGCTGGATGCTTTGCCGGACCGGCAACGCTAGTTTTATTGCCCACCCCATCAGGTACCAAACCGCAGTACAGGAAAACTCTTAAATCGTGGTCCTGGCAAAAGGGACGAGTTGTAAAATATTCAAGATCATGGATATGCAGATCTCCAGATATATGAAGCTTTGCAAGTTCCGGTGGCAATTGCAGCAGTGCCTGTTCCTTGGATAGCTTATCAGCTTTTTTCTTATGTGCTGTTTCAGCATTTTCAATTAAATTGGAATTTTCCTTTGCCTCAAAGCCGAAGCCTGTGTCAATTTGATGAGCATCGTAGAGAGGCATCCCAACTCTAGTAGCTACATTTCTCCATTCAACATATCCTCTTTTAAGTAGAATTGTATTGACAACTTCTCTCACAAGTGGAGCAGCCACCACGTCGAGATTCATATTCCTAATCAATTTCTCAGCTTCTTTAGCTATCTCAATAGCTGTACTGCGATCGCAGGGATCTTTTCCATGGAATTTATAGGCGATCTTGGTTTCAGTAACCAATTGATCTATGATCTCATTTCGATCCCACGCGACCAAGTGCCCGTCGCTGGTCATGACCTTTGGCATCTCTGGAGCGACTTCGCCGGTTAAGGTTGTTTGCTTGCATCTATCCTGCATCTCTCCCTGCTGGAGGACCTTCAGATCCGGTTTAGATTGCACTCTAATTGTGGATTCCATATTTCTTCACCTCGAGCCTCTCAATTATCTCTCGATTCAAACCCTGCTCATTGAAAAGTTCTTTAGATGTATAGAATTCATCGTCTATTTGCAGCACAGGCGCGGTGGTGGTGAAGACTCCATTGAAGCGGAGTTCTGTAAGTGAATCAGCGGTAGACATATCTCTCTCCTCAAAAATCCAGCCCTTGCTTGCTAGCTCCTTTTTGAGTCTGTCGCAACGCGGACAATGTGGAAGAGTGTATATTGTTATTGAAACCATTGCAAATCCCCTCCAACCCGCGGGAGCGGGTGTATTGCACGTATCCCTTTGCTAGATTAAATGAAGAATTACAAAAATAAGTGGTTTTTGATAAGAAAGCTGAATACAAAGATAAGAAGTTGATCAAAAATTTTTAAATATTTTGATCAGATTTGATAAACATATTTGATCAGATTTGATAAATTAGTTAATTGAAATTTTTTTATTTTTCAGCAAGGGCTTATACTCAATGCAAAGGTTTTTTATGGTCATAATATATGAATATATGTTCATATTAACTAAATCATCATAATGATGGCAGGAGAATTTGTTGATCCAACCAAGAATTCGATGATAGCTTCAAAAATTATTATATATTGAAAGGAGAATGAATAAACGAAATTTAATTGAAATAATAGGGGATGAATTATGGTATACAAACAAGAACGCGTGAAGACAGGAATTGAAGGATTCGATGAAATTTGCGGTGGAGGATTGGTCAGAGATAGAAGTTATCTACTTGCAGGCGGCAGCGGCGCTGGTAAGACCATATTTGGTGTTCAGTTTCTTTACAATGGCGTTGTGCAGTATGGAGAAAAAGGAATTTTTGTTGCCACTGAGGAGCGCCCTGAGCAAATCAGGAGGGATGTGCTTGCATTTGGCTGGGACTTAAAAAAACTTGAAGAAGATAGGAAGCTAGCGATAATCGATGCCTCTGCAACTAAAATCGGCATACCATCGCATGAGCGCTATGTAGATGCTCGACCTTTTGATCTCAGGTCTCTGATCGACCAAATAGTAACAGTTCAGGAAGAGATAGATGCCCAGCGCGCGGTTGTAGATTCAACCACCGCTATAGGCTATTCTTTAGGCGGAGAAGTGCCTAGAATTCGACTCGAGCTTTTGAAGCTTGCAGCCACGCTTGATATTTTAGGTTTAACCTCGCTTTTAACTTGTGAAGTTGTTGATGAGAATCATCCAAGCAGATTCGGCGTAGAACCCTTCGTCACCGAAGGCACTATAGCGATGTACTACCGCAGAACTGAAAATGTGCGCGTGCGAAGCATAGAGGTATTCAAGATGCGCGGTTCAGATCACAGCAGAAAGCTGCATCCTTTTGAGATCACATCTCGTGGAATAGTGGTGCATCCGCACGAAGAAGTATATGTATAAAATGTATAAAAGCCATCTCATTGATTCAGCTTATTCCTCTCTCTCATATCCACAGCTGGTACATTTAAAGATGGTTACCTGCTGCTGATATGGCTTTATCTTGCCGAAGGCATCAGCCATTTTATAGCGCCACGGCACCATCTTTCCGCTACATTCAGGACAGATCTTTTCCATAGATCACTCTCCCCTTCCTATGAATTTTGAATAGATTTCTTCGCCTGCTTCAATTATATCTTGAATTTCATCTGAAATCGTTGAGCCCTTAGTGATCTTTATCTCACCTGCTCTGCCTATTGTTGCAGTGAAGAGATAACTTCCACCTGCATATATCTCAACCGTATCGCCAGGCGAGCCATTGACCTTTAAAATTATATGTTTATCCGTTATTTCCACTTTAACTGGAAGTTTTTCATCCATTATTTTCTCCTTTCTCTTTTCCTCGATATTTCGAACATCTATGCTTATCCCCAGCGCTTTTTCTATCTTCTCAATTGTCTTTCCTCCCTTCCCTAAGACTCGAGGAATATCTTCCTCCTTGAGATAAACTACTGCTTTTGAGTCAGACTTCATCTCCACGTTCACATAACCCTCAGCATATCTGCCGACCTCTTTTTGAATTCCCCGCTCCACAAGTTTCCAAGTTGGTTTCTTTGCCTTTATCCTTTCCCTACCAACCTGCATCACAACAACCTGCTCTCCAAAAGAATAAACTTCAAATTCAAGTTCGCGGGTTTCAAAATCGATCACTTCGATAACTGGTCTTGCAAGATCTGCTTCGACCATGCCAGTGGGAACCTTAACTGTGAACTTAACATCATAGACTTTTTTAATCTCGCCTGCCTCTACAAATATAATAGTATCCACAATTTGCGGGATTATACCCAGTTCCACTCTTCCAATTAATCTCTGCAATGCATCGATTGCTCTAGTAGCATGCACAACGCCCACCATTCCAACACCTGCTAAACGTAGGTCCGCGAAAACCCTGAAATCTTCGGTCTTACGTATCTCATCAAATATTGTGTAATCTGGTCTCACCAATAAGAGTATATCAGCTGTATTCGCCATACTGTTCTCAAGCGCGGTATACTGAGTGATTTCCTCGCTAACTTGCAGGTCTCGGGGTTTTTCCATGGTCTTGACCACAAATCCATGCTCTTGAAGATACTGCGCAATTCCAGCAGCAAGCGTTGACTTACCAGCGCCAGGGGGACCAGCGATGAGTATGCCTCGCTGCTTTTCAAGGATGCGCTCTTTTAATTCTTGACTCATTCGGTAGTCATCAAGGCTTAAATTCACAATTGGACGAACTGCAGTTATCTCTAAGCCGTCTGAAAAAGGCGGCCTTGCAATTGCTATTCTCATAGGCCCGAGTTGAATAATAGCTGCTCCCTCTTTCTCAATTTCAATAAATCCATTGGGATCTCGTTTTGCCCTCTCAATTATCTCGTGAGCTAGTTCTCGCATTTCCTTTTCGTTCATTGGACGCTCTCTCAGCTTGACTAAACGCAGTTTCCCAATTGCACCTCTCTTTGCCATTGGAATTGCTCTCTCCTTTAAATGAACTGAGATCGTATCCTCGGTGAAGAATTCCTCGAGTTTGAGTTTATCTAGGGGTTCTTTGACTGGAGATAGATATATCACCTCAAGACCTTTGGCTCTGGCTACTTCTGCTTGAACTATATCGCTTGTTATGAATGTGGCACCAGTTTCAGATGCGATATTCCTGATCACTGCATCTATCGCGCCTCTCGATGCCAGCCTTATTTGTTCAAGTGTTGGTCTATCACCAGCGAATTTCACTGTAATTTTCCCCTCTTTGGCCATTTCGCTGAGTTTTTTCAATTCATTAAGCCCGCTGAATCCTGTTTCTCTGCCTTGATTAGCTTGAGCCTCGAGTTCAGCTACAACTGCCTCCGGGATGATTATTTCTGCACCCTTAAACTCACCACTTTCGATTTTAGCAGTTATTCTACCATCTATTATCACGCTCGTGTCAGGAACGATCTTCATGCTAATTCACTTCCTTATCAGCTTTTCAATTGCACTCAAATGCCTCGAAGTTCTCACGGCTTCGCTGCTTACCTCGTAGATCTTTGATTTTTCTATAACATAGTGCTTTACTTTCAACTTTGGAAATAATTTCCGCAGGTCTTCAAGTGCTAGGTGCAATTGCAGGCAGTGAGGCGAACCATCTACTGTTAATACCGCAATGCTTTTTATTTCATTTGCTCTCGCTATCATAGCTATTTTCCAAGCGGCTTGTTCGATGTGAAATTTCTCTAAGCAAATATGCAGTTTTGTGCTATTTTTGAATTTTTTAAGAATTTTGGGATGCTCAATTGCAGTGCAGCTTCCGAATATGAGTATTTCTTCACTTATATGCCTAGGTTTCACATGCGTGCTCAGTAATTCTCTTGGCATGAATATCCTAAAGTACTCTAGTAGTGGTTTCGAGTTCTATGCCTCGCGGAGTTATATGGTAAATAAAAGTCTTATTCGGGATGAACATTCCTCTCATCTTTCGAATTATAACCTGCCTTTCCAATTCGCTACCGCGCTCGCGGATTATGAATTCAACTACTCCATCTGCCATGTGTTTCATTGTATTCTCAATTAAGGAATCATGCATACCGCGCGTCATAAGGAATAATCTTGTACCTCTTGTGGCTTTGTTCATTGACATCACTGATTCCATTACTTTTGTTACATCTTCGAGATTATATTTCGTGAGGAAAAACGAGAGGGAATCGATCACCCCTCTATATTCACTGGCGCATTCGTCTACCATTACTGATTTCAGCAGGCTTAAGGCATCTGCACCGGATCTGAGATATTCCTTTGCATCCTGCTTTTTGATTAAAGCTTTTGGCATTATATGTATGAATCTCGGGGTATATGCATCTATGAACCTTATTTTGCCAGCTTCTTCAAAGGGATTTATGTCCCAGCCAAAGCGCAGCATCTCTTTTTTTATCTCTTCCACTGGGCGTTCTGTGGAGAAATAATTCACCTCTTCACCACTTTGCAGCCCCCCCATTATGAATTGCTCAGCAAAAGTTTCAGAGCCTGCCCCAGGTTCAGCTAGCAGTAAAAGGGAGGTTCCATGTGGTACTCCCCCGCCTAGAAGTGAATCAAGTCCCCTCACACCAGTTGTTGCCAAGTCTTTTCTGACTGTTACATCAAAGTTCATATTATCACCAAACAATCATAATTATTTAGGTTTATATATTTTTAAATTTGAT
>JBBIOZ010000044.1:0-13466 GCA_037443105.1 Methanocellales archaeon
AATTTAACCTTGAATTTTAAAAAACTTATAACAATTTTCTTCGATGATAAGGATATATAAGAAGAGGTATTAATCATGAAAATATGGAGCTCACTATCATTCAGAAGGAAATGCTGCTTGCCCTCATAAATCTATCAAGGGAGAAAAAAGTGCCAGTCAAGGGAGAGGAGATCGCGGAAATGATCGATAGAAATCCAGGCACAGTGAGGAATCAAATGCAAGCACTCAAAGCTTTGAATCTCATACAAGGTGTGCCAGGACCAAGGGGAGGATATCTTCCTACTTCAAAAGCATTTGAAGCTCTTGGGATGAGGGAAATGGAGGAAGAGGTTACTGTGCCAATCATGTGCAAAGGTGAAATTGTTCCTGGGGCAACTGTGGATGAAATTAATTTCACCACCATTCGACATCCAGATCAATGTCAAGCTAGAATAAGAGTGCTGGGCGATATCCGCAAATTTGATATAGGCGATTCAATTCAAATTGGCCCCACGCCTGTGAATAAATTCATAATAAGAGGGAAAATAATAGGCAGAGAGGACGCAGATAACTTAATTGTATGCAATATAAGTGAAATGATTTCGCTTCCCAAAAAAAGCATCAAAGAATATTTAAAGCGTCCTTTGATCACGATCGATGGGGATTTACCACTTCGAGAGGCCGCTCGCATCTTGACGGAGAATCAAATCCGCGGAGCGCCTGTGGTAGAGGAGGGTAAAATCACAGGTATAATCTCATTCAAAGACATAGGAAGAGTACTTGCATCTGGGAAGATAAGTGCAAATGTTAAAGAAGTTATGTCCACAAAAGTGGTCATGGTGGATGGTGATACTCCATTCTACGAGGCTGTTAAGATCATCGATACCCATAAAACTGACTGCATAGTGATCACAGCAGATGGCAAGCCAATTGGTACCATTGCAAGGAAAGACATCTTAAGTCAAGTTATAACAATCTAGCGTTCGAACTCAATGAGAGACGTTTGCTTTCGAATAGCCTTGGAAGGTGCTATTTCAAGTTTTTCAAATTGCAATTGAAGTTCAACTTTACCATACTTGCCCCCTCCGCCTGGATGTATAGCTATTCGCTGTTCTCTGAATGCTTTAATCGCCTCGACAACTCGCGGATCAGCGATCTTTGCGATGTTTGAAATATCAATGTCAAGCAAAACAGCCACCTCGTTTTCAAACCTCTCGATTAAACTTATCCATTCTTTCTGTACCTTGCTCGCGTAAACTGCTGTGTTAAAAGCCAGTGCAATTATCTCAGCAAGTGGTATCAATCGAAGATATGGCGGTCTGTGAGCTGGATGCTTAGGGCTGGGATAATTTGCAAGCTCATTTACTCTATCCTTAACCCCTTTTTTAATAGCACCTCCACAATCACAGCGCCATTTTTTTGCCCTGCACTCCTCAAGGGAATAATGCTGGTAGCAGCGCGCGCAAGCACTTTCATTATACTTTCCCTCTTCAGGTGGAATGCCAACGTTGAGAGTTATCATCCCTTTTTTCCTATAAATAGCATTTGCAATCTCCTCAAAGGTTATTCTATCTACTTGAAAGCGATTGAATTCCCTTGCCAGTCTAACTGGCGAAGGTGAATGGGCATCGCTATTAGTTAAAAAAGTTAGATCTTGCAGTTCTTCGATTCTATCGGCATACTCTGAATCTGCGCTTAGCCCAAGTGCAACGAAGGCAACATAGCTCGAGAGCTCTTTATAGCATGCTTTTAAACTATCAAAGTATGCATACATCGCTGTATAGGGAGTGAATGCGTGGCAGGGGCCTATGAGTGCTTCAGCATCCCTAGCTATTTCTGCGATTTCAACTGCACTTAAGTTTATCCTCGGCCTCCCCTGCGTATGAATATCGCTTGAAAATCTTTCAAATTTTTCCCTGAGCTCTTCAGCTTTTGAGACCGCTGGTATTAAAAGCAGGTGGTGCACCCTCGAGCTATCTTCGACTTCCACTGTTAAAATAAAATGCGTGTGGTCAAGCAAAAAGGTACCTTCGTCGATTGCTTCAAGTTTTTTAATCTCACGCAGCCATTCCCTATGCAGGCAATCCCCGGTTCCAACCAAATGTATTCCCTTTCTCTTGGATTCTCTAGCTATGGCAGGTAAATCCATTTCGCTGGATGTAGCGGTGGAGAATTTTGAATGAATATGTAAATCAGCATTGACCTCCATCAAATTCAGCGCTTTGAAGAAAGGGAATATATAGATGTCGATTGCCAATTGAAAACAGCTAGGGAGAGCTTTATAAGATTAACATCTAAGTCTATGTACCAAGCACTGGTGGTGAATGAATGCAGGTAAAACTTGAAAATTGAAGTCATTTTCTAATCCAGAAGCAATAGATGCAATATGGGAAAAAGTGAAAGATTCAGGAAAGATTTGAAAAAAGGAGGAAAATAATATACGACTGGCACTTTCAGACTTGCAATTGCCGCTATCGCGATGTCTAAGGTAAGATTTGCGCTAAGAACTGGATTTTTAAAAAGAGAAAAGAAAAATCCAGTCTGAGCTGCAGTTGAAAGAATAGATATAGTTGAAATTGCTCCTCTTTTATGATTTGCACCTTAAGTAAGGTTTATGTATTGTTAGCCATCATTCGTTCGCACGTCGCTCGAAAATAAGTGAACTTTGAATCATTATTTTTATCTTATATCATTATTTTTATCTTATATATCGAAGGTCTTCTTCGGTGGGCGGGAGTTCAGGTATCAGCTTTGCTTGCTCCATCTCGCGCAGCTTTGCTACGATTTTCTCCATATCCTTAGCGCGCTCTTCCATCGCTTGCATGCTAACTTTTATGCCAAGTGCTTTGGTTAATATACTGAGCACCTTCTGAGCGCTTTTAGGGTCAACTAAATAGCCAGAGGTTTCTCCCATGAGGCAAATGGCATCCAGGCCTTTAAGCTGAGCTAAACCTAGAAGTAATCCAGATGCGCCAACAATCCCTCCTCCGGGTTCATTTTCTTTGAATATTACGCCGAGCTGCTTCATTTCTTCGATCAACTTTACATTGTTCACCGCGCCGATCACAACTGGCTGATCTACAAGCTGGCCAATGCCATAGCCGCCTAGAGTGTAAATGCGCTGAACATTATATTTAAGCGCTAGGTCTAGGATTACGCCTGAGATTTCATAGTGGCCTACATTAGATGTGCTTTGATAGTCCCCAACCACTATTATTAAATCATTTGACTTCGCTGAGTTGGACTTCCAAGCGTAAAATTCTATGCGCACCAGTCTAATGGTGCCATCTTTGTTCACAAGCACTTGAGGCGGAAGATGCGGCGAGTATATTTCAATGAATTTTTCTGCTTTAAGTTCCTCCACGAGGTGATCTGCCACGAGTTTGCCCACATGGCCTATGCCTGGTAACCCTTCAACCATTATTGGCTTGTGGAGTTCCACGTCCTTGATTTTAATCACAGTGGTTTCTTTCATTTGCTCTCTAATAACCCCTACTGCGATTCAAGTACATAGATATTGCGCCGAGTTAAAAAATTAAATTTCACTGTATTTGCTTGCAATTTCCATGCCTTTGCTTGTTATTTTATACATACTGTGGGGTTCCTTCAATACCAAGCCAGACTTAATTAAGTCTTCAAGATAATAGAGCGTTAATCTATCCGAGATCTCCATTTTTTCATTTAAATTTGCGCGAATCTCTGATAGGCGCCTGCGCTCTCCATCTTTTAAATAGAGCAATATGAGTACTCTCTCCAAGTTCAACTTATAATCTGGAGGCTGCTGGCTTAGCAGTATGAGGAATTTCTCAATCGGTGAAGGACGTTTGGTGAAGCATTCTTCGATTTTGGTTAAAATAAGTCTTTCGTCGGATTCAAACTCTTTTTTTATCTCTTCAAGCTCCTCCTCTAGTTTTTCGATCTCTTGGAGCAAGATCTTCATTCCCTCTCTCTGCCTTTCGTCTTTCTTCAGCTTCCTATCAGTATAGATCTGCCGAAGCAGGATATGCAGCTTTTTATACGTGCTGTAATGGCGCATTGCTGGAATGAATTTTGTTTCCATTGCAGCTATTGCTTGAGGATTTATTTTCATCTTCTTCGCTTGGTCTAGAACTCTTTGAAGGCGTGCATCGAGGTCAAGTACCTCTTGGATTACACATTTTAGCTCATTTGCATCCACCGGCTTGGTTATATAGTCCGCGATATTTCTAGCTCTTTTTATGGCATCCTCTATCTCAAGCTGCTTTGCGGTTAGGATAACAACTGGAATATGCTTGGTTCTCTCATCTTGTTTTAATTTATCGAGCACTTCCCAGCCATTAACTGGCTCCATTAATATGTCAAGCAGTATTAAATCGGGTTTCGTTACCTGTACACTTTTTAGGCATTCTTCACCGCTATACACATTAATCGCTCGATATTTATCTCCCAATATTACCTTAGAGAGAAACTCAACAACGTCGGGTTCATCGTCCACTATCATTATTCTTCTCATTCCCAAAACTCCATTTCAATATTATTTAAAATATGATATGTTGTTTAATAATAAAAAACCTTTGGATATTGTTTTTTCAAATATTTTAATAGGGAAATATTAACTACACATAGAAGGATGTCTCGATTTCCTTTGCCCTCTTCTGTCTGAGCTCCTTAGCGAGCCCGGTGTAGTACTTCATAATATCAACGGTAACGCTTGGACCTGTTTCGCTGATTGCTTTCAAGAAATGCGCTCGCTTTACCTCGGTTGCTTGCAAGCTCTCTCTAAGTGCAAATCTCCCAGCTTTCTTGCAAACCGCGGCTATATCAGCACCTGTATACTGCTCCGTCAATTTAACAAGCTCATTCAGGTCCACATCCCTAGCAAGCGCCATCTTCCTAGTATGAACTTTGAATATCTCCAACCTCGTCTTTTCATCTGGAACCGGGACAAGTATTAATTCATCGAACCTCCCTGGTCTCAGCAGTGCAGGATCTATTATATCAGGGCGATTGGTTGCTCCAATTACCACAACTCCGCGGAGTTCCTCCAGTCCATCTAACTCGGTTAAAAGCTGATTCACAATCCTTTCAGTCACATGAGGCTCTCCAGCGGCAGTGCCGCGCACGGGCGCGAGTGCATCCAGCTCATCTAGAAAAATGATTGCAGGAGCTACCTGTCGTGCTTTCTTAAATACCTCAGCAATGCGCTTCTCGCTCTCGCCATACCACTTCGATAGCAGATCGCTGCCCTTTGCAGTTATAAAATTCGCTTCACTTTCGTTGGCAACTGCTTTGGCAAGGAGTGTTTTACCAGTTCCAGGCGGGCCGAACAGTAGAACACCCTTGGGGGCTTCGACTCCAATTCTTCTGAAGGCATCGGCATAGCGAAGCGGCCATTCAACAGCTTCTCTGAGTAGATTCTTAACCTCCTCTAGACCACCTATATCCTTCCAAGTAACATTGGGAACCTCAACTAGGATTTCGCGCAGCGCAGATGGAACCACTTCCTTAAGTGCATCCTCAAAGTGCTTCCTAGTTACAAATAGATTATCCAGCACTTCCTTTGGCAGGATCTTCTCCTCTAAATCAATTTTTGGAAGTATCTCGCGGAGTGCATTCATCGCGGCCTCTCTGCAGAGATTGGCGATATCTGCACCAACGAAGCCGTGCGTTATATCAGTGAGCTCATCCAAGTCAACATCATCAGCCAATGGCATGCCTCGAGTATGAATTTGAAAGATTTCTTTACGTCCTTCGCGATCAGGCACGCGAAGCTCGATCTCGCGGTCGAATCTCCCTGGCCTGCGGAGCGCTGGATCTATAGCTTCAGGTCGATTTGTTGCACCAATCACGACCACATTCTTTCTCTCTTTCAAGCCATCCATTAAGGAGAGCAGCTGAGCCACAACTCTTCTCTCAACCTCACCTGTGACCTCTGCACGCCTAGGTGCGATTGAATCGATTTCATCTATGAAGATGATCGCTGGAGCATTCTCCTCAGCCTCTTTGAAAACATCCCTCAAGCGCTGCTCGCTTTCGCCATAGAATTTGGACATTATTTCAGGGCCATTTACAGAGGTGAAATAGGCATCACTCTCATTTGCAACTGCTTTAGCAAGAAGCGTCTTACCAGTACCAGGAGGACCATATATCAAAACTCCCTTCGGAGGCTTTATTCCCAGGCGGTCAAATAGCTCTGGATGTTTCAAAGGCAGTTCAACCATTTCACGCAGCTTTTGAATCACATGCTTCAAACCGCCCACATCATCGTATGTTACCTCAGGTATCTCGCGCTTTGGAATCTCCACTGCCTCTGGCAAAAGCTCAATTTCAGTGTCTTCAGTGATTTTAACAATGCCCCCTGGATTGGTGCTAACAACAATCAGTTTTATCTCGCCAAGGCCAAAGGCAGGAGCTTCAAAGAAATCGTGGAAGAATTCTTCAAAGAGAACATCGCTGCCAAAGCTTCTCCTAGGCCTGCGAAATGTAGAGGTGCTTAAAATATCACCTTGATTTACAGTTCTATTCATAAAGCTGGCTTTCAAGCTCTCACTTGAAGCATATATACGCAAACCCTTTTGAGCAGGGGCAAGTGTGACTTTCTTGGCTTCTCTCCATTCAGCCGGGCTTACTTCCACGTGATCGCCAATTCCCACACCTGCATTTGAACGAATTAATCCATCCATCCTAATAATATCCAGTCCTTCATCAGAGGGATAGGCTCTCCCCACCACTCCACTTGTAGTTTTATTTCCAACTAACTCAACTACATCTCCAATTTTAATTCCAAGTTGATTTCTATATTCCTCTCCAATTCTAACAATCCCTCTGCCTACATCGTGCTGATCAGCTTCAGCGACCTTGAGTTTAATAGACCTAACCTTGCTTGGTTTCTTTTCACTCATACCCACACCGCATACCAAAATTTGTCATCAATATAGATAAAACTAATGTTCACTTACTCAGCATATTTTGACAGTGCCGCTCTATAATTCTATTGAAGATCTTGGCAGTTGAACAAAGATCGCAATCCTCAAATTTTTTAATTCTCACCACCCTTGCCTTAATACCTCTCTTATTCAATTCTTCCCTGAGCCAAGCTTCTTCAAACTTTTGATCAAACCCAAGGGCAATGATATCTGGTTTAATTTTAAAAAGCGGCTCAAATATATCGCTTTCACTGCCGAGAATTGCATCATCAACTATTTTGAGCGCTTTAACCATGCGCAGGCGCTGATTCTCAGGAATAACTGGCTTTGGCTTGTGTTTGACATTGGCATCTCTAGCAACTATCACAAAAAGCTCATCCCCGAGCTTTCTTGCCTCCTCAAGATATGCAATATGTCCAGGATGGAGGATGTCAAAAGTTCCAGTTGCAAGTACTCTGATCATATTTCCTCTGTATTATCAAATTCAATATCAAGTACCTTTAAATCTCTTTGCCTCCCAAGCGAATCATAGCACCGCCAGTTGGTTTCTCTATATGGATAGCAAGCGATGATATGACAGCTTCCACGCTTCGCGAAAAGCTCGAGGTCTGCTCTGCTGGGTTTGAGGTTAGAGGAGCTATGGCTATGCACAGTGCCGATAGCACTTGTATCCAGTGGCATCATTTCAAGCCTTAAAATAGCACTCACATTTGAGCTCTCAGTACCGGGAAGGATTAAAACCTCGGTTATAATTCCCTCTCTTGCTCGAAGCAAGCCGGCGAATTCATAGGGATGGGAATCTCTGCTCACAGCTAGGATGAATTTCAAGGTATCGCGCGCAATTCCTTTAACTTCTTTTTTCATGCTTTATTCGACTCCTGACCGCTCCCACTATCAATGGTAGTGCAATCGTAGCATCGCAGTAAACAGTCACAAGCTTTGCATTGGTAGCGATTTTGCCCCAGGAGATTGCCTCTTCAAGTGTGGCACCTGAGAGTCCGCCATGCTCAGGTCTATCCATTGTAATTTGAATTGCATAATTAATATAATTTGGTGACATCAGCATTGATTGCAAAATGAAGTTCTTAGGCATCCCTCCCCCTATGAATACAGCGCCATTCCTTTTAGAGGTGAAGCAGATCTCTGCAATTTCCCTTATATCTTTAAGTACATTAAGGATTATTTTAGAGCGTAGCGAGGCATGCAGTCCAATCATTGAATCCGCTAACCCAGGGCAGAAAACTGGGATTTTGCTCTCAGCAGCTGTACGCAAAATAGAGTTTTCAGCTTTAACCCTCAACCCGATTTCATAGAGCAATTCCCTCGTAGATAGCTCTTGCTTCTCCACATCCATTAAAATTTCGCCCAGTCTTTTCTCCAGCAACTCAAAATGCTCTTTGAGGGAATAAACATCATATATTCGACTTATCCCCCCCTTATACAGCGCTCGATTATTTACAGTGCTTGAACCCCTATAATGCCTGCCGCCAAATGCCTCAATTAGATCGTGAACCAAATTAGCTCCTGTGGTAACAAGCACATCGATATAGCCATCTTGGATTAAATCCACAATTAGCTGTCTCAAGCCAGCAGGTACCATTGCGCCTGCGAGGCCGAAGAATTTCTTCGCTTGCCTGTCTCGAATCATCTCTTCATAGATATTCGCTGCCAAGCTTAATCTATATGCACCGAAGGCGCAGCCCTCCATCTCTTTCAGAAGTAGGTCTACACTTATACTTGGCTCAATCTTTAAATGGTTTATATGCTTCTTAAATTTCTTTACCATAAGAACTCCGCGCTGCAATGAATTCACGCACTAGCTTTGCACCTAAGAGTGCAGTTTCACCGCGATCGTAGCCTGGCACAATCTCAACGATGTCAAAGCCAACTACACGAGGGGCAAGCGCTTTAATGGCTCTCTGCAGCTCCCTTGAATTCAAGCCAAAGGGTTCAGGCGTTGAAACAGCTGGAGCAAAGGCCGGGTCTAAGACGTCGAAGTCTATTGATAAATAAATATTCTCAAGTTTTAAATACTCGAGTACTTCTTTCATAACATTTTCTATACCTGAAGAAGCAACTTGCTCAGCGCTATAATAGCGCAGGTTCTTATCTGCATATCTGTATTCCTCTTTACTGCCGCTTCTAATTCCAATTGCAACGTAGTTCTGCCTGCCAACGTATTTCACTATGTGGCGTGAAACGCAAGCGTGATTGAACTTTACACCTAAATACTTCTGCCTTAAGTCAAAATGCGCGTCGAAAATAACCGCTGCTGTTTGCTTGAAGGATTTGATGCAAGCATAGCTCAGCGAATGCTCTCCGCCAAGCATTATGGGTATTTTACCATCCCCTGCTATCCTCTGTGAGCATTTTTGCACAAGCTCTAATGTTACATTCACATTTGAACTTACCTCGAGATCTCCTAGATCGCAGATGTTAACATCACCGAGGTCTAGTTTGTATTCATGTATATAGGTTTCAAAATTGTAACTGGCTTGCCTCATCTCAGCAGGAGCATTCCTAGCTCCTGCTCTGAAGCTGGAGGTGCCATCAAATGGCACACCGTATATTACAAAGTCAGCTTCTTCATAGCTGGCATTTGCATCTGCAAAAAATGGCTTTATAAGCAAACCATCTCACCTTACATCAAGCTTTACTTTGCCCATAGCTGTAAGATATTGCACTTCCTCCCCAGGTTTTATTTTAGCTCTATCCTCTGGGCTGAGCTTAAGCTCAAAAGTTGAATAATCATCCATGTCCATAAGCTGGGCTGCATCTCCTGAGATGGATAGCACTTGAGCTCGCTTTCTTTTAACGATTGGCACATAGATTTTGGCATCAACCGGTGAAACTATGGATCGCTTCTGACCATCAAAAATGCCGATTGCATCTATACGCGCTTTAGCAGAGCCATGCTTCCCAGGCTTGGAATGCGTTATGCTTAAAATAGTGCACGGCTCTTCATCTATTACCACATAGCGACCTTCCTTCAATTTTCCAACCTCAGTCTGTTCCTTCATCAAATTCCTCCTATTATCGCGAACAGCGCATATATATGCGCATGGAATAATAAGCTTTTCATAATATATTATAAATAAAATATTATATTAACTCTTTCAGCATAAATGCGATGGTTAGAGAGCGCGCTGTAACTCTCGCAGCAATCGCTCTTTAAAAAATTGGATAAGTTTCTATTTCTATTATACTTCTGAGTCCTATCAAAAAGAGCATACCGCGTACTTATAAGAGCAGCTTGCGAGCTTTTTCAATTTAAATTCCACAGAGCTTTTATAAGATAAATCCCCATAAACAGGCAAATATAGAATTATTCAAGCGAATGTGGTAGGACATAGAAATAAAAAATAATCTCCAACGGAGGAGGAAAAATGAAATATGGATGAGCAGTTACAGGCGATAAAAAATATGGTCACAACTTGGTATGAGAGGTATAGAAATATGGAGCGCGATGAATCAACCATTGTTATGTTTATTGATGTCGTAAACAGGCTTGCTGAGACATACCTCGCTCAGCTATATCGAACTAAATCTATAAGCCCAGATGATTATTCGGAGATGATGGCTTACTTGGAAGAGCTGGTAGCTAAGCTCAAGAAAGAATTTGGTTATGAAAATACTATGTTTCTATGGGATCATATAAGAGGATGCTAAGTTCTATTTGCAAACAAATCATTATTTCCACTAGCTTACTAAGATATATTTTTTACGAAAACTTTATATAGTAGAAATTTCACCTATATATTACTTTCGAGGTTGAGCTTGAGAAAGCTGGGTGTTGTGCTTCATGTTTCTGCACGTGGAGACTTAATCTTGAAGAGAGATAGGAGCGATTCCTCGCTTCCTAGGATTGATTCTACCGTGGTGGACAAGAAACTCAGCAAGATTGGAATGATAAGGGATATCTTCGGTCCCGTGGATTCGCCCTATATCTCTGTAAAGCCGTATAAAAAAGCATTGAATGAACTCCGCGCGCTGGTTGGCGAGAAATTATATGTTAAGGATTAAGATGAGGTGAAATCGTGGCGAAAGAAATTGAAAAAGTTAAAGAAAAAGAAAAAGCGCTGGATGAAGAAGAAACAAAGCTGAAATGCCCTGAATGCGGGAGCCGACAGCTTATCCATGATTATGAGAGAGCTGAGCTTGTATGTGATAATTGTGGCCTAGTGATCGATAAGGATTTCATAGATATGGGGCCAGAGTGGAGAGCTTTTGATCACGATCAAAGGATGAAGCGCTCACGAGTAGGCGCACCAATGACCTATACAATTCACGATAAAGGTTTATCAACGATGATCGATTGGAGAAACCGCGATTCCTACGGCAAGCCGATCTCCTCCAAGAATAGGGCGCAGCTCTATCGCTTAAGGAAATGGCAGAGGAGAATTAGAGTGAGCAATGCAACCGAGCGCAACCTTGCCTTTGCATTATCTGAGCTTGATAGAATGGCAAGCGCGCTTGGTCTGCCGAGAAATGTGCGTGAAACAGCAGCAGTTATATACCGCAAGGCAGTCGACAAGAATCTAATTCGAGGCAGAAGCATCGAGGGAGTGGCTGCAGCTGCGCTATATGCAGCATGCAGACAGATCAGCGTGCCGAGAACGCTTGATGAAATAGCACAGGTTTCAAGGGTGAGCAGAAAAGAAATTGGCAGGACATATAGATTCATCTCCAGAGAACTTGGGTTAAAGCTCATGCCAACTTCGCCAATAGACTATGTGCCTAGATTTTGCTCAGGTTTAAATCTCAAGGGAGAAGTGCAGTCAAAGGCTGTAGAGATCTTGAGGCAAGCTGGGGAGAAAGAGCTGACAAGCGGGAGAGGTCCAACTGGTGTTGCAGCAGCAGCAATATACATATCCTCAATTCTCTGCGGAGAACGCAGAACACAGCGTGAAGTTGCTGAGGTAGCAGGCGTGACAGAAGTAACCATTCGAAATCGATATAAAGAACTTGCGGAAGAGCTGGACATTGAAATCATCCTTTAAATCAATGGAGCTCAAGGAAAAGATTGAGCAAATAAAGGAGGCAATGAAGGCAAAGCAAAGCATGCTCATTGCCTTCTCAGGGGGAGTTGACAGCTCAGTTGTGGCAGCGCTGGCTTTTCAAGCACTCGGCGAAAAAGTGCTTGCTGTCACAGCTGATTCAGAAACGCTGCCTCCATTTGAGCTTGAAAATGCCATTGAGGTGGCTAGGAAAATAGGCATAGCGCATAGAATTGTGAGATTCAGCGAGCTTGAGTCAGAGGAGTTTAAGCAGAATCCTCCAGATCGATGCTATTACTGTAAGAAGGGGTTGCTTCAAGTTTTAAGTCAAGTTGCGCGTGAAGAAGGACTTAAAGTTATTGCTGATGGAACCAATGCAGATGACTGCCTCGGTCACAGGCCGGGAATTAGAGCTCTTCGCGAGTTCAACGTTTTCTCACCTCTCGCTGAATTCAACATTACCAAGGCAGATGTCAGAGCCATTGCCAGAGAATTAAACTTGCCTAATGCAGATAAGCCTTCGATGGCATGCATTGCCTCCCGTTTTCCATATGGGGTGGGGATCACCAAGGAAAAACTGGATAGAGTTAAGCGTGCTGAGATGTTTCTGCTTAAAATGGGCTTCAAGCAAGTTAGAGTTAGAGACCACGATGGCATAGCAAGGATTGAGGTGCTGCGGGAGGAGAGTCAAATCATTTTGGAGAATTCAATGGTAATTGCTACAGAGCTTAGGAGGCTTGGCTATAGATATATAACTCTGGATTTAGAGGGCTATAGATCTGGGAGTATGGACGAGGTTCTTAGTGCTAAATCCTCAAGCCAAATAGCAAACTAAATTGCTCCAAAACTCTTTTCAATCTTAAATGCGTGTTGCAAGAATTATGTATAATGTGCAGGAAGTGCGAAAAGATTTTCCAATTCTAGATAAAGTGATTTATCTCGATAGCGCTGCAACAAGCCTAAAGCCAGTGCAGGTTTTAGAAGCTATGAAAGAATTTTTCTTTGAATACTCAGCCAACTATGGCAGAGGCGCGCATAGACTTGCAAGGCAAGCGACTGAGCGATATGAAGCTGTGCGAGACCAAGTGTCGAGATTCATAGGCGCGCAGCCTGAGCAGCTTATCTTCACCAAAAATACAACTGAGGCCATAAATGCAGTTGCACTTGGTCTTGAATGGCAGAGAGGCGACCAAGTGATAACCACTTCGATTGAGCATCATTCAAATCTTGTACCTTGGCAGCGATTGCAAAAACTAGGGGTGAAACTTGAGATCGCTCCAGCGGAGAAAAATGGCGTAGTAGCTCCAGGTGCTGTTGAAGCATTAATTACCAAGCAGACAAGGCTCATCGCGATTACTCATGTTTCAAACACGCTTGGAGCCATTCAGCCAGTCGAAGAAATAGCCAAACTCGCGCGAGATAGCAATATCCTCCTGCTAATCGATGCTGCGCAATCTATAGGTCATTTAAATATAAATGTGAAAAAACTGAATTGCGATTTCCTCGCTATTTCAGGCCATAAGGGATTGCTTGGTCCGCAGGGAACCGGCGCTCTCTACGCGCGTGATCTCTCGCTGGTTGCACC
>JBBIOZ010000045.1:0-13414 GCA_037443105.1 Methanocellales archaeon
GCCGGTTTTAAATGAAATTGAAATCAATATCGCAAGAATAGCAGCTGCGATTATTACGAAGAGAATTAAATAAAAAACAATTTCTCCTATGATTAAGAAAAGTGCTTCGAGCTGCAAATTCATAGTAGCTAATTCCAATTCAAATAGCTTAAGCTTATATGTTTAGCATAAGAAAATGAGGAAAAGGTGTTGAACTTTGGCTGGCAAAGCTTTTCTGCTGGGCAATGAAGCTATCGCTAGAGGGCTGCTTGAAAGTGGAGTTAAAGTCGCCTCTGGGTACCCTGGCACCCCTTCTTCGGAGATAATTGAGGTGCTTGCAGGGGAGGCAGAAAAGTATGGCATGCACGTGGAGTGGTCGGTGAATGAAAAAGCAGCCCTTGAAGTCGCTATAGGTGCTGCTTGGAGTGGAGTGCGCTCAGCTGCGGTGATGAAACACGTGGGAATGAATGTAGCAGCGGATCCCTTCCTAACTCTTGCCTACACCGGTGCCAGAGGCCTGGTTTTAATTGTATGTGACGATCCATCCTGTCACTCCTCTCAGAATGAACAGGATTCAAGGAGATATGCCTACTTCGCCAAGGTACCCTGTTTAGATCCAGCCTCGCCTAGGGAAGCGAAGGAAATGGTATCCTATGCCTTTGATCTTTCTGAGAAATACGACATACCTGTTATGCTAAGATCCACAACGCGAGTGTCGCATGCGAAGAGCGATGTCGATTTAGGGGAAATAGTATTGAAGGCTGGAAATGGGAAGTTTAAAAAAGCACCTGAACGTAGAGTAATGCTGCCGGCTCACGCTAGACCGCTTTTAAAAGAACTGAATGAAAAACAGAATGAAATTAAGGCTGAACTTGAGAAATCGCCGTGGAATTCGCTTGTAATTAGAAAAGGAGCAAAGATAGGTGTGGTGGCAAGTGGTATTTCCAGCGCGTATGCAAATGAAGCGATCGCCAAGCTTCAGGCAAGAGTTTCATTTTTGAAAATAGGCACCTATCCAGTTCCAGAGGGCATGATCAAAAAACTACTGAGGAATGTGAAGGCAATTTTAGTAATCGAAGAGCTTGAACCAGTGGTGGAAGAGCAAATTCGCATGCTTGGAGTTAAAATAAAAATTATGGGCAAAGCAAGCAAGCATATTCCAAAGGAGGGTGAATTAAACCCTGATATCGTGGAGGCAGCGATTGCAAGAGCAATTGGCAAGCGCTTAACTGCGAAAAAAGAGCATTCAAAGCAGCTTCCTCCTAGGCCTCCGGTTATGTGTGCAGGCTGTCCACATAGAGCAACTTTTTATGCAATGCGTGAAGTCTTTGGAAGAAATGCAGTTTTCCCAAGCGACATAGGCTGCTATACCTTGGGAGTGCAGCTTGGCACGGTTGATACCACGCTTTGCATGGGCTCAAGTCCATCGATTGCAGCTGGAATATATTTTGCAGGTGAACAAACTCCCATCTGCGCAAGCATAGGCGATTCAACCTTTCTCCACAGTGGCATACCCGGGCTTATGAATGCAGCTTATAATAAAGCTAAATTCACCTTAGTAATCTTGGACAATCTCACCACAGGCATGACAGGCCACCAGCCACACCCAGGCACAGGTATAACTGCAACTGGAGAAACGAGTGTGAGGATTTCACTGGAAGCAATTGCTCGTGCCTGCGGTGTGGAACTGGTTGAGGTAATCGATCCCTATGATTTAAAAAATGCCAAGCAAGCACTTACAAGAGCCAGAGATCACAGTGGAATGAGCGTGATCATCTCGAGGCAGGCGTGCGTTATCACTGCGCAGCGAATGGGAATTAAGCGAAATAAATATGAGGTGAGCGAGGCCTGCATTGGCTGCAGAAAATGCATCTCATTCGCTTGTCCAGCGATAGAGCTTCGCGGAGAACAGGCGTATATCAATGAAGCCTGCACCGGCTGCGGAGTATGCTCTCAACTTTGCCCCTCAAATGCCATTAAGGAGAGATAAGAATGGGCTTTGACTTAGTGATTGCTGGAGTTGGAGGGCAGGGTGGGATTTTGCTGAGCGATATAATAGGCAGCGCTGCAGTAAAGATGGGTAAGCCTGTGAGAGCAGCTGAAACGCATGGCATGGCACAGCGTGGAGGAAGCGTTGAGATTCATATGCGAATAGATTGCGAATATGGCTCTCTTGTGCCTCATCACAGCGCAAGGGTTTTACTTGGCCTTGAGCCGCTGGAGGCACTGCGCTATGCTAAATATCTAGCTGAAGATGGCATTGCAATTGTAAACACAGCTAGAATCCTGCCTCTATCTGTGATACTTGGCAAAGCAATTTATCCCGCAGATAATGAAATCATCTTTGCCTTGAGGCAATTTTGCAAAGCAGTTATCACGCTTGATGCAGTTGAGCTGGCGAAGCGCGCTGGAAGTTCAATTGCAATGAATATTGTAATGCTTGGAGCACTTTCAAATTTCCTCCCAATTCCTGAGGAGCTGCTGAGGGAGAGTATCGCTGCTCACGTGCCGAAGAAAATGATTGAAGTTAATTTAAAGGCCTTTGAGCTGGGCAAAAAGCAGTTACTTAGTTATAGCGCAAACCTTTAGCTTGTCATCATACCAAGCGCAGTCTTGCTCCATGCAGAGGAATAGCTTGCTTTTCTTTTCCCAGAGTGTATCATCAATTTCATTTCTGATGCACAGTAAAATAGTTTGAGCAATGAATAATGGACAATTTTTTTGAACTTTCATTTGATCAATCCTGCTTTTACTAATTCAAAACCAGTATTTACATCTAACGATTTTTTCGCATGATAATTATTTTCAATTATCATTTTTAGATAGCAGCAAGTCAAGTGCAACTCTATATACCTTTGGAGCATAGTTTCCACATTTCTTCATCCTCAAAACGCGGACTGGAAATCTCTCCATCAGTGTCCTTTCCAGCTCAGCGATCTCATCCTTTGCAGCGAAAACATAGCAGTGGATCACACCTTGCTCTTTCACAAGTGGCAGTGCTAACTTTAAATATCGAAATCTCTCCCCGGGCTTGAGATATGGAGAGGGCATTATAATGCGATCAAACTTCCTCTCCAGCTGCGGTAAGATAGCTTCTACATCTCCTTGGATTATAGCTATTTTTCCGCGGACTTTGTTCAATTCTAAGTTCTCTCTGAAATAAGCAATTGCCACTGGATTTTTCTCCACTGCTAGGATTTCAACTTCTTTTTGCTTCGCAATAACAATTGGAAATGGACCAGCGCCTGCAAATAAACATAAGATATCCTCCCCAGCTTTAACCAGTGAAGCAATTCTAGCTCTCTCCATCGCAAGCTTCAGGGTGAAATGTACTTTGGCGAGATCAAGTTTGAAGCAGCATTTATTTTCCCGATGAATGGTTTCAGTGGTATTTCCATATAAAAGCTCGTAGCTTGCAACTCTGAATTCAGTACTTGCAGATCCAATTTTGCGAAGCACTGCTTTCACATTATACCTCTCCACAAGTTTTTTAGCGATTAAATGCTTTTTATGCTCAAGCGCTTCTGGTATGTGAATTACTGCTATATTCCCGATTAAATCAAAGCGATCTCTCAATAATTCAAGTTCTTCTTTCTCAAGCTCATTCTGCAGTAGCAATTTCAAGCCCATTTAATTCAAAAATGCAAGCTGAGGATTAAAATTTTATTCTTTCTCAAAGGCTGCTTTTGAAACGCGATAAAGCTGCAGACCTCTGCCTGAGATCCATGAGCCGCAGAAGCCCATTATGAATAGGAAGACTGCTTTGATGATTACAGCGAGTAGATCAGATTCCAAGTTTATCTTTCCATCCTGCGGATTGATTTGAAGAGATGAATTTTCCAAGGGGGCTGAGAACTGGGAATATGCCAGCTGGAAAACAAATAGTAAAAGCACTATGCCTAGGAAAAATACCCCGAGGCCAGCTATCGCCCCAGTGTTATATTGCTTTACCTTTTTTGAATCAGCTAATTTCTCCATTTTATCCATCCCCAATTCATAATTATTTATTGAATATATAAAACTTCTTATAGCAGATTTAAAATTATAGCAGATTTAAAATTAAAGGCAGCATTATCACGCCCATAGAGTGGGTTCTTCTAACGTGCATGAAAGCTGGAAGCAGTCCAACTGGAATTGAAATTGCGAAAACAGCGAATCCAAATAGCCCGGTTAAAAGCAAAACTGAAAGAGCTAGAAAAATTAAAATTCCCAAGCAGAATCTTGGATAGTTAACTCTTGGGAGAAATACTGAGATATTCATTCCGATTAAAATTGTTAGGAAATAGGAAACAATTGCCACAGCCACTATGACGAGCAGAAATAAAGTAATTAGAGCAGGCGAGAACTCCATATCCAGAACGGTGTTAACTGCAACCATAGCACCGCTTCTAGTTTTGCCTATAACAAATAGAGCGATCAATCCAAAGATTGCATTCGCTGTATTCACACCATTGACTGAAACTAGAAATTCACCTGCTTCATCTTCCTCATCTTTAATCGCCAGCCTAGCGAGAACAGTTGCAACTCCAGCTGAAACTCCAGGCAGCCAAGCCACGAGGGATCCTGAGATGCTGCCTATGAATGCACCTCTAGCCAATTTGCCTCCTGAGAGAGATAGCTTCTCACTTCTCTGAGGGGGAATGGCTGTATGAGTATATAAACTTATAATTAGCGTGGAGGCGCCAAACAGCCCTGATAGAAGGGGGAATAAAATCGAGGGCTCGCTTAATTCAATCACAGGCTGCATTAAATATGCATGCTTGAATGCAAAAGACCCAATGGCGCCTGAGAGGGTGAAAACAATGGCTGCAAATATTTTGAATTTGAGCCTTTGCTTGAAGGAGATAGCTTTGCTTCTCTCTGATGCAATTAAAAGTAAAGCAATGGCTAGGAGTACCAAGGGCATGTGTTTTTCTAGAAAGGGGTAGACAGCGAGGAAGAAAAGCGCTACTGGAGCTAAGAGGAGCAGGCTCACTGCAACTGAAGCTGCACTTCCAAATGCTGAGAGTCGAATGGCCTCTTTTCCTCTGCCTTGAAGCAGTAATTTATGGCCTGGTAATACTGCCAGCGCAGTATCATCACCCGGTGCTCCGAGGAAAATTGCAGGGATGATATCGAGAAAGGTATGCGAGATGGAATTGGAGATTATAATTATGGCTATATAGATCGGTGCAAAACCCAGAGCATAAAGCGCAGGTGATATTCCAACTAAGAAGAGTGCAGCATTGTTAACGTGGATACCTGGAGTTAAGCCGGTGAATAAACCGAGAATAAGGCCGATGAAAATTGAGAGCAGCAGTAGGGAGATCTCAAGCATGCTGTTAAGAATACATAGAAGAGATATATAATTGTTTCAAAAAGATGCAAAAAAAAATTGAATAAAAATTTATATTTGAAATAGATTGGTTATAATTTATGAATACGAATATAAGCGGCAGAATCATCGGATACTTCGCACTCATCAGCGTGGTCTTCTTAATCACAACCACCATTCTCCCTTTAAACACTTCTCAGAAAATCTCTCTATTGATATTCATAAGCTTCATAGCCGGATCTCTCTTCTACTGGCATTTTAGAAATGCCTTCGCACTCGCTGGAATTGCACTTCTCCTCGGCTTCAGGATTTTAGATGTGGAGCATTTAATTGCATTCGCAAACTTGGATATAGTGCTCTTTCTCATTGGAATGATGATCGTGGTTGGATTTCTCGAAGAAAAAAAATTTTTTGACTGGTTGATCACAGTAACCCTGAAACCTTTTTCCCATAGACCCTCTCTGCTCTTAGGCACGCTGCTTCTACTCGGAACTATAATGGCAGCACTTGTGGATGAGGTGACCTCTATTCTATTCATGAGCGCAATAATGCTTAGAGTGCTAAGGGGATATGGATTCGAGGGTGAAAAGGTACTGCCATTCATCATGTTCCTAGTGTTCACCACCAACATAGGGAGCAGCGCTCTACCTGTTGGCAACCCAATTGGCGTGCTAATAGCATTTAAAGCAGGCTTTACAATTGAAGATTTCATCGATTGGGTGCTTCCACCAGCTATAATCAGCAGTTTGCTAACCACTTTAATTGGCGTGCTCTATCTAAGGCGCAGTGCTGGTTTTGGTAAAATAGCATGCGCAATCGACATTGGGAAGTTCAAATTGAATAGGGATCTTAAGATAAGCATGGGTGTATTTATCGCTGTGATAGCTGGATTGATCATTCACTTTAAAATCGAGGAGATTCTGGGGCTTGAGAAGAATGTTATGCTGCTTGGAGTGCCTTTGATGATGGCTGGAGTGGTGCTCTTAATCAGCGGTGAACACGCTCGCGATCTTGTGGAAAAGGTGGACTGGTGGACTTTGCTTTACTTCATCCTGCTTTTTGCAAGCGTGGGAACGCTGAAGTACACCAGTGTGACCGGTGAAATTGCTCATTTGATTTCCATGCTAGCTGGAGATCTATTCTCCACCATGCTTTTAATAGGAATTGTGGTCTCGGTTTTAACAGCTCTCATGGATAACGTACTAGCTGTGGCAACAATTGTGCCTGTGGTTCAAGCTCTAGGTAGCAATTTAAACCTTGATCCAGTGTGGTGGATCATGCTTGTTGGCGGAACTTACTGCGGCAATGCCACGATAATAGGCTCAACTGCAAATATAGTTGCCGCTGGCTTGGTTGAGAAGAAGAAGCTGGGCCACTTCTCCATGCTTGGGTGGATGAAAATTGGAGTTGTGATCTCAATTTTAACATTCTTCCTAGCCTTCGCCCTCATCTATATTAGACTTATTTAATTTCCAAGCTTCATAGTTGCACTGCGGGCAGCCTAGCTTCCAGCTTCTTCTGCCCTTCATTGATATCTTCACCTTATTTATGCCATGTATGGAGCACTTCTCATCTTCAAATATCACCCGCCCATATCTGGGAAGTGGAAGTATGAATTCACAGCTTGGATAGCCAGCGCAGCCTATAAATCGACCTTTTTTTGACCTTCTAACCAGCAATTCTCCACCGCATTTCGAGCACGTGCCAGCGATTTTATCAGCGCGCGTGCCCTGCTTGAGCGAGCTGGTGATTTCAAGCTTTCTTTCCCCTAGGTTTTTGAAAACGCTCTGCAGAATAGATCTAGATTCATCTACCACAGCCTCCTCCTTAACTTTGCCCTCTGCAATTTTATCCATGTCCTTTTCAAGCTTGCTTGTCATCTCTGGCTTGGCAATGAGCTGAGCGTAGTTCTCAAGCACGCTGACAACTGCAAACGCTGTTTTCGTTGGCTTAATGGGATTGCCGTGTATATATCCACGGGCATATAGCTTGGCAATTATTTCGTGCCTCGTTGACTTCGTGCCAAGGCCGAGTTCTTCCATGAGTTTTATCAGCCTGCCTTGGGTGTATCTAGGCGGTGGCTCGGTTTGCCTCTCGAGCAGTTCTACCTTTTCAACGCTTACTTTATCATTAACATTAAGCGCTGGAAGCAATCTTTCCTCTGGCATGTGATATGGATAGAACCAGCGCCACCCTAGCTCTGCTATTTTTCTACCGCTGGCGTGGAATTTCTCTTGATTTATATCTATAGCGAGTTTTATCAAATCCCACTCCGCTGGCTCGGCAAAGGTTGCTAGGAAGCGCCTGGTGATGAGTTCATAGATCTTCCAGTGTTCAGCGCTCAATTCATTTCTCCTCGCAGCTGAAGTTGGATGGATTGGAGGGTGATCCGTTGCCTCTCTTCTACCCCTGCTTGGCTTGAGTTCTTCTTTAGCTAGAAGTGCGCGGGCATATTCGCCTAGGTCGCTTTCTCGCAGCATGCTAATTATAGCTCTGCAATCCACACTCGCTGGATAAACTGTGTTATCGGTTCTGGGATAGGAGATGTAGCCGTGGATGTAGAGGTCTTCAGCTATATTCATAGCAGTGGAAGTGGAGATGCCAAGTGCTGCTGCAGCGCTTAAGAACTCGGTGGTGTTGAATGGCGCTGGTGGCTTATCACGCAGCTTCTCCCTTTTGCTCTCAACCACCACGCCTTCTTTACCCAGCTTTGCGATTATAGCTTGAGCTTCGCTTTTATCCCAGATTCTGCCTTTTTCGTGCTTGGCGCTGAATTCAAAGCTGTTTTTGAGCTGTGCTTTGATTTCAAAGTACTGCATGGGTTTAAATGCTTGGATTTCCCGCTCTCTTTGTACCAATATTGCAAGCAGCGGACTTTGAACTCTACCTGCGCTTAAAAATTCCTTTCCGAATCTCTTTGCTGATAGTGAAATAAACCTAGTTAATGCTGCACCCCATATTAAGTCTATCTTCTGCCTTGCCTCTGCAGCTGAAGCTAGATTGAAGTCCACCTCTGCAGGGGCGGCGAATGCTCTTTTAATTTCAACTGGGGTAATAGCGCTGTATCTCACTCTCTCCACCTTGAGTTCTGCTTTCACGCTTAGAATTATATCTAGAGCTTCAACTCCGATCAATTCTCCCTCTCGATCGTAGTCTGTGGCTATTGTGATTTTATCTGCATTTTTCGCCAGTTTTTTAATCGCTGAAACGATTCTCTTCTTAGCTGGAATCTGTACAACTGGCGCGGTTGCGAGCTTCTCAGGCTCAACTTCATTCCATTTTTTATATTCCTCTGGAAAGTCTAGGGCAAGGATGTGGCCGCTTAAACCCACAACCGCAGATGGAGAGGATTCATATATAAATTCATATATATTTATTCCCTCTATTTTTCTGACTTTTACATTTCCATCTGCCAATATATTCGCAATTCTCCGCGCAGCTATATCTTTCTCAGTTATAATTAAATGCATATAGCTACCCTTTTGATAATTCTTTCAAGATGAGAGCTCGTGCCTCACTTGCATCAGCCCTGCCCCTTGTTTTCTTCAATACTTGGCCCACTAAGTAATTCAATGCCTCCTGCCTGCCATTTTTGAAATCATTCACTGCTTTCACCTGCTCTCTGAGTACTTCCTGCACCGCTGCTTCAATTAGAGGTAGCTCTACCCTCGCAAGGTCTTTTCTCGCTATAACCTCGCTTGGCGTTCCACCTTCATCGAGAATGGTGCGTATTATTTCAACCGCTCCAGCATCGGTGATTTGCTTATTCATCAGCTTCTCCAGTATCTCAACCATATATGCAGGTGGAAATTTCACCTCGCTTATATCTAGATCTCGATAATTCAACTCGCCCTTCAAAACATCAGCTATCCAAGTTGCACTTATCTTTGGGTCTATATGTTTAGCCACTTCTTCGAAGTAATTTGCAATTCTAATCTCAGCGGTTAAGATTTTAGCATGCTCCTCTTTGATGCCATACTGCTCTATGAAGCGCTGGCGCTTAGCACTGGGCAGCTCCGGCAGAGATGCCTTTATCTCAGGAATCCAGTCCTTCAAGCGCATTGGAACTAAATCCGGCTCAGGGAAGTAGCGATAGTCCTCAGCCTCCTCTTTAACCCTCAGGCTCACGGTTATCCCTTTGGCTTCATCGAAATGCCTTGTTTCCTGCACAACTTTGATTCCCCTCCTCACAAGATTCCTCTGCCGCGTAACTTCAAAAGCCAGGGCTTTCTCCACGCCTTTATATGAAGAAATATTTTTAACCTCTGCTCTTGCACCACCGCGGAGTGAAATATTTGCATCAACCCTCAAGCTGCCTTCCAACGAGCCATCGAAAACATCTAAGTATTCCAAGATATTGCGCAATTTACCGATAAAATTCCTCGCCTCACTGGGGCTTCTGATATCAGGCTCGGTTACAATTTCAAGAAGCGGTATTCCAGAGCGATTGTAGTCGATCAAAACATATCTCGCGGTTTCAATGCTCCCAGGGTGCACCAGCCTACCTGGATCTTCCTCCATGTGCACTCTTTTTATCCTCACCACGCGCTCCTCCCTGCTATCTGTATCTATAACTACTTTTCCATTTACTGCAAGTGGATAGTCATATTGAGAAATTTGAAAACCTCTTGGTAGATCAGGGTAGTAATAGTTCTTGCGATAGAAAAGAGTTTGATCTAAAATTTCACACTCCAGCGCAAGGGCAACTTTAATAGCATATTCAACTGCCTTTCTATTTATCACAGGCAGCGAGCCAGGTAGAGCTAGGCAAACTGGGCAGGTATGGGTATTTGGCTGTGAATCGTGATACCTAGTGGAGCAGGGGCAGAATAACTTTGATTTCAATTTATTGAGCTGCACGTGAATTTCAAGTCCAATTATCACTTCCTCGCTTAACATTGCACGCACCTCGGTCTTCGCTTGTGATAATCTGTATTTTTTTCAAAGGTATATGCAACTCTAAGCACACTTGCTTCATCGAAGTACTTGCCAATTATCTGCAGGCCGATGGGCAAGTTATTTGTAAATCCACAGGGTATGGATATGCTTGGCACGCCGGCTAGATTAACTGGCACGGTGTTAACATCAGCGAGATAAAGTGAAAGTGGATCAGCTATCTTCTCACCGATTTTAAAAGCTGGATATGGCATTGTAGGCGTGATTAAAACATCATATTGCTTGAAAGCACGATGGAAATCATTTTTAATCAACGTTCTAATCTTAAGTGCTTTTAAATAATACTGCCCGTAGTAGCCGGCTGAGAGTGCATATGTACCTAGCAATATCCTGCGCTTGACCTCTGCTCCAAAGCCTTGGGCTCGAATCTCAGAAAAAGTTGTATGCCAGTCCAAATCTCTCTCAAGCCGCAGGCCATAGCGCAGGCCATCGTATCTCGCTAAATTTGAGCTTGCCTCGCTCATTGCAATTATATAGTAAGCGGGGAGAGCATATTTCACATTTGGAAGACTAATTTCTTCATACCTCGCTCCTAGATCTGCGAGGAGTTCTATGGCATTGTAAACTGCTTTCATCACAGCCTTATCCACGCCTTCGCCGTAGAACTCTCTAGGTATGCCTATCCTCATACCCCTTACATCGTCCTTCAAAGCTGAGAGATATTCACTTTTATCAACCGAGGTTGAATCTCTTGCATCGCGGCCTGAGATTATATCAAGCAGTAGGGCGCAATCCTCGACATTCTGAGCCATTGGGCCTATTAATTCCAGAGAGTTTGCATAAGCAATTAAGCCATATCTCGATACCACTCCATAGGTGGGTTTGAGTCCAACGATTCCGCAGAATGAAGCTGGGCAGCGCACGCTGCCACCTGTATCTGAGCCCAGTGCAACTGGCACTTCATCCGCAGCCACGGTAGCACCGCTTCCCCCCGAGGAGCCTCCTGGCACTCTTTCGATATCCCATGGATTCAGCACTGGGCCGAAGTAGCTTGTTTCATTCGAGCTCCCCATTGCAAATTCATCCATATTTGTCTTGCCAATGATAATAGCGCCCTCCTGCTTCAACCGCTCCACCACTGTGGCATCGTAGGGCGGGATGTAGCCTAGGAGTATTCTGGAGCCGCAGGTGGTTTGAATTCCCTTGGTTGAAATATTATCTTTAATTGCAATCGGTATGCCTGCTAATCTACCTTTTATTTCACCTCTATCAAATTTCCTAGCCTGGGCGAGTGCAGCTTCTCTTGCTAGAGTGATGTAGTCATTCAATTTATTTCTCGCTATCCTTTCAAATACCTCAATTACAACTTCCTCCGCTTTCCTCCCGCTGGTATACTGCTCCTGAATGTCTTTTACTGTCATTGCACTATCCTCGGTCCTTTGATGAAGCCATCTTCTTTCCTAGGAGCTATCGCGAGGACTTCTTTTTGATCCAGCGACTTCGAGGGTATATCCTCTCTGAAAACATTGATCAATCCCAGCACGTGAAATGTAGGCTCAGCATCTACTTCCACTTGGTCGATTAACTTGAAGTATTCTAAAATCGAGCTAAGCTGCTTAGCATACTCCTGCTTTTCCTCCTCTGAGAGCTTTATTCTAGCCAGCCAAGCCACGTGTTCTATATCCTTCTCAGTTATCATACTTCACACCTCCAATGTAAGCAAGATATCTTCCAACTCCCATTTTCCCTGTGAAGCCATTTTTCCTCGCTATTGCTTTTAAAGCACCGTGCATGCCGCTGCCATACTGCAGCGATTTTTTATCCCTCCAAGCAATCTCAGGAATGTATTCCTCTGCAACTTTCCTCAAAATATATTTGGTGATATAACCTTTACTATCATTTCGAGCTCTTATTTTAAGCTTTGGGTGGAAGCTGAGCGCGAGGCTTATTAAATTTCTATCTAGAAATGGCATGATTAACTCAAGGGAGTTTGCATTTGCCACCGCTGCATCTCTCTCCAGATTCTCACTCGCAATATTTTTAATATTTTTAAAAAGCTCGCTCTGCAGCGCAGCCTCTCCCTGTTTATTCAAAATATCAATGTATCTTCTATAGCCTGCAAATAATTCATCGCTTCCCTGCCCTGAAATTGCCACTTTAATTCCCTCTTCATTCATCGCTTGCATTGCGAAGAAAAATGCAAGTCCAAGTTCAACTTGCATTGGATTGAGGCTTTCTATTATGCCTATCACTTCCGGTATTCTTGCTTCAACCTCCTCAAGCTTTACCTCAGCAACCCTCAATTTTTCTTCCATACCAAGCACTCTAGCACTCACCCTCGCCTGCTCTATGTCGTGCGATCCTGCGATTCCAGCGACGTATAGCCTTGCACTGGGAATTTTAAATGCAAGCAGCGAGCTATCCACGCCGCCTGAGAACAGTATTCCTGCATTTCTCATTTTTTTAATTCGAATTTCAATTGCTCTATCTAAAGTGCTTTTCAACGACTCAAGGGCTTGCTTTTCATCCTCTATAATTTCCTGCTTTTGAAAGATTCCATCTTCAATGACTTCAATTCCTTCACCATAGATCAACATACCACCAGGGGGCAGAGTTTTTATATCTTTTATCAGCGCGCGGAGCATTTTTTTATCTGAGCTAAAAGCAAATCCATCGATATCAAAGCCATAGTAAAGTGGCTTCACTCCAACTGGATCGCGAGCCAGCAGCAGCTTTCCCTCGCTTGCCACGGCTAATGCGTAGTCTCCATTCACCCTTGCAAGGCTGCCTTTGAGATCGCTGAAATTAAGCATTCCTTGATAAAAGCAGCCATCTATAGCGAAGCCCTGCAGTTCAAGCTCAGGAGCTATCTGAGCTATCGCTATTCCATTGCTTGTCCACTGCTTTTTAACCCCTTGATATCTTGAGGCTGATAGCATTTTAATTGCTTTTGCACTAGCTTGCTTGCCTACATAGCCGCAGATTGGTCCCATGTAAATTGAATCAGCTTAGCGGAGGGTTAATAAATCTTTTTCTCTTATAATATAGTCGAATATTAATTCGACAATTTTTAATATGGTCTGGGTTAATATAAATGCCACATGTCTTTGGAATTTGAAAAAAGGTTATTAAGCGGCTATCCCAGCCTCGATTCCTTTTTAGGGGCAATTTTTTCAATCCTATTCCATCACTCAGCCTTGCAGAGCTTTTAAATGGAGATGAAGT
>JBBIOZ010000046.1:0-12738 GCA_037443105.1 Methanocellales archaeon
GATAAAATATAAATTTTCCCCAAGCGACATTTTTACCTAATGGGCAAAATAGACAAGCAGCAGTGGGAAATGCTATTGAAAAAGGAATATGACATTTGCAAGAAATGCAGTCGAAATCTAAAAAATTTGGATAAAGAGAGAAATGGATTCAGCGTATATTGCGAAGCCTGCGACTTAGGCTACTATGTGGGAAGAGTTATGGATGTCTACTATGAGAGATTTTACACCTATAGAGAAGTCTGTGCGATTTGCGGCATACAGATCGTGAAAACAGAATCAACCATGCATTTTTTGGAAAGCATAGCTGATTTTAAGTATAGCGTTTATGTTCTGGGCATTTGCGAAAATTGTAAACAAAATCAATTTTATAAGAAACTTGAAAATGTAATTCTTGATGAAGAAATAAAGGCGAAGCTGATCTTTGATGCAAGGCAGATTTTTTCCAAGTTAAAAAGCAATAAAAAATTTAAGCACCTCCCCCATGAAAATTTAGTTGAAATCTCGCTAAAGCTAGCCTGCGATGAAAATGGCTGCATCGCTCCATTTGAGCCTAAAATGAGCCACCTAGCCGAGGCTCGGAAAATAATTGGTATAAAGCAGCGAATGACCCCATTTGAATACATCGAAGCTCAAATGCTGATTCTCGCAAGGAGAAATGAAGAACTAAGCATCCATAGCTTTAAAATTGAATCGCTTGCTAAAGAAATTTTAAGCAAGTTAGAACCCTGCGGCCATAATCCAGCCGTGGTATCTGCAGCTGCAATCTATATTTCCTCAGGAGGCTTGCTTTCTCAAAGAGAAATTGAGAGAGAGCTTAACATCTCTCAAGTTAGCATTTCAAATGTAAGTAGAAAAATCAAAGCAGAGCTGAAGCTGGATAAAGCTTAAAAACCATCTGGGATATATGTTAAGCTAAAGCACATGCAAAATAAGCAAATCGAAGAACTATATTCCTTCGTTGGAGAAAACCTCTATTTCAACATTCCAGACATCGAGGTTCAGGAAAAACGATATAATTCAACCTTGCTTTTGAGCTTCATCACAGCTCTCGTGGGTGGTAAGGAGTTAATAGTTGGCGAGCCTGGCTTGGGCAAAACTACTAGTGCAGAATATGTTTCCTGCTTGATCTATCAGCTTCCGCTTGACATCATCTGGGATTCTGAGGTGGAAGGGCATCCCGAGCAGACGGAAGAGAAAATCAAAGGTAGACCAGATCTAGGTGAGTTAAATATAGGAAGAGAAGAAGTGATCTGGTCAAATTTCACTCAACTTCAGCCTAAAATAGTTGACGAAATCAACCGCTTACCTCCTTCGAAGCAAAGTATTATTCTCAAGGGCTGCGACACAGGAATATGGCGATACCTCGACGAGCTACTGGTGAATGAGGAATATTGCTTATTCGCCACCGCTAACTACTCAGATAGAGGTACAACTGAGCTTTTACCTCCCTTGCTTGATCGCTTCGACGTCGAGGTTGAATCCAAGCACCCCGGTGCAATTTTTTCCTCTGAAATAAATGGAAGGAAGAGAGAGGTGGAGAGAATCATAAGAGATATAGACCTCACCAAGGAGATAAATAAAGTGCTTAAAAGCAAAGTTGAATATGAAGAGAAAATTAAGAAGATAAGAGAGCTATCAAAGATATATGCTGCTAAGCTGGAAAGAGAACTTGGGATTCATACTCCCACCTATGAAGATAGAGAGAAAATCAGAGGAGAAATTAAAAGCCTGGAGCTAAGCGAAGATGCAGCAGCCTTCCTTCTAACCCTTATCGCTGAACTCACCTTCTGCTATGTTTACGGGCAGAAGAGAACTGCACAAAGCTGCGAAGAAGGCTGCCACTACGTGGGATATCTCTGCCACGCGATTGAAAACTGCGCCTCCAATAGAATACCTAGATCCATAAAGGAATACTCCCGCGCCGTAGCTTGGTTCCTAGGTGAGGAAGAGGTAAGCATTGAGCATCTGCGCGAGATTGCACCCTACGCGCTTGCTCATAGAATTCGCTGGAGCGATGCTTTTCATTCGAAATATAAGAAGGAGCTGAGAGGCGATCCTGTTGATATATTCCTAGCGAAAAAGGCTGTGAGCGAGGTCTTCAATCGCTATGCTGAGCAGAAGAATGATATAAAGAGTGCACTTAAAAACGCTTACTATGTCGCAGAAGGCAAAGCAGGGGTAGAGGCACTTGCAGAGGGGGATCACCCGATTTATAAAGAAATAAAGAAGTACGTGGTGAAGAATGAGTATACTTAAAAAATTTAAAGATTTCAGTCCAAGCGGTAGAGACATACCCAAGCGCAAGCATAGAGTGGAAGAGGTCATCGCTGATTATGAAAGATGGCTTGCTGAGGTTGAACTATGCTATATATATGATATTTTCAAAACACCAAAGCCGCGGAGTTATAGCGAGAGAGATATTTATCTTTTTTCAAAATATCCCTATGAAGTTAAAGATCGAGAATTCACCCACTCAGGCATATTTCTCTCGCTGCTAGTGAACGAATCAGAGGATAGCGAAATAAAACTCGAACTTGGAGAGAGAATAAATTATCTTGGCAAGGAGAATCGTAAAAAAATCATCATTAAAGGCGATACAGGTCACTATCTTGGTTACTATATGCAGGGTGGAGAGATAATTGTTGAGGGCAGCGCTGGAGATAGAGCTGGCAGCTGCATGAATGGAGGGAGAATAATAATAAAAGGAGAAGCTGGCAGCTGGCTTGGCGAGAGCATGCAAAATGGAGAGATAATTGTTGAAGGCAATGCTGGAACAGGCGCGGGATTCAATATGTCCAATGGGAAAATATGGATAAAAGGAGATGCCTCTCACTCCCTGGGCTATAGCATGAGGGGTGGTCAAATTATCATCGAAGGGAATGCGGGGGCTGGCGTTGGGGGCAATATGCTAGGTGGAGAGATCTGGGTGAAAGGCAAAATAGAGAGCCTCGGTGCAGCTAAAGCTGGAAGGATATATGAAGGGAGGGAGAGGATAAAAATCTATGGATGACTGGCCAAGCATAGTTAAGGCGCAGATTGAGCAGCATGAGTATCAAAGAATAATTGACGAGCTCTGGCCTGAGCTGAGGAAAAAACATCTCTACCCAGCTATTCCCAAGCCAAAGGTTGTGTTTCTGCCCAAGCATTCTGTGCTTCAAATGAAGGACAAGCAGATAAAAATCAGCAAAGATTTCTGCGATAAACTAGCGGAGAAAATGGATCGAGCTGAGGTTTTAGAGGCACTTCTGGACCACGAACTCGCGCATCATAGCTTTTGTCCCTTTGACTTAACCACGCATTTGCTTATTTATGCTTCAGCTAAAGAAGTATTGGCAAATCACGAGAAAGCAGCTAAAGCAGCGGACTGCTTCATGGATATCGCAGCGAATACCTATTGCGTTATGCAGATGGAAACAGCCATACCTAAGCTCTATAGAAATATGGAGAAATCAGAGCTTGAAAGAGCAATTTGCTCACTCTATCAAGAGCTCTGGAAAATAGATTTAGGAGTGGAAGAGCACGCCATTACCAAGAAACTTGCCTCTGTGAACTATACAAATAAAGCAAGGTGGGAGGCGGAGAGCAGGCGATTTGCAAGATATATAAAAGAACTTCTGCACCTTGAGGCAAATCCTTTAGTGGCTCACGGTTTTGAAAGATATTCAAAAGCTGAGATCGAAAGCAGCCTGCGTGATTTTGCAAAGCGAATTGAAGATCCAAAGAAATTCGCAGAAGTGGTTAAAGATCTGCAGCATTTAATTGGCTGTAGTGAGAGCGAGATCCCTGCAAAAGAGGGGAAAACAACGCTACCTGTTTATTATAAATATATTGAGAAAAAAACTCATATGGGGAGAGGTATAGGCAGTTTAATTGATGCAAATGTATTATTTTATCAAAAACTAGCTGAAAATTACATCATTCCAGTTCAAAAATTGCCAATGGAGAAAGACGGCTCGCTCTATCCCTACTCCCTTGCGGAGTGGGAAGTCGAAAGGCCAATTCAAGATATCAACTACTGGGGATCCTTTGGCAAGCTTCTGCCTGGAATTACGAAGCTCTGGAGAAAAGCCGAAGGCGAGACACACGGTGCTCTTGGAGGTATACCTGATTGCTTGATAATAATCGATTCCTCAGGCAGCATGGCAAATCCAAGGGAAGTTCTATCTCACGCGGTATTAGGCAGCTTTTGCGCTGCCAATGCATACCTTGAGAATGGGGCTAGAGTAGCTGTTTATAACTACAGCGATGCCTTCGGTGGAAATGATATTACTTTAGATTACACCAGAGATAGGAAGCAAATTTATGAAACGCTATGCAAGTACTTTGGAGGGGGAACCGCGATTAATTTGAATAAGATTGAAGCGCTGAGAAATAAAGCTAAAAAACCTGATATCTTCATGATAAGCGATATCGCAATTACAAATTTGCCAAATGTGATAGAGTATTTCTCAGGAATTGAAAATAGAACCACACTTGTCTACCTTGGATTGAATGTATATGTTGAAGAACTAATTGAAAAAATTGGCTTGAAAGAGAACATCAGCCTGTTCAATGTTGAGAAAAGCGAGGATATACCGAAAATTGTATTAGGCAAAGTTGAGAGCTATATAACAAAGAGAGCGAAGCTCACGGAGATAACCAGAAGGGACTTCTACGAGCAGCTTGACAGAGAAATCACCGACGCTTGGAAAACTTAGATTTTTTTGTGCTTTGCAAATCTATCCTTCAAAGTTTCATACATCTCTCGATATAGTTGCGATTATGAATTCTAACCTATGAAGTGCTGGATACCATAGCATCATTTTTATAGAGCTGAGTTCTACCAATCTTTATGCAAGTTAACAGATTTCCAGAAACCTCGCTCTAGATAAAGAGAATATCTTTAGCTGCTGCTCCGCCATAGAATTTGCTTTAGCAGGTCGATCTAAAGGAAATTGCAAATTTAGATAAAATAAATGCCTTAAAAAAGCTTTCTTGTTTGAGATGCAAGAGATGTAAAGAGCGAGTTTTTATAATTTTTTTGAGATACTCCTAATTAGAATTTGCCTCCCGCTGGAGTTATAGCTGGGTTTTATTTTGCATTACAATGAGCGGCCTTCCTTCAACCAGCATAGTTGCAATTTTATTTCGAGCGCTCTCCAAGCACCGCCATACTGTACCCCTTGATATACCCATTTTTTCAGCTGCTTCTTCCTGCGTCAATTTCTGGTAGAAGATCAATCTGAGAGCTTCAAATTCATCTTGATTCAAGATCACAGGTTCCTTAATAGCATCCATCATCCTATCAGGTGGTACAACTGGTACAAATTGATAAATAACTGGTTGACATTCAATCACCCTTGGCTTCATTGGCCGCCCAACTCTATGTCTCCGCCGCCACTGCATTTATATTGCTCCATAACTTGATTATCAACACTGAAATATAATGTTTCTGGAAAGCTGAAAAACTATTCGCTCTTTTGCATCTTTCTTAGTTCTTCCATCCTTGCTTCCACACCTTGGATTTCCTCGGCAAGCTGCTTTCGATATTCCTCAAGGGCAGCAAGTTCTTTCAGGCTGAGATGCCTTCCAGCTTTCTATCTCCTCAATTCTTTTTTCTGATCGCTGAAGCTCGATTCTATAGCCCCAGCTTGCTGCTCTAGCATTTCTTTTTCCTGTTCTTTTGTTAGTGCTATTCCTAGAGATGGCATCGAATATGGCGTTCCTTTTCTGAGTTGCTCCATATATCGTTGCCAACTTGACATTAGCCATTCACCAGTCGACGGAAGTCCAGTCGCTGACCTCGCTGGAGAGTAGCCGAATCTAATCCAACCTGGCAGCCCTGTTAATTGATACATTGTTCTCCATCTATAGCGCATCTTCACCACCACGGAGGAAATATTGGATATCCAAAATATGGAGCGCTATAGGTATATGGCGCGAATAGCCACCAGCAAGCTCCCCTTCCAAATATCCATCCTGGTCTTTGCCAAGGAGGGAGAAAGCTAAATGGTCCTCTTCCAGGCCACATACCCATCCACATTCTTCCGAACATTTTACATCACCAAATAATAATGTGCATATGCACATATTTAAGGGCTATCGATATAGCGAGCGATATTTAGCAGCACAAATCAAACCACGAGGACGCATCACTTTGGCCCTACTAATCGCGCATAGTTCTTCTCAATTTCTTCGAGTAAGATATCTTTGGTTATTGAACCCCTGGACTTCGCCATTGCAGCTATAGCAGCCCCTCCGGCACCGACTCCCTCCTTGACAGCCCCTAACTCATATGCTCTTAAGCCATTGAACTTGGATTGGCTGAAGTCTAGATCGGAAGCCAGAATAGGGACATTAGCAATTTGGCTGACTATCCCCTTCAAGTCAGCTGTCTTGTCAACTATGATCCATTTGGTCGTTCCGATCGCTACATTGCCTAAGACATCGCGATTTAAGGAATTAATAATCGCTAGCACGGCGCTCATTTGGGTTCCGCCAGCCATCAGAACTGGAACTTTGCTGGCCGCTCCAATAGCTAACCCTGCAAAGGCTGGAAGCATTGGGTCTCCAACGCATGAAATGGCTTTAATAGGGTCATTTGATAATTCGCCAAACTCTATACTTGATGCCTTCAATCCAGCTTCGGCTGTCTTAATTTTTAGCTCATGCGGATTGCTTGGCATACTGCTGCTGACCTTTCTTCTGGCATCCACCCCCATGGCCAATAGAACACCAAGTGCTGTTGTTGTACCACCAGGAATGCTCTCACCGATTACAAGATAATCTACTATTTTAGCCAAATTTTCTCCAGCGAGTTTCGCCCTCTGTATAACTTCCTCGGTATTCTCCACAGCCTTCCCCGTTCTTATGTCTCTACCAGGCTTTCCTCCCAAGTCCACGAATGGAATGTGGGGATTTATCCTAAGTCCGCTGGCGACCACTAAAGCGGGTATATCCGCTAACTTAAGCGCTGACATAGTGATCAAGGCTGGTGTTGGTATTCCTTCAGGTGTCACTGGCACCCCGGAGATGCATTTACACTTTCCGAGGAGTAGGAGTTCGACATCAGCAGGCGGTGTATAGTCTGTGAACTCCGGGTATTTGCCTGCTGCAGATATACCTGGAATCTTCGCTGTCTCCGTCGTTCCTATTGTACAAATAAATAGCGGGTTCTTTCCTTCAACCCGCCTTACGAAGGCTTCACCTTTTCCTTCTTCGTATGCCAATATCACATCATACATTCCTTTCACCTTCTGATGAGCCAAGAAGTAACTAAACATTGCTATAATTAGCTATTTGTCTCGCTCTCAACCTTTTCAATTTTTCTGAGTAATATCCCTATACGTGACAATAATAACACCTCGATGCGTTAAAACCACAAAACGGAAGCTCAACCTTGGTATAGATGCAAAACTTCAAAGTCTTTCAACTACCACACTTTCCACATTAGCTTAGAGGGGACATTATCAATGACAGATGAAAAATATCTAAGTGCCACTGCGAAATATAAACTCCCGGTTACCTATTATTCTACAGTTGCTTTGGTTTAGCGCTTGGATTTGAGGGCACCAGATTACATTTAACGGTGGTATGGCAATAACTGGCGTGATGGATGGACAAGTTTCAATTAATCCATAGCACACCAATCTAAAGCTAAAAGAGAAAAAAAAGAAATAGATGTTGATATAGAAGGAGCGACTAATGAATAATAGAATTTTGATCTTTAGAAATGCATTGATTTTATTTACTGAATGTTATAAAAATCTTAGGGGAACTGCTTCCGAAATAACCAATCCATTGGAAGCAATGATCGATGAATATCTCCACGAAGATGAACAGATTTTAGTTAAAGTCCTAGCTCAATACAATGTAACAACAGTAGGTCTATGGGGAGCAGCTACCGATTATATTTTCTACGCAACCAATAAACGACTACTTTGCCATCATATATCCCATAATCACATTCCTGATCAAGTATACGAACTTCCCTATTCCAATATTACAATTACATTGATTGAAAAAAGAAGAATTAGATGGTATCTAGCATTAATAGGCATCCTTCTTCTTGGTCTTGGATGGACGGTACAAGAAAAATATATTCCCTTTGGAAAACTATTGATCTGGATTATAGGGATTCTCTTAATTATATTTGGTTTTAAACCATTCAAAGATGCTTGGTATCAAATTGATGGCCCAACTATGACTGAGAGCGAGCGAAGAATCTGGCAGATACCAAAATATGTGCAGAATGCAGATAAATTCTATGCAGTTGTGAGCGAGAAAGTTGGGAAATTTGGTTGAGCTTGATGATGCCACTAGCTCCCAGGGCTTTCAAATTTTGCGTTATAAACAGCGAATTCAAGCTAGACAACTTGATACCTTCTCAGCTCGATTAACTAGTTTTGAAACCTACTGAGACAAGAAGAATAATACCTAGGGTAAGAGTAACTGTTGGAGTCATTAAAAGTCAATTGGAGAGCTGCTGCTATTTCAAACAAAAATTTTTTGAATAACAAATATTAATCTTTTGGGCTAATGACTGAAAATGTTTAAAGCATTGAGCAGTATTACTCGTGTGAAGATGCTTAAATTGCTTGCGAAGAAAGAAATGCATATTGCTGGGCTAGCTCGGGAACTGGGTATATCTGTTCCAGTGGCAGCTAAGCATGCAAGGATTCTGGAGAGCAGTGGCTTGATCGAGAGAAAGAAGTTTGGGAGAACGCATGTTTTGAGAAGCAAGTTGGAGAATTTTTATGATATTCTAGATGAATTTGCTGAAACCCATGAATTGACATTGAGAAAGGGGACAACGGTTTTGGATGCCTTAAAGAAAATATCAGGCGTGGAAGTTAGAAAAACTGGTGAGAAGGAATTTGTGGTTACGATAAATGGCGATGAAGGATTATATATATATGAAGTTGATGGCAAGCTCGCGAATGTTTCAGCCAGTGATTTTAAAATAAAGAAAAATGCAGTTATAGAATGGAAAAAGCTAATACCGGTGACGAGGAAAAGAATTTCAGTAAAAGTTAAATAAAATATTGAATAGCCGCGATTATGCTAATGGTATTGATCAAATATATGCAATCTCTCAATGCAATATTCCTGTTCTCGATATATATCTCCGAATTTGGATTGTATCCTCTTGAAAGCATGCTGATATAGGTTCTCTCACCTTGTTCATATGCACGTATGAAGAGCAGGCTTATTGAATATGAAAGCTGCTCAAGTATCCAGCGATATGAAACCTTGCCATTTTTTATTCGAAAGCAGCGCGTTTCCTGTGCTAATTTAATGCGCTGATATATATCTTGAAAGACAAATAGATATCTTGCGAGCAGTCCAAAGAGCAGTATTACTTCTCTCGGCATTCCCAGTTTTCGAGCTGATGCGATTAATTCGTGCATCGGCGATAAAGAAGATAGCAATATTACTGAGGTAATGCATACTGCCAGCTTTGAGAGGAGCAGAGCGCTGAATATCAAGCCCTCGGTGGTAACTTTTACCCCCAGTGGAAAGCTATAGAGCACTGTACCTTCTTTGAAAAATAGTTGAAAGAGTGCAACAGCGCCTCCAAATGGCAGTATTAGCAGCAATCGCTTTGCAAGTAAATTCAGTCGCAATCGAGCTAGCAATGCAAGTGCAATTAGATAGCATTCCACTGCAAGGAGTTTAGATACATCTTTAGCTAAAACAGCGTATATTATTACTGCAAAAGCTGCCGTGATTTTTACCCTTCCCTCTAATTTATGCAGCGGTGATTTTCTCAAGGCTTCTCTTTCTACTTCGCTAGCTGTTGAGAAAATGCTCATATTACTTCCTCGAAGTTAACAGGCGCAGCAATTCCTCCTTTGCCTCGCCTATGGTTAAAGGTGTATCTAAACCATTGATTCCACTTTCGCTTAAGATTTTGAAAAGCTTGGTTACCACAGGTAAATCTAAGCTTGATTCTTCTAGAACTTTATTTTTGGAAAAAACAGCTCTTGGAGAACCATCCAGGATTAATCTACCTGCAGATAATACACATATTCTATCTGCGAACAGCGGCACAGTGTCCACGTCGTGGGTGGCAACTATTATGGTAATTCCAAATTTATCATTCAAATTCTTAACCAGCTTTATGATCTTCTTAACTCCATCTGGGTCAAGCCCAGCTGTAGGTTCATCGAGGATGAGCACCTGGGGCTCCATGGCAAGTATGCCTGCAATTGCAACGCGCTTTTTCTCTCCACCGCTGAGGTGATGAGGCACTCGATCTTCATATCCTGCTAGACCAACAAGTTCCAGCGCCTCGCTAACTCTATGCTCTACGACTTCTTTTGAAAGTCCTAAATTAATTGGCCCAAAAGCTACATCTTGCTTTACCGTAGGCGCAAAGATTTGATCGTCTGGGTCTTGAAAGACTAAACCAATTGTTTTTCTCACCTCTAAAATATTCTGCTTGGTTATGGGCTCGCCTTTTATTAGAACCACGCCGCTGGTTGGCTTCAATATGCCATTGAAGTGCTTGAGAAGTGTCGACTTTCCAGCACCATTTGCACCAAGCAATGCGATGCATTCCCCGCGCTCAGCTTTAAAATTTATATTCTCAAGCGCCTTTGTGCCATCAGGATATATGTAGCTGATATTTTTCGCCTCGATGATATGCATTGCTCATACCTTTTTCTTTAAGATTAAAGCCATAGCATAGCTAAGCCCTGCTATCAGCATTACTCCAGCTGCGAGAGCTATACTTCCAGAGATCTCTCCCTCCCCTAGAAATGGCACGAGGTAGTCAGCCATAGGCGAAGGAAATGCTGAGTATGCTTTTTCTTCCGCACCAACTTTTTCAGCTGTGCTTTCAAGGCCATCTGGATTGGAAGAGGCGAGGAATGGCGCTGCGATAGCTATTGCTAATGCGATGGCTAAGCCAGCCTTTAAAATCTGCTGCTGCTTCATACCACAGCCCCCGCTCTTTTTTCAATGAGCTCTGGCTTTACTATGGCTATTGCCTTTATCACTATGGCTGTTATCATTCCCTCGGCGATTACTCCGATCACTGCGTGATACATTCCCATGAAGAGCAAGCCTTCGTATAGTGGAAATGTACCAGCGATATATAGCTCAAGGGAGCAGACTACTGCTGAGATAAAAAGCCCAAACCAAGCGCCAGCGAAAGCTGCTTTTGTGATTCCTATATTAAGCTTTCTCAGCGCTAGATATAGATAGTATCCAGTGAAAGTACTGATTACGCCCATATTGAGAATATTAGCGCCGAGTGCTGTTATACCTCCATCTGCGAAAACAAAGCCTTGGACTAAGAGTACGATTGTTAGAAGCAGTACTCCAGCCCAGGGGCTGGCTAGTATTATGGCTGCGAGTACTGCACCCACCATATGTCCACTTGTGCCCCAAGGTATGGGTATGTTTATGGCTTGAATTGCAAATATACCGGCTGCTAATGTGGCAAGCAGAGGCACCTTCATATCATCCATTTCCTTTCTAGCCCATTTCATTGAGAGTGCTATGAATGGCGCTGCTATAAGGAAGTATATGAGGCATTGCTCAAGTGGAATAAAACCATCTGGAATGTGCATCTATAACATCTGTGTTACATTTTTAAAAATAGTAATAATTTGTATTACATAAATAATTTTTGGTATGAAATTTACATTTCCAACAGTTTTGGTCCTAGGTACTGCGCGCTTGTGCCCAGCTGTTCCTCGATTCGCAGCAACTGATTATACTTTGCATTGCGCTCGCTCCTAGCAGGCGCACCTGTTTTTATCAATTCTGCTCCCAGTGCTACTGCTATATCTGCTATTGCGGTGTCTTCAGTTTCACCGGACCTATGGCTAACCATCACCTTCCAGCTGCTCCGAAAAGCTAGTGTAGCTGCATCAAAGGCCTCGCTAATAGTGCCAATTTGATTTAACTTTAACAGCAGTGCATTACCAGCGTTTAACTCAATCCCCTTTTTCAGCCTCGTGACATTTGTCACAAAGATATCATCGCCAACGATGATGATGTTCCTGAGTTTCTTAGTTAGCTCTGCAAACTCCTCAAAGGCTTCTTCTTGAAATGGGTCCTCGAAGAGTATAATGGGATATGTTTTGGCAATCTCAATATAATAATCAATCAACTCTGCACCGGTAAGCTTCTTTCCATCAATAGCGTACTCGCCATTTTTGAAGAACTCGCTTGCTGCGCTGTCCAATCCAAGTTTTATTTTACCTTCATAGCCTGCCCTTTCAATGGCGAGTGAAATTGCATCCAGAGCCTCTCTAGTCGTGGTCATAGCTGGTGCATATCCACCTTCATCCCCAACATTCGTAGAAGCAATTCCATATTTCTCCTTGATCACGTTTTTAAGCGTATGATATGTTTCCACCGCCATTCTAAGTGCCTCTGCAAATGACTCTGCTCCAACCGGTTGAATCATAAATTCCTGTATCGCAAGTTTATTTCCAGCATGCTTGCCGCCATTGATGACATTTAAACTCGGCACAGGAATGGTATAGCTCGCTGCTCCTCCAAGATATTTATAGAGAGGCAGGCCAGCTGCAGAAGCTGCTGCTTTTGCAACTGCGATGCTCACGCCTAGAATTGCATTTGCACCCAGTTTAGATTTATTTGGGGTACCATCGAGCTCGATCAATAACTTATCTATCTCCCTTTGTTTGAAGACATCCAGCCCTAGTATATTTCTCTTTATGATGGTATTGACATTTGCAACTGCCTTACGCACTCCCTTCCCAAGATATCTCCTATCTCCAT
>JBBIOZ010000047.1:0-12228 GCA_037443105.1 Methanocellales archaeon
AAGGTTCTTCCTCCTCCTCGATTTTGCCAATTCTTATCTCCACGTTCTGCATTCCTTCAACTTCATATCTCATTTTTTCCTTTGCCTCAATCTTTGGTGCCATAAATCCATTTTCCTCCTCAACTGCAGAAGTCACCAATCCTATTCAAATAAATTGTCGCTTTTGCTGACACTTTCTCAACTCAAATAGAGTCTTTATCCTATTAAGCTCTGCAATTGATTTAAATCTTGCGAAATAGATCGGCAGAGCACAGAGAAAAATAAAATTAATTATTGATCGTGTTCTTTTTGCTGAGATACCTTTGGCTCAACTATCTTCCATTTTCCATCCTCAAGTTTGCGGTAGTAACACGAGTAGTAGCCCTCATGGCAGGCAGCTGTGATTTGCTCTACCTTAAATAAAAGGGAATCGCCATCGCAATCTATTCTCACTTCTTTAATATATTGAAAATGACCGGAACTCTCGCCCTTAACCCATAGCCTGCGGCGGCTTCTGCTGTAGAAGCACATTCTACCTGTTGACAGGCTTCTCTCAAGCGCTTCCTTATTCATAAATGCACACATTAGCACTTCATTGGTCTTGAAGTCTTGCACAACAGCGGCGATCAATCCATCTTTGAAATTTATCTCTCGCAATAGCTCGTTCATAATCCTCACTATCGCTTTTGAATATAAAGTAGTATTGGAAAAATCGAGAAAAAGAGAAAATTATAAAAGTTATAAATAAAAGATTGGTTTGAATAGAGGGCGCCCCAAATTTTGAGGCGCCTCACCCTCCTTCCTCTTTCCTCATTACATCTTAGTTGAAGAATCACCTTAATTGCATATATAGCTTTTGCTCGCTTCCGATTGCTTTGATTATTACCACCCTTCAGCCTCTTCAGGTGGTATGTAGAACTTTGACATCACCACTATATCGTGCACCACTCCATCATCTGAAATGAAGTGCTCCTTGAGCATTGCTTCTTCCTCGTAGCCAAGTGCTTCCATGAATCTTATAGCCTTTATATCGCTGGAAACAAGCTCGCTGTATAGCTTGCTGATTCCCATTTTTGACTCAGCTATTTCTTCAATGAATTTCAGCAGCTCCTTACCCAAGCCTTTGCCTCGGTAATCTCGATGCACTGTAACGCTAACTCTGCCCACGTGCTTGCATCGATGCAGGCAGAAATCTAGCGATGCATCGCCTATAATTACTCCATCTTTCTCCGCAATGATGGGCAGAGTTTTGCTATAATCAAGTTCTTCAACCCAGCGCTTTATGAGTTTCTTATCCTTTATATTATGCTTCAAATACTTAGCATCTTCTGTGGATACATAGTCGAAAAAAGAAATGAATGCTTCTTCATCTTCCTTTGTTAACTCGCGAAGCGTTACCTTAGTGCCATCTTTGAGAGTAACCACTTTGCTATATTGATATTTCGCCAAAATTATCACCTCCCATATTTTTTTTAACTTATCCATATTACTTATATCTTTGGATTACCCCTCAGCTTTTTCGCGATATCCTCGGGGATGGGAATTGGATTCCAAGCATCGTCTATTGCTACGCAGGTTATTGTTCCACTTGCTAAAAACTGCTTCGTCTCCTTTTTATATATCTTGAATTCAAAAATCGCGGCCTTCTCTCGAAGTTCTTTTAAAGAAGTATGGAGTTCAAGTAAATCATCATATCTAGCTGGCGCTTTATACTGCGCGAAGGACTCAACTATTGGAAAGCCAATTTTGCGCTCCCTATTGCGGAAGAGCTCCTCAGGCTTTATTCCGCAGGATCTGAGATATTCATCCAAGCCAGATTTAAAATAGCGCAGGTAGCTCACGAAGTAGACCACGCCAAATGGATCGGTATCTCCAAATCTAACTCTAACTTCAGTGATATTCGTGTTCACAACTTTATGTTGGAATTAGCTGAATATTAAGCCTTTGCTTATTGCAAAAACTATTTTTTGCCGGCGCAGTATTTTAATTTGAAATGAAGATCAGCGAGTTAAATGAATATCTACCGCAGGAAGTATTGAAGCTTTATGAATCAGAGGGAATTAGAGAGCTATATCCACCTCAAGCTGAAGCTGTGCGGCTGGGAATATTTGAGGGTAAAAATATTCTCGCTGCTATTCCAACTGCCAGCGGCAAAACCTTGATAGCTGAGTTCGCCATGCTTAACTCAATTTTAAATAAAGGAGGAAAGGCTCTTTATATAGTGCCGCTGCGAGCTCTGGCGAATGAGAAGTATGAGTATTTTTCAAGGTTCAATAAATTTAATATAAAGGTTGGAATCTCAACCGGGGATTTTGACAAACGCGATGAATGGCTGGGCAGAAATGATATAATAGTTGCAACTTCAGAGAAAGCTGATTCCCTGCTGCGCAATCAATCACCTTGGATGGATGAAATAACTGTGATAGTTGTGGATGAAATCCATTTGATAGATCAAGCGGATCGCGGCCCCACTCTCGAAGTAACAGTTGCAAAACTCAGAAAGCTTAATCCAAGTGCACAGGTCTTAGCTTTAAGTGCAACCATAGGCAATCCAGAGGAACTTGCCTCTTGGTTACAGGCAGAGCTGCTGGTGAGCGACTTCAGACCCGTGGAATTGAAGGAGGGTGTTTTCTTCGGCAAAGTAATTTTTTTCAAAGAGGATAAAAGAGAGGTCGAACTTGAGGAAAAGGATGAAACAGTTGCACTTGCACTGGATACGGTTAAAGAAGGGGGGCAGTGCCTCATCTTCACAAGCACTAGGAGAAATGCTGAGAGCATTGCGATGAGAATAAGCAGAATTTTAAAGAGCAAAAAAATCTCCTCTGCCCTAGATCTCGCGAGAGCAGTTGAGGCAACTGCTGAAACTGAGGTCTGCAGAAAACTCGCAGCTTGCTTGGAAGGGGGCGCTGCCTTTCATCACGCTGGTTTGAGAGCAGATCATAGGAAGGTCATCGAGGATGGATTTCGAGGGGGTAGAATTAAAATTGTTGCCTGCACCCCAACGCTAGCTGCAGGGCTTAATCTACCGGCAAGACGCGTGATAATTAAAGAATATAAGCGCTATGATCCAAACTTTGGATCGCAGCCACTGCCTGTACTTGAAGTAAAGCAAATGGGAGGTAGAGCAGGCAGACCCGGCCTGGACCCCTATGGTGAGGCCGTGCTCTTGGCAAAGAGCCATAATGAACTTCTCAAGCTCACGGCTGAATACATCAATGCCAAGCCAGAGAGAATATATTCAAAACTTGGCACCGAGCCGGCGCTTCGCAGCCACGTGCTTTCTTTAATTGCAACTGGATTTGCAGATACAAAAGCTGAACTTCAGGACTTCATAATGACAACTTTCTTTGGTTTCCAGCGTTTAGATAGAGGAATAAAACTTGAGCCGCTGCTGAGCAAATTAATTGCTTTCTTTGAGGGTGAAAAAATGATTTCAGTTCAAGGGGAATTTTTATCGCCAACTTCGCTTGGAAGTCTGATCTCAAGGCTTTACATCGACCCTCTCTCTGCTTCGATCATGATTAAAGCCTTGGGTAGATCAAGGCAGCCTTCTACATTTGCTTTGCTGCACACCATCTGCAGCACGCCTGATATGCGCCGCCTGTACCTTCGCAGCAAAGATTATGACTGGATTTTAAATGTTTTGGTAGAAAGAGAAGGTGAGCTGCTGGAGCATAAGAGCCCATCCGATGGCGAGGAATATGAATGGTATTTGAGCGAGGTTAAAACTGCTTTGATGCTGGAAAGCTGGATATCTGAGGAAAAAGAGGAGCATATTGCTCAGCGATTCAACATCGGCCCTGGAGATATAAGAGCACTTGCTGAAACCGCAGAGTGGCTGGCACATGCATTGGCAGAGCTATCGAGGCATCTGAAGCACCCTGCTAGTAAACTGGCGAGAGAACTTGAGCAGCGACTTAGATATGGAGCTGGAACTGAGCTTTTACCCCTGATACAGCTCAAGGAGGTAGGGAGGGTGCGGGCTAGGATGCTTTATAGCTCAGGCTATCGCGACCTTGAAGCATTGAGAAATGCAAGTGTTGAAGAACTGGCAAGGGTGCCAGCGATCGGCGAGAAAATAGCGAGGAAGATCTTGCAGCAGGTGTGGGGAGGAATCCGCATCGAAGAAGGGGAGGAAGAGATAATACACAAGCAGTCCAAGCTGCTGGAATAGCTGTTAAGAAGCTAGAGATGTTTTACACTTTGGAAGTATTACCACGAATTTAGTGCCTTTTGCTGAATTCCCTTTAACTCTATCCTCAACCCATACTTTTCCACCGGTTTTCTCCACAATGGTTTTCACAAGATATAAACCAAGGCCTTTGGATCTGGCTGCTTGACTATTGAAAAGTTTTTTCTTAAGCTCATCCGGTATACCCTTTCCATTGTCTTCAATTGTAATCTTATAGAACTGCTTGCTTCCCCTAGTATAATCTTCAACATCTATGCTGATTTTAACTCTCTTTTTACCGGCGTGCTTGATAGCATTATCAATGAGATTAGCAAATACATCCCTCACGAGAGGGCTGGAATTTATGATTAGATTTTTTCTGGGGCTGTATTTTATCTTAACTTCTCTATCTTTGACTGATGTGGAGAATTCCTCGACTATTTCTTTAATTATGCTATCGAGATTCAATGGCTCAGGTTTGATCGCTCCAGCTTGTTTAATCTTTTCAACGTTTTCAATTAATCTTGCAGAGCTTTGAAATGCCTTCAAAACTTTTTCTCCAAATTGCCTTTGCTTCTCCCCCAAGTTTTTATCCTCAAGCAATAGCTCGAGATACCCCAAGCCCACTTGATTTATGTTTTTGATATCGTGGCAAATAATATCTAAAAGCAGTTCAATGTTTCTCTTTTCGGAATCCATCTATTTTATATTTATAAAAATCTAGTACTAAAAGATGTCGATTGCAGGGTTGATTGAAATTAATCCCTGCTTATTAGCTCCATAAATGCTTTCTCTACCAGATCAGCTACTTCAATCCCTCTTTCCTTAGCCGCTAGCAAAGCTGCGACCTCAATGGTTACCAGCTTCGATAGAGATTCCTGCTTTTTATTAACCAACGCAACTGCATCTCTCCTGCTTAAATGACTGCCCATAATACGCTCAATTATTTGATCAAAAACGGTTCGCTGCAGAATTGCCTTTAAATCAGGCTTGAAGCCAAATGGAGCTTCAACCACTTTTGGATCGAAGTTTGGCTTGATTTCATCTCCCTTTTTAATCAAAAGCCCTGCTTTCTCCGCCAGTGTTAAAACCTGCCTCGCCTCCTCAGGGGAAAACCAGCCTAGGTCTAGAGAGAGGGCAAAAACAAATTCGCTTGCAGTTAAAGAATTCTTCCCCCTTCTTTTGAATGGCTGTGCAACTGTTACAAGCAATTCACTCATGGCTCAATTTGATTTCCTCAACAATAGTATTCGCAACCTCTGTGGAAGTAGTTTTTCCCGGGCCATCGATATGATTAACTATCAAGGTAAGCACATCGCCCTGCAGGTGCGCTCGCAGCAAAAAAGTATCCCCTTTAAAAGGTACGCCTAAGTATCCAGAGGCTAGGTAGCTATATTTCAAGTCAAGCTTGAAATCAATGATTCCATCCCTCTCCAAACTTTCAGCAATAATTTCTGCCTTCTCGCGAAGCAGTGGTGAAAAATCTATACCTCTCTCAGCTATTCCAATAGAAAACTCTCTTTTAGCCTTTCCCATTCCACCTTTAGGCAGCTCTACTTCAAACAAGCCAAATTTCTTATTCAAACCTGCCATTACTCTTAAAAGATGAGCCAGATCTGATTTATATCGATACCTCTGCTCAAAATCTGGAGCACGATTTGGGAAGCGATGATACAGCCACTTTTTCATAGCAATACCTTCCTTCAATCTTCCATCTGAAAATAAATAGTTATCCATTCGGTCTATTTCAAGATGATAGCTACGATATTCTCCCCTACATTCAGCACATCAACTGCTTGCCCTTTGAGTACGCTGTCCCGCTTTAATTCAACGCAGCTGGGTTCAAGTTCTATTAGCTCTTCATCCAGCTTTATCAGCAGTTTTCCTTTCTCCTCGAGCATTCTTGCAGCCTCTTTAGGATCGATATTGCTCAAAGCTCTAGCAATATCTCCAGCTCGATCTTTAAACCTAGGGCCTATTACCTGCATTTTTGGTTTCACTTCTCTCACGATATCCTCAAAAACTGGTTTCTCCCTTAATACCTCCACCCTTGCATTCACCGTGCCCTCGATGTCCTCAACATTTGAAAGGGGAGAGTAAAGCTGAACCCCCTTTAAAGGAGCATTCAAGGCAATGCCACGCTCTGATTTATATCTTCTTATCGCGCTTGTAATTTGCTTGATCACATCGCCCTCTTTCTCAGCAGCTTCATCGATTAAGCTTTGATCAACTTCTGGCCACTTCAGCATGTGAACGCTCTTCGCACTTTTCGTTAGCCTTGAATAAATTTCCTCCGCTAGGAAAGGAGTGAAGGGAGCTAGCAATCTAACCAGCGTTTGAAGTGCAGTGTAAAGTGAATATTGCGCCGCTCGCTTGGATTTTTTATTCCCGCCATACAGACGATACTTCACCATTTCAATATAGTTATCTGCCAATATATCCCAAGTGAAACTTCGGATTCTCTTAAGTGCATCGTCAAACCTATAGTTATCCATATCCTCGGTGACTTCTTTAACTAACTTCTGCAGCTTGGAAAGCAGCCATTTATCAACAGTACATAGCTCCGCTTTCCTCGGTTTTTTCTCAAGCTGAATCAGGCAAAACCTCGCTATGCTCCACAGCTTCTGGGTAAACCTAGAAGCAGCCTCGATATCTTTCCAGCCGAACATTATATCAGAACCTGGCGAACCGCTGATTGCAGCCCACTGTCGAAATACATCTGCCCCATATTTTTCCACAACTGCCTCAGGCTGAACAATATTCCCTCGGGACTTGCTCATCATAAATCCATCTTCGCCGAAGACCATTCCATTTATCAAAATTGTATCCCAAGGTTTCATCCCGGTTAAAGCTTTTGATCTCAAAATGGTATAAAACGCCCAAGTTCGAATTATATCATGACCCTGAGGACGGAGCTGCGTGGGATAAAAAAAGGACTTATCAGAAAGCCAGCCTGCGACAATTAAAGGCGTGATGGAGCTGTCCATCCAAGTATCAAGCACATCTTGCTCAGGCTTGAACTCAGTCGAGCCGCATTTGCAAGGCTCTTTAGGCAATGTTTGAATTGGATCTAAAGGAAGCCATTCCTCTTTAGCCACAATGGTTTCATTGCATTTTAAGCAGTACCAAGCCGGTATCGGCGTGGCAAAGACCCTTTGCCTAGAGATACACCAGTCCCACTCCATGCTCTCCACCCAGTTTTCAAGGCGGATGTACATATGCTTAGGTATCCATTCCACTTCTTGTGCAGTTTTTAAAACTTTCTCTCTATTCACCCTAACGAACCACTGCTTCTCAGAGAGGATTTCAATAGGAGTATCGCAGCGCCAGCACAAGCCCACGTTTTGCTCCACCGTTTCCTCCCTATAAATAAGCCCAAGTTCCTTTAAATCTTGGACAATTGCTTGCCTGCATTCATCCAAGCTCAAACCTCTATATTTACCTGCAAGCTCGGTCATCCTTCCATCTTTCGTGATTGCCTTCCTAAGTGCGAGGGAATGCTCCTTCCACCATTTAACATCCTGCCTATCCCCAAAGGTGCAGATCATCACTGCACCGGTGCCAAATTTTACATCAACAGCGCTATCCACAATCACAGGTATCTCGTAATCAAATATCGGTACTTTGATTTTTTTCCCCGCCAAGGAGAAATAGCGCTCGTCCTTAGGATTGACAGCCACCGCTACACAAGCAGGTATGAGCTCAGGTCTAGTGGTTGCAATATCAATACCGCCGAAGTGAATGTAATAAAGAGAGGTAATGCGCTTTTGATATTCAACCTCTGATAATGCAATTGCAGTTTCACAGCGAGGACACCAGTTCACAGGATGCTCCGCTTGATAGATCAAGCCAGCTTTATACATCTTGACAAAGGATATCTGAGTCTTAGCATAATAACTAGGGTGCATTGTAACATATTCATTGCTCCAGTCGATGGAAAAACCAAGTCGAATCATCGTACTGCGCATTTTCTCAATGTTCTCGAGTGTGAATTTTTCACAGAGAGCGCGGAACTTCTCGCGGCTTAGGTCTCGCCTTCTGATTCCAAAAATCTGCTCCACTTTGACCTCGGTTGGCAGGCCGTGGCAGTCCCATCCTTGGGGAAACATCACATTGTATCCCTGCATTCTTTTATACCGTGCAATGAAATCTATGTAGCACCAGTTCAATGCATTGCCGCAGTGGAAATTGCCTGTTGGATAAGGGGGAGGCGTATCGATGATAAATCGCTTCTTCCTAGAGCGCTTGCTCCAGTTAAAATGATACATCGAGTAATCCCACTGCTTGAGCCACTTTTCTTCAACTTCGTGAGGATTATATTCCTTTGGCAGCTGAACCTTGATCATAAACCCTCTCCGATCAGGCTATCATATGATTGCACTTTTCTAATTTAAATCTATTTAATATTTAGAAGGAAGTGTGCCGTGGATGGGAGATCAGCTCTTCATCTACAGGCTCAGCCTTAATCGGAACTGTATGGCCGGATCAACCACGGCATGTATATTTAAGACTTACAGGTATTTAAAATTGCATCCGTGGTTTGCATATTTCATCGCTAGGTTAGATTTCTTCATCTCTCAAACTTTTTTTAAATCTAACCCTTCTTTATGCTGCAGTTTTATGTACTTTTAAAGCAATTGTTTTTAATATGCTGATCACATTTGAAGGAATCGATGGTTCAGGCAAAACCACTCTCTCGAGAAGAGTTGCTGAAAAACTTAAAGATAGAAACGCAATTCTCACCTCTGAGCCCACAAGTTTCTGGACAGGCGAGGTGGTGAAACTTGCAATTGGAAGTAAAATCGATCCCTTGGTCGAGCTCTTTCTGTTCATCGCAGATCACGCTGAGCATGTTTCAAGGCTTATAAGACCGGCGCTCAATGAAGGCAAACTGGTCATTTCAGATCGCTATAGTGACAGCAGACTCGCATATCAAGGCGCTATGCTCGAGGGATTGATCTTGAATCCCATTGAATGGATAAGGTCGATTCAAGATGAATTCTCCGAGGTTCCAAACTTAACCTTCTTGCTCGACATTGAACCCGAGATGGCTCTTGATAGACTCAAGAGGGATAATAAGACGAAGTTTGAAAAAATAGAGCTTTTGAAAAAAGTGAGAGCAAACTATCTTTCTCTAGCAAAGAGAGAACCGAAGCGCTTCATAGTTTTAGATGCTAATAAAAGTATCGAGGAACTTGAGCAAACTGTGCTAGCTGAAATATATAAGTTAATTGCACGCACAATAGGTTTGTAGCATGGTAATAATTACCTTAACCACTGACTTTGGCGAGATATATCAAGCGGAGATGAAGGGAGTTATTCTTAAAATCAATCCCCGTGTGAAGATTATTGATATTTCTCACAATATCCCGCGGCATAATATAATTGCCGGGGCATTTGCACTTCTATGTGCTGCTAAATATTTCCCCTCGAATACCATACACGTGGGCGTGGTTGACCCTGAAGTTGGCACTGCGAGACGTGGAATTGCAATAAAGTCAGAGAGCGGGCAGTATTTCATAGGCCCGGATAATGGCCTATTGATCCCTGCGGCTAAATCGCTGGGGAGCTTCAAGGTATTTGAAATCCCAGTTGTTGAGGATGCTTCGCCAACCTTCCACGGCAGAGATGTATTCGCTCCTCTCGCGGCTAAGGTCTCCAAGGGCTATGATATTGAGAAATTTAAGCTATTGCGGGAATATAAGGAAATTAACTTTGGCAAAGCAAAAGTCTCTGGCAAAAAAATCGAGGGGAGGATAATTCTTGTAGATGGATTTGGGAATGCAATTACAAATATACCAAGCGAAATGGTGAGGCTGGAATTAGGCGATAAGCTGAGATTCAAAAAACAATTGATTCCCTATGTTCGAACTTATGCAGATGTGAAGGAGGGAGAGCCACTTCTCTTGGTTGGCAGCCACGGCTTTCTTGAAATTGCAGCGTGTAAAGCAAGTGCTTCAAGCTTTTTTAAATTGAAGGCAGGGGATAAAGTTAGCATGATTAAGATATAAATTTTATAATCCATTATAATTATAATCTTTATTATAATATTTATGATCTCAAATCAATAAACTTTTAAACTTAATTGCTGTTTCTTAAAAATATAAAAAAATGAGGAAGGATTTCTATGAAATTTGGAATCGAATTTGTCCCAAGCGATCCAGTGTTAAAACTAGCTTACTATACCAAACTCGCTGAAGAAAATAACTTTGAAAACGTCTGGATCACCGACCACTATAACAATAGAGATGTCTACACCACACTCACCGTACTGGCGCTAAACACAAATAAAATAAAACTGGGCACAGGCGTTACAAATCCATATACCAGAAACGTGGCGATAACAGCTTCCACAATAGCAGCGCTCAATGAAATCTCCGGTGGGAGAGCAATACTTGGAATAGGTCCAGGGGATAAAGCAACATTCGATGCAATGGGCATAGCTTGGGAGAAGCCCTTAACAATGATAGAGGAATATATCTCAGCACTTCGAGAACTATTAGCAGGCAAGAAAACTGCATTCCAAGGTAAGATGGTTAAACTGGCAGGTGCAAAGCTTGCCTTCCCTGCAGGTAAAATCCCAATATACTTGGGAGCACAGGGACCAAAGATGCTTGAACTGGCCGGCAAAATTGCAGATGGCGTACTCATCAATGCCTCGCATCCAAAGGACTTCGAAGTGGCAATTAAAAACATTCAAGCAGGAGCAGCCGCAGCTGGTAGAGATATAAGCAGCATAGATGTAACAGCGTATGCTTGCTTCTCCTGCGACAAGGATGCAAATAAAGCAAAAGAGGCAGCCAAAATGGTGGTTGCCTTCATCGTAGCAGGCTCGCCAGATATGGTGCTGCAGAGACACAACATTCCAGTTGAAGCGAAAAATGCCATTGGGGGTGCAATTGCAAAGGGAGACTTCAAGACAGTGCTAGCCTCAGTCACCGATGATATGCTCAATGCATTTTCCATCTACGGCACTCCTGATGCATGCAAAGCTAGAATTGCTGAGCTTGCAAAGATAGGCGTAACTCAAGTGGTAGCTGGCTCACCCATAGGACCTGATAAGGAGAAATCAATAAAACTGATTGGGAAAGAAATCGTTGGAAAAATTTAAAATGCAAAAGAAGGGATAAGATGGCAATTCCCATCGTAAGTGTTGTCAAAAACAAGCGATGTACCGCGTGTGCTGGGTGTGCAGCATTCTGCCCCACCACCGCGATCACAGTTACAGATGCGGCAAAGATCGGCGGAGACTGTATAGCCTGCGAAGTATGCGGTGAAGTATGTCCAGTGCTTCACCCATATCCCACTGAAAATGAATTTGATAACATAAAGGAGATGTTTATCGCCAGAAGCGGGCTGCTAGGTCAGGATGGTGCAACAGTTTCTGGAATCGCAAAGAATCTGCTGGAAATAGGTGCAATCGATGCTGTTATAGGCGTGGAACGGGATGCTGAATGGCGTGCTTCGCCCGTGGTGATAACCACGTCGGCTGAGGTTATTAAAATGAGCGGTACCAAGTACAGCAGCGTACCAGTGCTCTCAGTCTTGCGTGAAGCCTCGAGGAAATATAAAAAGATCATGGTAGTTGGAGTACCGTGTCAAGCTCATGCTGCGAATCTGCTGCGCCGCAAACTGGGGAGATATGAGAAGAGGATTGCTTTAATAGTGGGTATCTTTTGCATGGAGAGCTTCACCTATGATATAATTTGCAATGAAATCATAGCTAAGAAGCTGGGTCTTTCATGCAGAGATGTAACCAAGATGAATATCACCAAAGGCAAATTCTGGGCATATGCCTCACCTGATGTGGTTAAAACAGTTTCTCTAAAAGAGGTAAAGCCGCTTGCTAGATCTCCCTGTCACAGCTGCCTTGATTTCACTGCTTACTACGCGGATATATCATGCGGCTCGGTTGGCTCGCCGGATGGCTGGAACACGGTATTCATACGCACCGATAGAGGCAAGGAGATGTTTGACTTAATTCGCGATAAATTTGAGATTAAACCAGAGGTGAAGCTGGACGTGGTGAAAAAACTAACCACGCAGAAGCACACTGAAAACGCTCCCAAGGCTACACC
>JBBIOZ010000048.1:0-12026 GCA_037443105.1 Methanocellales archaeon
CTGGAAAAACACGAACTCCCGGGGAATGTCATGCTGATAGACGGCGGGGATAAAGAAATCGAGGTATCAAATTATCTCGAGAACGCAGATAAAATCATAATCATAGATGCGGTGTGCAGCGGCGATGTTCCCGGGCGGATTTTTCGCTTTTCCCTCGAGCAGTTTCAAGCCTGCGATTGCTCAGCCTACTTCCTTCACTACATAAATCTACATCAAACTCTGGAAAATGAAAAAACAAAGTCCCTGCCGGAGATCATTTTTTATGGCGTTGAGATTCAAAAGGTAGAGCAGGGCATGGCACTTTCCCCAGCGGTATATGAATCGCTTCAAGAAGTTGTGGATTTAATTCTGAAGGAAATAAAACCGGAGACGGGTTAATAGTATCTATCTAGTTCAGCATTTATCAAAATTATACACTGTGAAGCCAGATAGCTCTTTGGCCCCACTGAGAGTTTTATCGCTCCGAATCGCTCGCAAAACCTCTCCTCCTTTAAAGGCAGGCCCAAGTGGTCACCGAGTATAAAAACAGCTTCTCTTGAAAGCTTTATAGACCTGACATCCTCTCCCTTCTCATGCAAAATATATAGCTGCCCTGCTTCCTCAGCGGTTTCAGCAACCATCTCCTGAAAACTTCGACATGAGATATAAACCCCAGAAGTGACTTCATTCCATTTCTTCGATTTACCTATATTAAGAGAAAGAGCCTGCTTCAAGCACCGTGCAATTGAAATTTCATCAATTGCAATGCCTTTGAACTCGCTGCCATTGAACCACATGGTTTTAGGAGGACTTGGAGGACCATTTAAAACAGCAAATAGTGCCGCATCTCTCCTTATGCTTCGGGAGAGGTAGAGAGAAGCCTGCAAACATCTGGCAACGATATCAAGTCTTCCGCTGCCTCTCGCGACCTCGCGAATATCAAAATTTGCATCTGTCCTAGCCTTTCGAGCGTATAAGATAAAGGTTCGCATTGCAGCAACTAAAGAGTTATTACTTCACATCCATCTTCAGTTATTATCACCGTATGCTCAGCCTGCGAGACTAATCCACCGGTTTCCTCACGCAGCACTGGATAGCTTTTTATAGCCCCTGCCGCTTCCAGCTGTCTAAGCGCCATTTCCAGTCGAGGAGTATGCAGCCAGCGCTTTGCAAATGGCAGGGTTTTATATGGCTCAATTTCCTTTAACACCTGCCTAGCCTGCGGTAATCTAACTGGTTTCGCTGCTATAAAGGAGTAGATCTCCGCAAAAGTTCCTTCAACCACCCTTCCTACCCCATTCGTTGCAAATGGCTCGAGAGCAACCACATCGTTTGCCTTTAAAATAACCCCTCTCTCAATCCTGCGATTCGGAATCTGAGGTGGAGCGTGCTGGATATATCGCATTAATCCATGACCAGTTAAATTCACAACTGGTTTATAACCAAATTCATTGATTGCCTTCTCTATTGCTTCTCCTATTTCTGAAGTACTAACGCCAACGTGCAGTATTTCAATTGCACTTGCAAGTGCTGCTTCCGCAGCTTTAACCAGCTCTTTATTATCGCCAAGGTCTACGGTTATAGCTGTATCTGCTATATAGCCATCAATATGCACACCTATATCCAGCTTAACCAAGTCTCCATCCTTGAAACAAGCTGTATCGTTTTTAGCAGGAGTGGCGTGAGCTGCTTCATCATTTCTAGAGATATTGCATGGAAATGCTGGAAATGCTCCTTTCTCTCTGATGAAGTTTTCAATGAAATTTGCGGTTTCAAGAATGCTTGCTCCCACTTGAACTTTTTTCACAGCCTCCGCTCTCACCTCAGCCAAGATCTTGCCGGCTCTTCTATAGCGTTCAAGTTCCTCTTCGGGGGTGAATTCCATTTCTTCCATTTCATCACCAGTCCTTGGGAAATTTTGTTAAATTCCTAAAGCCATTTTTAGTTACCACGACTACATCTTCAATTCTAACTCCACCTAGCTCCGGATCGTATAATCCAGGTTCGATGGTAATCACATTGCCCTCTCTTAAAGCTTCACCAATTTCATTCAAACTCGGCATCTCGTGTATGCTAAGACCAATACCGTGGCCAGTGCTATGCAAAAAGCCCCGCGAAATCTTGCCATCTCTCAAGCTTTTATAGCCATCTTCAGCGAAGGAATCGCAAACTGCCTCGTGAATTTCCTTCCCGGTCATACCTGGTTTTATCAACTTCAATGCTAGATTCTGAGCTTTTAGCACAGAGTTATACATCTCCTTAAATTCCTTCATCGGCGTGCCGGTAAGAAAGGTTCTCGTCATATCCGCATAATATCTCTCTTTCTTAAGCCTTGGGGATATATCCACTACAACCAAGGAGTCGCTCGTAATATATCCAGTGCCAGCGCAGTGAGGATCAGAGGCTTGCTTTCCAGATGCAACAATTGTTCCCTCTGCATTGCATCCCAGTTCTGCGAGTTTAACCTCGATCAAGCTTCGAATTTTTTCAGATGTTAGTGCTTCACCGTCTTTAAATAATAGACCATTTTTTTCTCTGCATCCCTTTATCAATTCCCGCGCTTGCTTCATTGCTTCTTCGCAAGCAAGCTGAGCCTTCTCTATATATGCAATTTCCTCAGAGGTTTTGACCTCTCGAGCTTTCTCTATCACTTTATCCAAGAATGCAAACGATAAGCCCAAGCTGCGAAGTTGATCGAGCAGAAAAGCTGGAAAATCGCGAGGCACACCTATTTTGTAAATCTCCTCTTCTTCGAAGAATCGCTTAAGTGCGTGTGCAAGAGCTTTATCTGCATCTTTAAATTCATTGAGTTTTTCTTTCATTCCATAGTCCAGCAGCGATCTCACATCTTTCACACAGGATTCTTTCTTTGCTCTTTCATATTCCAGCTGTGAAACCAGCAATATCTTTTTCCGATCAGTTTGAATGAATGCAAATGGATCTGGAGCCACGAATTTGGTAGCATAGTACATATTCGCATCGTGCACGCTTTCGCTCACCATGAGAAAAGCCTGAAGTTTTTCAGCAATTAAGGCTTGAGCTATCATTGGCAATGCGCCCCCTATTCTAAAGTTCTATGAATTTTATGAAAATGTATCAAATTTGGATAGTATTCGTGAAAGGCTCGAATTATATTAACCCTAGGCAGAAATGAATTTATTGCATTCAGAGCGATTTTATTATACCGCTCAGGCTGAGATTTGTAGATATCAATAATTTCAAACAATTTCAAGCTAAATTCCTCATATTCCTTATTATTCAAAGCAGCGCTTCTAGACTCATCCAAGTTCCATAACTCTCTCAAGTCGCTGCCAAATAGCCAGCCGTTAACACCGTCAACTATGAATTCAATCGCTGCGCCATCTCTTGAGGCTAAAGTTGGCACTCCATTGACCCCTGCCTTCATAAAGCTTGTTCCACAGGCTTCCCAGCCTGGGAATGGCAGGAATAAAAGCAGGTCAGCTCCGCTGAGGATTACCTTTGCATTTGCCACATCGTAATCATGAAAATAAACCACGTTTTCAAATTGCTTGCTCAATTCTCTAAATTTCTTCATATACTGCAGTCCAACTCCATCAAATGGATGCGCCTTTCCACCCAGCACAAATACCACAGGGAGATCTCTATTTTCTTGGATGAATCTTGCGATGAAATCAGGTCTCTTGTATGGCGCAAGTCTCCTTGCCCAAGCAATGATCATTTTCCCATCCACATCTTCTTATGAGTGCTGATCAATTTAAGTAGCCTCTGCCTTAATCTCTTTTTTATTTCCACAAAAATTTCCAAGTCAAGCTTGCCTATCTCATAGAGCTTTTGAAGCTCAGGATCCATCCATCTTTCAATGCAAATGCCATTGGTAATATACCTTAGCTTGTCCATAAAATGGGGAAATACCTTGGAGGTGATATCATAATGCTTCGCTGAAACAGTGATTCCCTCTCTAGCACAGGCTAAGCCTAAAGTGGTTGATACCAAGCTATCTTCAACAAATTTGTATCCGAATTCTCTTTCAAATAAATACCTAGGGTAGGAAGGATGACCCCATGGACCTGGGGTATGAATTACGAGTCTGGTCTTGCCAGGAATTTTTAACACAAGAGGCAGTATTGCTACATATGCCTCTTGGAGGTCTATATAATCAATTTTTTCAACCCCGATTCCTCTGATGTACTCGCTGGCTGCTTTAGCAAGAAGTAAATATTTATAAAACTTTTCCTCGTGGTCTCGCTCAATATATAATCTATCCACCAGATTAACAGCCCAGCTAGGGAATAGCGGCTTCATAAAAACTGCTTTAGCCCCGCTCAGCTGGTATTCCAGTGGCTCTATCCAGACTTTCTCGCCTTTGAGCGTTATGGCGAATTTCTCACCAGCGGTTAATTTATCGATGAACTCAGCTGGCTGCGGCTGAGGAGCTGGAATTGGATCGTTATTTTCATTGAATTCATATCTAGCATAGCCATTGAAATAAAAAAGAGTTATAACCACATAATCCAACCCTGCTCCAGCAGCACCGTAGAATCTATCACCTTCCAGCGTGCCAAGTCCACCAGCATATGTGTAGCCTATATCCAGTGCTAAATCAGGGGTTATACTTACAACTGTCATATTAAATTAAATCCTCGCGAATATTATTTAATTGTATCTAAGAATTAGAAAAATTGCTCGAGGTTTATCTGTCTCGCTTGCGCCCTTAACCCTTTCAGCTCTGCCTGCGAAAAATCAAAATAGTTCAGCACCCTCGAGGCACTGGGCAGAATTTGATTATTGATATAATAATCAATGTCCAGTTGATATTCCTCCCCATTAATCCCTATCAATTTATTATTCTCAAAATGCTTGAACATCTCCACCGGATACGCTCGCTCGCTCAATATTCCAGAGCCTTTAACTATAACATATCCAATCTTTGCACCAACCTCAGCTTTCATTTCTTCCTCCTTGGCTTTTTTAGCAGCAAGCACATGCGCAAGTCGCGACTCATAGCTCTCAATATCCTTGGTTAAGGTTTTATAAATCACTAAATCCTCAAAAGGAATCTTTGCCTCTCGAATCTTCTTTACAGTTTCTTTAACGAGATCAGCGGCCTTAGCTGGGTCGCGGTCTCGCAAGATGATCTTAATAACCTCGCTTTGAATGCGCTTCGCCAGCTCGCACCAGTCGCCGCGCCTAACCTCTAAGCCTTTCACTATCACTTCTCCTTCGCTAGTTAAACCAGCATACCGCTTTTTCGCCTCTGTGAAGAACAGCACATCATAGAAATTCTCTATCTCAAGCTCCAGAGGGAACTTGGCTGAAATATGAGCTGCAAAATCCCTTGCCTTTTCCAACACCTCTTCCTTGCTTTTTGCTCCAGGATATTTGATGAATAAGCTATCGGTATCGCCATATATTACCTCAAGTCCAATTTTCTCCGCTTCTTTTATCGATTCCTTTATGAAATATCTCCCCCAAGCAGCCGTCGCTTCAGCGCACTCCCGGCGATACCACCTAGCTGGCTGCCAGCCTGTATAGCCATAGAAGGCATTTGTTAGAACTTTCAGAGTCTGCTGCTTGATGTTCAGCAGTTGATACTGAGGAGAATTCCTGTCCATAATAGACATAGCCTTTTTCAACTCACTCCTTCTCTCCACCAAACTTTTCAAAATACGCGTGAAAAAACCCTCTTTATCTTTTCTAAAAATATGACCAACTTCAGGAGCGACATAGCCATCTCCTTTCTCAATCAAAGTATCAGGGGATATATTGAATGCAATCATGATCGAGGGATACATTGCAGTGAAGTCAAGGCAAACAACATTTTCATGCACACCCTTCTTTGGCTCGAGGACAAAACCACCTATATAAGTCTCACCACCGCTGCCCTTTGCAGGCACCAATTCACCAATTTTATATGCCTCAGCCACAAGAAATGCCTCAACCTGCCTCCCTCTGCCAATCTTTGAAACCTCATCCAGAGGCAGCCTCGTCATCTTTGCAAGTTCATATTGCATTGGCAGAAGACTTTGGGCTATTTTATAGGCGCTCAAAGCATCATCCCTTGCATACTGCATAAGCAGCTTTCGCTTGGAACTATCCCTCCAGTACTCACTGATCTCAGCACCAGGAATGCGGATTCTTTCAGATTTCTTCATAACTCCAAGATAATCGGCAATATTTTCCAAGGTTTTTACCTTCACCATATTGAGCTGCTGAGCAGCAATGAAATACAAATCAATGTTTGGACGCCCTGCAATCGACACTCTCCTCCTCACCCCCCCTGGCTTGAAAGAAGGCGGACTTCTGTCTTTATCCACTTCAAGCGGAACTTTATACAGGCTTGCTCTTTCTCTAAGATAATACCAGTCAAATTCATCGATATTGTAGCCAACGATCAAGTCTGGATTATAATCTTGAATGAATTTCACAAATTTTTTAATTATCTCCCTCTCGGAAAACTCCTGCATAGAATAAAGCTGGACTCCATCCTCAGTTGCAATAGAAATAATCACAATAGGATCGACCTTTGGATCCGGCATTCCCTTTGTGCTTGAGCACATTTCACAGTCAAAGGCAGCTATTTTCAACTTGGGAATATCTGATCTAGGCAAATGCTTAACACTCAGTGCTTCAATTGCAATATCTCCATATTTCAACTCCCGCTCAACCCCATCTACTTCGATTCCATCAAAAGGATGGAGTCCGCGGTCTATGATATAGCGAACTGCAAAAAGCACATCAGCTTCTCTAACCTCTCCAAATTGCTCCATCCTCTCTCTGAATGCTGGCACAAGCTGAGGATGCTCAACATAGATCTTAAATGCTTTCACCGACACGCCAAAATCTCGCCTCTCAACAATTTCAATCTTTACAGGCTTTGAAGTCCTCTCACCCCTCACCACTTCTATCCCTTGAAGTTCCGAGATGTCAAGCATCGGATCAAAAGGGATCAAGTAGAAATAAGGCTCAAAGTTTCGATCAAAGACAACAACATCTCTTCCTAGGTTATCTTTACACCAGAGGCGCACCACTGCCTTGCCATTCTCAGTTATATAATCTGCATCGATCAACCAGCCGCTGATCTTCATATGCTTAAATCAACGCACTTAAGACATTAAAATTTATGGGAAAATGGAAAATAATAAAATAAAAATACCATCAAACCCACTATTCCATAATAAAATAAAAATCATAAAATAAAAAATAAAAAAGCGTTGTTAGAGTCTAACAACACATCATCGTCCTCAAAACTACACTTTTTCAGCGATTGCGAAATTGCGTTTCACGGTGTTGACTTTAATTTTAACTTCATCGCCAACCTTTGTATCCGGGACGAAGATCACAAAACCTTGAATCCTCGCAATTCCATCGCCTTCGCGTGCAATATCCTCAATCTTCACATCATACGTGCTACCCACTGTTACAGGGGCAATTCTTTTACCACCTGTAAACAAGCTACACACCTCAGATGCAAAAGTAGTCCGCATAAAAATGCAGGCTAAATTTGCAGCGATTTATATAATGCAATAGGTAATATTAAAGTCTTCGCTTGCAAATATCGCTCAAGAAACAGATCTCACATTTTGGTTTAACAGGCTTGCAAATATCTTGCCCAAATTTCACAAAGAGCTCGTTCAATTGAGACCAAAAAATAGCAGGCACAATACTTTTAAGCTTAGCCTCAGTTTGATCTGGGGTCTTGCTATCAACCAAGCCAAGTCTATTTGATATTCTATGCACGTGGATATCAACAGGTAATGCATTTTTTCCAAAACCATAAGCGAGCACGCAATTCGCAGTTTTCCTCCCAACCCCAGGCAGTTTGAGCAGCTCCGTAAAAGAATCAGGCACTTCTCCGCCAAATTTTTCAATAATTATCTCTGCAATTGCTTTGATCCTTTTCGCCTTCACCCTGTAAAAGCCAGCTGCTTTAATATTTTCCTCTATCTCGCGGATATCAGCAGAGGCAAGTTCTCTAGCATTCTTAAACTTGGAGAATAATTTCTCTGCAGCAGCAAGAGTATTCTCATCTCTGGTGCGCTGCGATAAAATGGTGAAAATAAGCACCTTAAACGGCTCTGATCTAAAGCTCCCTGTGGGATAATTCGCAGCTAGCCTTTGAATGATCTCTTCAACTGTCATCATATAAAATTTAATATGATAACTATTTTTAGCTAACGAGATACTTATTTAATTATTAAATAACAAGCGAGGCTGATAGCATAAAGGTCATAAAATACCCAACGAGATGCAAGCCAATCGATGATCTTCTAGGCGGCGGCATAGAAGCAGGTACCATAACGCAAATCTATGGAGAGGCTGGAAGTGGAAAGACCAATCTATGCCTCCAGCTTGCAATCGAATGTGTGAAAAGCGGGAAAAAAGTGATATTCATAGACACAGAGGGCTTTTCACCTGAGCGTTTTTCCCAAATAGCTGGAGAGAACGCAAGAGAGGTCGCTCAGGATATCTTTATCTTTGAACCAATAACCTTTGAGGAGCAGTGGAGTGCGGTCAAGGATGCTGAGAAACTTATAAAGAAAAACGTTGGCTTGATCATAATCGACTCCCTTGTATCCCACTATCGCTTTGAGTTAGATGAAGAGAGAAGTCTGCATTTAAAGCGAGAGCTCGCAAATCAACTTACTCATTTGCTTGGCCTCGCTAGGAAGTATAACATTGGTGTTGCCATCACAAATCAGGTATACACCGATGTTTCCACCGATGAGCTTAAAGCCGTAGGAGGCACTATACTTGAACATCTCTCGAAGATAATTATAAAGCTGGAAAAGCTGGGCGAGAGCGGGAAGAGGAGAGCCACGATCGAAAAGCATCGCTCTAGACCAGAGCATCTTTCTGCAGAGTTTACAATCACAGCTAAGGGACTCGAATAGGGAGATCACTGCTTTTACTCTAAAAGCCAGCTTCTACCACATCCCTGCTTTTCATATACTCCCTGAGCAAAGTAGTTGCATATGATCCCTTAGGTAGGGAGAAATTAAGCAAAAGCTTTTGCTTCCCTAGATTGAGTTCATCCATCGAAATCTGGAAACTTGGATTAATCCTTAAAAGCACCCCTCGCCTCAATCCCTTTGAGCTTAATTCCGGCATAACTTTAACTTTAAATTCCTGCCCAGTTATTCCAGCTTCACTTAGCACAGCACGTTCAATTTCACCAGGTTCGCCTTCTGAAAGTGGTGTTTCATAGCCGATAACCGGTGCGGTGATGGCGGCTCTGCCCTTTATAATTAAATTATTAGTATTATCCAGATTTTCAGGCGTTACAAGCCTCAAATCTTTAGAATTCAATAAACCATCTTCATCGGCAAAGCAAACTATGTCACCGGGTAGAGCTTGGTTAAGCGGCAGCCCGGCTTTTATTCGCCTGCTTAAAATCCTATTAAATATGATTGCTTGATAAGCGTGAATGAACATTTGCCTCAAACTCAATGGAAGTACTTTGAATGCGGCTTTGAAATCTCCAGGCTTGCTCAAAAGCTCGTGCATCATTGCACGTTCATATTTTAGGTACCTAGGATAGCGCTTTAATCCACCGCTGAAGTCTCCAGTATCGAAGACATACTCCCTTGCAGCTCTCACCTCCTCAGGCTCTGCTTCACTTGGCTTAGCAATATATATGAGAGCAGCTTTTTCGAGGTCGCCATTCAAAATTGCTTTCCCAACTTCACCAGTAATGGGCCTTCTCGTGCCGAAACGCTGCGCTCCATAAAAATTGGGAACCCCACCAATGCTAAGTAATTCATTGGTTATCGAGCTTGCTCTTTCCTCCAAGCTTTTGGGCTCGAGATCTATGTCTCTTATAATGATTTCAAATCGATTGCCCTTGAGATCGCCTAATGTCACTGATTTCTCGCTTCTGCCTAAAACCCCCAGTTCAACTCCATTCAGCCTTACCCTTCGCAGAAGCTCTTCATCAACATTATATATGCTAACTAGCTGCTTGGTTACTGCTCGCTTATCCTTGGTACCGGCGAAGCCTATGCGCTTATAGCTTATACCAAGCGACTTTGCAATTGCCTTGATAGCAAGGTTCGTTTCCCAGTTTTTCTTGATCAACTCCGCAATCAAAAAATTACCTTTCTCCCCTATAGCCACTTTTGAAATTTCCTCAACCTTGAAATCCTCAACCAAGCAGCGAAGCTTTCCCCCTATGCCAGGGGTTTTAGTAGCATAAACCTCTATTCCAATCCAATGCTCAAAGTTAGATACCTCGATCAACTCCTTCCATCACAAACCGCTTGCCTTCGGCTAGGATTTTATTCAAGATTTCTGCACTTGCAGCTTCACCATATATTCTAACCACAGGCTCGGTACCTGAGGGGCGAATTAAAAGCCACGCGCCACCTTTCAAAGTTAGCTTTAAACCATCCAGAGTACTGATATCCACAACCTCAAGCCCGGCAATTTCTCTAGGAACTTGAAGCTTAAGCCTCTCAATTAACTTAGGCATCTTTTCCTCTTGAAATGCGATGCTAATTCTATCAAAAAATAAATCGCCATATCTCTTTTTAAGATCGAGAACAAGCTGAGAAAGAGGTTTCCCATTGGCAGCAATCATTTCAGCTAAGAAAAGTGCGGTTAGCAATCCATCTTTCTCAGCAACGTGACCGCTAAAACAAACTCCACCGCTTTCTTCGCCAGCAATTAAGCCATTTTTCTCAATCATAGCCTTTGCCAGCCATTTAAAACCAACTGGTGTTTCAATGAGTTCAAGACCGTGAGATTCAGCAATTCTGTCCACCAAGTGTGTTGTGGCGATGGAACGAACTATAGCACCCTTCCTTTTTACCCTGCCAGCTAAATAACTTGCCAGAAGGCTGAATACCACGTTAGGATGAATATAAGTACCGTGTTCATCCACAACACCAATGCGATCCGCATCACCATCATTTGCAACGCCGAAATTAGCACCTCGTTCAACTACCACTCGCTTAAGCTTGCCAAGAAATCTCTCCTCAGGATTTGGCTCCATCCCGCCAAAAACTGGGTCAGCCCAGTTATGAATTTCTATAACCTCGCATCCAGCATCGCTCAAAAGCGTGGGAAGATAGCTCCTCGAAGTGCCAAAAAGTGCATCGTGAACAATTCTAAGTCCAGCATTTCTAATCAAGGCTGTATCCACGAGACCAAGAACGTGCTTTCTGTAATCTTGAAATGCATCAAATTCCAAAAGCAAGCCACGACTTTTCGCCTCCTGAAGCTCGATCTTTTTCACGCTTTCCAAAGTTAATATTCCAATGTTTCTTTCAATCGCATCAGTTACCACTGGAAGAGCAGGCATTGCTGTTTCTGGAATAAATTTGATACCATTGTATGCTGGTGGATTATGCGAAGCGGTAAGCATGATACCCCCTCCAAGACCTCTATATTTAATTGTATAGGCAACCACTGGGGTAGGCAGATCTCTCACAGGTAAAAGCACTGCAATATTATTTCCACACAGCACGCTTGCAGCTGTTTCCGCATAAAGCCTACTATTTCTCCTTGTATCATAGCCCACAACTATAACTCTGCTACCTAGGTTTCGCTCAACGAGATAATTAGCTATGGCCTGAGCCACCATAGCAACGCGGTCGACAGTGAATTCCCTGTCCATTATTGCACGCCAACCATCGGTCCCGAATTTGATCATCCCTTCACCTAAAAAATAGTCCCGGGCGGATTCGAACCGCCGTCGCCGGCTCCAAAGGCCAGCAGGATTGACCGCTACCCCACGGGACTTCTGAAAAATATATATCGATATTACTTATTTTATCTTTTGCTCTTCTGGCAAAACAGAATTCGAAAATCAAGCGCATAAATATAGCAGCAAATGGGCTCGACCGGATTCGAACCGGTGAACTTCGCCGTGTGAAGGCGACGTCATAACCAGCTAGACCACGAGCCCGATTATATTGAATATTCCTCTCTTAGCTGTTATAAATCTTTGCGTTTTAATAAAGGTTATTACCCGCATTTATTTTTTAAAATTTTCAAAATTTTTACATAAAATTATAAATTTTTGTTAAAATTAACCAAAAAAATTATATAATCTTAATCATAATTGT
>JBBIOZ010000049.1:0-11822 GCA_037443105.1 Methanocellales archaeon
TCAGACACCAACAGCTCAGACACCAACACCTACTCCAGGTGGAAGTGGCTTTGAATTCATATTATTGGCAGTTGCAATTGCTGCAGTTCTTGCCATAGCAAAAAGGAAAAAAGGTTAAAATAAATAAAATTACTCCATAATTTGCCTGTAGGCTCTTTGCAATGCTATTTTCAACTCCAGTTCCGATTCAAAATTCTCTTCCTCCACAAAATGAAGCAAGTCTTTGAGCAAAATCAATTTATCATTTTCCCAGAGATAGGAAACTGGTATATTTCCAAGTTTTTTCAAAATCTCGGCCTTGGATGCTGGAAATTTCACATGGATTTTTGGGTTAATCATTTTCTCCCCACATAAATCTTAATTTAAATTTAATTCTAGAATTCATAATATATATAAATATTACTTGTATATCAATTGGCAATCTGCAGCACTGCATTGAATGCGCTGATATGAATTATGAGCTATTAAATATTTAATTTAAATATGCCTCTTAAATATGTCTCACTAGCCTTATCCAAATTCCCTTTCTATCTTTCTCTTCAAAGCCAAGTTTCAATTAACCCGTGACCCCTGCTTTTTAAGTAATCCATAGCTATGCTGAGAACTGATACTCAGGTAAAATTGCTAGTTCGTGAATAGCACCTGCTATTGTTCCTTCCTCCCTGCTTATCCAATTTGCATCACCATAAACCAATGATTTTTCCCCATCTTGAGCTATGAATAATCCATTTCTATCGCGCTTATACAGCCATTTCAAATAGCGCTTGATTGCTCGCTGCATATCTCTCCAAGCTTTCATAAGCAGCCTTATAAATAGCTTCAACTCCCTCCAGGCACTCCAATCCACTTTAGGTATCTGCACTTCATGGCTACAAAATAGAGTTAGATTTATAGTAATAGTTTTCTTAATTTAAATAATATTTTTGGATTTCTCGGAATCAATTCCTTCAATAGCACTTGAACGCTGAATTCCTGCGCAGCTAAATCAACCCCACGCAGGCTTTCAGCAAGCGAGTTTAAATCTTCATCGGTGAGAGTGCTTAATACTTCTTTCACTCTGTAATGCCTCGCAAGTTCCTTCCCAAGCGATGCCCTCCAGCGATCTTCATATTCCCTTAAAACTTCAATGGAATAGTTTTCTAGCTGCACAGCTCTCGCTGCAACTTCACCTGCAATTTTACCAGCATACATCGCATTTACAATGCCACCTCCAGTTATGGGGTCTGCCTGTCTCGCGGCATCACCAGCGATTATAAGTCCATTTGCAATTGCACGCTTTATAGGTCCGCTAACTGGGACGCCGCCCACGACCATTTCAATGATTTTGCCCCTGGGATATTTCTTTGCAATGAAGCTCTGCAGATAATCTATTGCTCTTAAATCCCCGGATTTGCTACCTAGAATTCCAACGCCCACGTTTGCCTCTCGCTCTCCCTTGGGAAATATCCATAGGTAGCCGCCTGGTGCAATTTTATTGCCAAGGTAGAAGTCAGCGTATTCTATATCGATATCTATATCTGCAATCAAAAACTGAGCGCAGCTTTCTATATCCTTCAACTTCACAGCTGTATCCACACCAGCCCACCTTGCAACCTGCGATTCAACGCCATCAGCAGCAATTACAATCTTGGATTCAACTTTAAACTCCTTATCCAGCTGCTTCGCTGTTATACCACGCACAAAGCCATTTTCCATTAAAACACCTGTAGCTCTGGTTTTAACCAGCACTTGAGCACCTGCTCTAGCAGCAAGTTTAGCTAGCTCGCGGTCAAATATCTTTCTTTCAAGAATGAGTCCAATTTCTTCATTTCCATATATCTTCACCGCGGTACCGTTAGGCGCATAAATCCTAGCGCCTTTAAGCCTAGCTGCAATCCACTTTGGATTGAGTTCGATGAATTTCATCAGTGATTTCTTGCCTGTTCCCTCTGCACATCTCACTGGGCTGCCGATCTCCTGCCGCTTTTCGATCAACAATACCTCGAGTCCAAGCTCAGCTGCGGTTTTAGCAGCCATGGAACCAGCTGGACCTGCGCCTACCACTGTGACATCGTACTTCAAGTTCTTACCTCTAATGCACCTACCGGGCACATTTTAATGCAAATTTTACATTCATCACAATTCCTTCCTATCGATATGACCATCTCGAGAAGTTCAATTGCATTATTTGGGCAGACAGCCACGCAGGCACCGCAGTATCCACATTTCTCTCTATTAACTGAGATCATAATTTAAGCCTCGAGCGGTACACTGAGGAGTTTTTCAATATATCTCTTTAGACCTTGAAGTTCTTTTCGATAGCGCTTTATTGCCTCTAAATGCTCCTGCGCTTCCGGGTCATTTTTATTCAAAATTCCTTCACTGTGATTTAATCTTTCCAATGCAGGTGCTATAGATTGATCGTGGATTGCTTGGATAAATTGCTTGAAGGCTGCATCTAGGTCCAGCTTGCAGGAATAGAAATTCTTTCTAGAATTCTGTTTCTTCGATTTTTGAATAAAACCCAAGCGATCTAAATCATCGAGAGCAGCACTTATAGCTGGCACTGAGTAACCTGTGTATGAGCTAATTTCATCTTGGGTTAAAGCACGTGGGGATAGAATTAATGCTCCAAATACTCTGCCATGCGCATTTCCCATGCCCCGTGCTTTGAAGAGCACTTCAAATGTGCTGAGAATGCTGTCTCTATCTCTCAAAATTTCCTCCGATAAATCGCCATTCATGCAATGAGAAGAGTATAATCTAAACCTATAAATACTTTCTTGGATTTTCTGAAAAATGTAAAAAATAAATAATTCATAATGATAATAATCATAATGATAAAATAATGATAAAATCTAGTTAAAAATATGAGGTACATCTTGAGTGGTTTGATAATCAGCGAGCGCAGCAGCGATAAAAATGTACTTGTTATCAAACGTGGAAAAGCCTTCGCTCCCACTCATCCAACAACTGAGCTTTGCTTGAGATTGATGGAGCGAAGCTTTGCACTTAATCAAATAAACTCCATCTTAGATGCTGGCTGCGGCACTGGAATACTAGCACTTGCGGGTTTGAAACTCGGGGCAGAGCAAGCAGTTGCATTTGATATTTCAAGAGAGGCTGTATACATAACCTTGGAAAATGCTCGCAGAAATAATCTTTCTCAGAGAATAGATGTAATACTAGGCTCCATTGATAGCTTAAAACTTAAATCTAAATTTGATTTGATCGTTGCAAATCTCCATTTCCACATACTTCTCAGCATGGCTGGAAAATTCAAAGAACTTCTACTTGCGAATGGGATTCTCATTCTATCTGGCTTTTATGATATTGAATTCTACCACTTGGATAATGCCATGCTCAGCCTCGGCTTTCGAAGGGGAGATGTGCTGTTTAAGGACCAAGTAATAGCAGATCTTCCTCCGTCGATGAGCTTCACATTTGGAGCAGCACAGTATTTTAAATAATATATAAAAATAAAAAACTAATCTCCCGAGGTTAGATATAAATATTTCAAACTCTCCTCTCTACCGTGCTTGGCTTTCTTAGAATAGGGATTGATCTTTAATGCTTTTTCATAGCTCTTCACCGCCTCTTCGAATCGACCTAAATTGAATCGAGTTAGTGCTAAGTTGTTCCAAGCCTCTTCATCCACCGGATTTTTTTCAATTGCTTTTTCAAAACACCTCGATGCCTCTTCATATCTCGCGAGATTGCCCAGTGAAACCCCCTTGTAATTCCAAATTTGATGGTTCTCTGGATCTATCTCAAGTGCGCGGTCAAAGCAAGAAATTGCCTCCTCAAATCTACCCAAGCTATGCAGCACCAAACCTTTATTATTCCAAGCAGGGGCATACTTTGGATTCAGCTCAATTGCTTTATCAAAGTAAGGAAGCGATTCCTCCAGCTTGCCTAAGTTGCTAATCGCAGCACCTTTATTGCACCAAGCTTCGAAGTTATTCGCATCTATCTCCAAAATCGCATCGAAGCATCTTACTGCCTCGCTATGCAAACCAAGCTTGCTATATGCACTGCCCAAATTATTCCAAGCCTTCAAGTCTCGATCGTCGATTTCAAGGGCTTTTTTGAAATATGTTATCGCCTCCTCAGTTCTATTTAGAGCAAGCAATACTGCTCCTATATTGTTCCAGACCAAGGAATTTCGAGGATTGATTTCCAGAGACCTGCGGTAGCATCGTAGAGCTTCATCATATTTCTTCAAATTGAAAAGCACCACGCCTTTATTATTCCAAGCAGGGGCATCCTTTGGATCTATCTCAAGTGCGCGGTCAAAGCAAGAAATTGCCTCCTCAAATCTACCCAAGCTCTTGAGCGTTAGACCTCGATTATTCCAAGCTGAAGGATATCTTGGATTCAACACCAGAGCTCTATCAAAGCATTTTATTGCTTCATCAAATCTTCCAGCTTTATATAAAGCGAGAGCCTTATTATTCCAAATCAAAGCATCACCTGGCTCAAGTTCAATTGCTTTATCGAAACAAGGTATTGCCTCTTCATACTTCCCAATGCTGTAAAGCGAGATACCTTTATGATTCCAGTCTGCGGCAGTAAGGCTCTCGATTTCAGCTTGAATTTCATAGCGTTTGCTTGTTACCTTTTCATATATATTGATGAGTTCAGCTTTCAATTCGCTGAAATTCTGAAATCTCCGCGCTGGGTCTTGATCCAAGCATTTCATAACCAGTGAATTCAATTCATCTGGAACAGCAGGATTCCTCTTCTTCGGCTCAATCGGCACTTCAACAGCTGCAAGGTATTCTAAATATTTTCCCTCACCTTCTTCAAATGGCAGGATTTGAGTGAGCATCTCATAGAGCATTACTCCGAATGAAAAAATATCAGATCTAACATCCACTCTTCTTGGATCTTTATACTGCTCAGGCGAAATATATGGCCTTGTACCCCAAACTTGGCCGAGCTTAGTTTTCCAAGGTTCCTCCCTCATATCCAGCTTCTCTCTTGCAAGCTCGTCTTCAAGAATCTTTACAAGTCCAAAATCCGTTATCTTTGCCACTTTATCTTTAGTTACCAAGACATTCTGAGGCTTGAGATCGCGATGCACTATTCCCATTTTTTCACAAGCATATTCCATTCCATTGCAAATTTGAATAGCAAAATCAATAGCTTGTGGAATATCAAGTAATTTTTCATCTATCCAGGCTCTGAGCGATTTACCATCGATGTATTCTAAAAAAATATAGGGCTTGCCCTCTATTCGCTGAACAAACTCAGCCCTCACTATATTCTTATGCTTATCAAGCTTGATCCAAGTTTCAGCTTCCCTTAAAAATTTTTTAACTACCTCCTCGCTCCAGAGAAATTCATCTTTAAATGTTTTGATGGCAAACCACTTTCTCCAGTGGTGATCAAAAGCTATATAAACTACTCCAAGGCCGCCTTCTTTTATATCTTTAATTTCATAGCGATCGAGCATCCTATCCCCTATCTTCCACTTACTTTTCTCAAACCCCCAAGCTGGCTTTTTAAAGCGGTCTAGAATTCGCATAAGTAAGATATTTAGATTTAGGCATATTTAAACCGTATTTAAGCTTTGTGAAGGACAAAAGTATTCTTAATTAAAAGCAGAATGTTGATAACTGACGGGGAAAAAATAGATGTCGATGATGCTGCAGCTGGAAGAGAGATGCAATTGCTGCGGACACGCTTTGAGATTCCAGGTGAAGGAACAGGAAGAGGGCTTTATAAATGAATTCAGCTGCTTGAGATGTGGTTTTAGATTCACCGAAGCAAACAAGCCTTTGATTCTAATAGCCGACGCTGGCTGGGAATTTATCGTCGGTGGCTGTGTTATAGGAGTTTACGACTTCATCAAAAAGCAGTTTGAGTCAAAAACAATTGAAGTGGAGTATTTTCAAAACTTCCTCAGAGAAAGCAGATACGCTGAAAAAATTGTTTCAGCAGTGGATGAAATATTCGCTGCTTGGAATATCAATCCAGATACCCATTTAATACTAATAAAGAATACACATCTTATGTCAAATCTAAGGAGCTATCTTGACGCGAGGCACTACAATTGGTATAGATATAAAACTTGCGAAGTGATTCAGTCTTTGACTATGAAAGCCTTCGAAGAACATCTACTCAGCCTTGGGGTGCCGAAGGAAGCAATTGCCCTGCGAGGTAGAGCTAGATTGAATTTCCTGCTAGCTTGGGTCTTAGCTGATGAATCAAGGGAGAAGCTGGTTAAGAAAACCGGACTTTAATCTATAATTTTTTATAATAATTAATTTATTTATATTTTAATAATATGATTTATTACCTCTTCAACCCCCATCGCTATGCCTTCTACCTCAATTCCACCCCTGCCCTTTGCTCCATCTCCAACGACGTATAAATTTGAATAAGGCGTCTCACCGCCTATATCCTGACCGCTCGCCGCTCGATTAACCGGCCAGCCATCCCAGTAGCTCTGTATCAATAAAACCTCGAATTTTTTAGGCTTGAAGATCTCCCTCAAATCATTTAAGCCAAGCATTATCTCACGCTCCAAATGCGATTTTATATTCACGACCCCCTTCAAGCTGAGAGCTTGATGGCTCATCAAAAGATGCTTGCTGCGTGGAGCGAGAGAGGGATCTGCATTGGTAACCTCAACTATGCCATTTATTCTCCTTGCATTTGGCGTGAAAAGAACCCCAGAATGCCCAATCAATGGCTCATCGCTTGATAGATTGATTTTTATGCCTGCAGATGGCTCTTGCCTAGCTATTTTCTCAAGATATTCTTTATCATCGCATTTGCTGAGAAGCTTTGCAGTCGCAGCTTGACCTATATCGCTTATGATAAAATCAGCCTCGTAGAACTCACCTCCGCTGATAACTCCCTCAGCAGAGCTGTTTCGAACCTTAATCTGCTCCACTTTTCGCTTCAAAAGCAGCTTCCCACCATTGCCTTCGATCACCTCAATCAAACCCTTGGTAACAGATCCACACCCACCCAGAGGTATACCTGGCCCGCCAAATCGCCTGAGATTTTTTATCACCTCAAGTGCTTCGCCAGCTAGTACTTCCTCTGCGCTTAAACTCAATGCAAAGCCGCAGAAGGCATTGGCAAATCTCACCAGCCATTCATCGCTTACTGCGCTATGAAGCCAGTCTTTGAAGCTGCCTTTCGGTTCAGCATACTTCGCTTTCAAATTTAGATAGAGAATTCGAAGTCTATCGCTTAATTTCAAAACTTTAGTGAAATCCTCAAACTTGATTTCTGCCCCGCTGTTCAAGCACACGGTTGCAAGTGGATTTGACCGCACTATTTCAACATCCACTCCAGCTTTCTTCAATAGCTTTGCAAACGGTCCTCGGTCGCCATGCGGAATCATATGAAGCGCTCCAGTGCTGAGCTTAAACCCACGGTACTCTAGATTGGTGAATCTCCCGCCTGCAAACGGCAGCTTCTCAAAAATGACCACTTCGAATTCGCGAGAAAGCATCGCTCCAGCTAGCAATCCACCGATTCCCGCGCCGATTATCACAGCTTTAGCCATTTTCTATCGCATCCACCGGGCAGTAGTTTTTGCACATCTCACATTTTATGCAATTCTCATTCACCTTTGCTTTCCCAAATAGTTCAATTGCATTCACCGGGCAGAAAACAATGCACTGTCCACAGCCAACGCAGCGCTCGGAAATGATCATAATATCAATATAATATAAAAATAATTAAAAAATAGCTGGGCTATTTCCCAAGTGAAATTTCAATCGCTGATACATTCGCACGCTCTTCGCCAGATTGCAGAGTCTCAGTTGAAATCTTTATATCCCTGACCTTGAGATTCGTTAAAAATCGATTTCGAATTATCTCTGCGACATCCACTGCTCTACTGATTGCCCTACCTCTTGCTTTAATTACCACTTCATTCGCACCATTGTTAAACTGCGTTACTACAGCCAGCACATAGTTCATCACAGATTTATTTCCAATATACACCACATTATCCTCTGCCATTTTCTATTCCTCCAGATTTACTGTTTATTGATTTATAGCATTATGTTATAAACTACAAAGATAATATTTAATAATTTCCATTGAGAACAGAATTCAAAAAATTATTTCTCCTCAGAACACTTAAATCAAGCATCAAATGCAGTTAAAATCAATAGCATCGATTCCCATGTTGCGCCATAAGCTGAGGGAGCCAGTATATGCTCAGCGATCATTTGATGATTGTACTTGCACTACTGCTCATTCCAACCACTATACTGGCTTTGCTATCTCAATCCTTGGCATATCCTCGACCTTTTAATAGTTCTGCTTGCTGCTATGGATTTTCTCCCATTTATTTCATTGGAAGGCGGTAGAGCTTCACTCCTCCTGCGATTGCGGTTGGCGGGAGAACAGTGAAGAGAGCAGTGAGACTCCAAGTTCAGATCGTGCCTGAAGTTTCAGCCTCAAGAATGAAAATTAATATACAGGAGGAGGGCAGAGAGGTGAGAGGTGCTGCGAAGGAGGACGTCTATCGCTATGTCGCTACCCCTGCAGGAACTTGGGTAGATTTGCAAGAGGTTTCCGAAGCCGATCTTACTTTATTAGCCAAGCCCTAAAGGTTCCAAGGATTGTGCTGGAGAGCAAAGCCCTTGAAGAATCTTTCCCTCGAATTGACTATTTCAAAGATTTCACAACGATTTTTATCTGGGATTCAAAACTGCTCTCAGCAGGTGTAAAGGACATAAATATCTCAAAAAATGGCTTGCTAATAATTTGCGTCAATATCTATATTGCAACCATATGCACAGGCAAAAGCGAGCTATTTGATCAAGTAGCAAGTGAAGAGCCGATTATAAGGGAAGAGGAATTCATCATTGGAATTCTATACTCAATTTTCAAGAGGAAAGATCAAGGACTATGAAGAGATCGTGCGCGTGATTGAGCAGAAGACGAATGCTTTGGAAGAACTTCCAATTGGCAAGGTGCACTCCTTAGCGGTTTGAAGGATGAGCATCTCTCCCTTTTTGACATCCTCTACGACGAATCAGCCCATATGTTTGAGACCTCGCAAAATGTCAAAGATACCTTGATTTCGCTGATTGAGCTTCACCTCAATACAGTTTCATTTGAGATGAACAAGGTCGTGAGAATACTCGCAGTCATCACTGCCCTTGCGCTTATTCCCGCGATCATTGGCGGGCTCCTCGGAGAGAATCTAATCGATACCCCGTATCCTGTAACAATCTTCGAGATCTTCTTCTTAGTGCTGGGCTTGATGCTCTTGGGAGCATATGCCTTTTACATGCGGGGTTGGCTGAGATAGCGCTTGAGGCTAATATTACTATAGGTGAAATATTGCTCAAGGGCTTATCATTTGCCTTGCTTTTTCAAATTGCTCGCTGCTGCCCATCAAAATCACGCCATCGCCTGCGTTGATTATCATTTCATTTGGGGGATTGGGAATTGTTTTACCAGCTTTAATCACAGCGACAAGGAGGAGGCCCGCTTCTTTTTTGAATTTTGCTAGCATTTCTTCAACCGTTTTCTCTGCAAGTACTGAGTTCGCGTGAACATCAAATTCTCTCAAATCATTTCTAATCCTTACAGTTGTCACTTCTTCAAGAAAATCACTATATGTGGCTCGAAGGCTGCACTTGCTAGTAATCGGCTATTTATTAAATCTGGATTGATCACAATGCGCACGCCTGCTTCTTTCACAACCTCAATTATATCTGCATTTTTGATTTTGGCCACTATTCTAATATCTTTATTCAAAGTTTTGCATCGAAGAGCTGTCACTAGCACATCGAGATCGCTTTCAGTGGTTATTACAACGACCTTGGCATTTTTGATCCCAGCGCTCAATAGAGTTTGATCTTTGGTGTAATTGCCGATTACAACAAAGGCATCCATTTTTTTATTCTTTGAACAGCTTCAGTTTTTTCAGTTACTACTGCCACTTCAATATTATTTGCCCTTAGCTCCTGCAAGAGTTCTTCAGCAAGCGAGTCCCATAAAAGCAATTGAAAAGATCATTACTAAGAATAGGAAAAATACTATTAAAAAAATACTCGATATCGAGAAATCTTTGACAGTATATCCATCAAACTGCCTGACTGCTATTCATAATTCTCATTTAAATACTAGCTCAAAATCCTCGGCTTTCCTTACGATTCGCACAGGATATGGAATCTCAATGCCCTCTTCCTTGAATCGCTTGAAGATCTCTCTATATAACTTATCTGGAATTATTCTATACTGGGTATAGTGCTCCACCCATACTCTTAGCTCAAGTTTCATCGAATAGTCCCCGAATTCGACCACATAGACTCTTGGACTAGGCTCTTTAGCCACGCCCAAGGTTTTACTCGCTATATCCAGCAAGATCGAAGTTACTTTTTCAACATCTGATTTATAGCTCACTGGGATCTTCAAGATAACTCTCATCTTTGGATCAGGTTCGGATTCATTTATGATTTTTTCTCTGGCAATTATAGAGTTCGGGATCACCAGCACAGTATCGTCCTCGAGCTTGATCCTAGTGCTCCTAATCCCAATATCGATTACATCGCCTTTTTGATCCTCTCTACTCACCAACTTGATTCTATCCCCAACTTTATAAGGCCTGTCTGCCACTATATTGAGCGAGCCAAATATATCCGTGAGCGAAGCTTGAGCAGCGAGAGCAATTGTCACGCCAGCTATTCCAACCCCTGCCACAAGAGGAGTTATTTCATAGCCTATAGCACTCAATGCCACAAGCACTGCAATTGCAATTATGAAAATTTTGAATATGCGATTGAGAAATGGCACTAGTTGATCATCAATAGGAGATACTGTCTTCGGAGCCGAGCCACTTCCATCATATACCACTGTGCAAAGCCTTCTATTATTTTCAAAACAAAATATGCTCCTACAAATATTGTTAAAACAGAGAAGAATTGATCTATTATTTGGAATTGCTCATAGCTAAATACAAGAGTATGCAGCGCTAGCGATACCCCGATGAGTATGACGAAGAGGCGAATAGGCCCTTGAAGTGCCTTTAAAAGTTCATCATCTAGCTTTGTCTTCGTTCTAGCAGTTACCCTTGGTAGAACGCTATAGACTAAGTAGAAGACAACCTCAGCTAAAATGATGAAGATTAATACTATACCTAAAGCGAAAATATAATCCAGTGTACTTACACTCAATCCAGTGAAATCAGCTGTTCTGGATTTTATATTATCCAGAAGAGTTTGAATGAAGGCTATTACCATGCGCATCGATATACTTGGTAGGGAAATATTTAAATCTAATTATTTGAGGTTTTTCTTTTCACTCGCTTCACTTCACAATTTAACTCTTGCTCGGGTAAGTATTATATTCATAGTCTAATCTATTTAGCTGTAGATGGATAGAAAAGATCTTGAGCTTTTGCGAGCACTGCAAGATGGCATTCCCATTGAATCAGAGCCATTTAAAAAGGTGGCGGAGCAATTAAAAATCTCCCAAGCAGAGGTTATAAATCGAATTACTAATTTAATTCAAAGTGGTGAGATAAAGAGATTGGCTGCCTCAATTTCCCATCACAGCATCGGCTACAGGGCAAATGCCATGGTTGTTTGGAATGTGCCAAATGCGAGAGTGGATGAAGTTGGAAAAAAAATGGCAAGCTTCAAAGAAGTATCGCATTGCTATTTACGCCCCAGGCGAAAGCACTGGAGATATAATATCTTCACAATGATCCACGGGCGAAGCAAGAAAGCTTGCTTAGAAGTTATTAAGAAAATAGCAAGGGAAACGAAGATCGAGGACTACGAAGTGCTATTCAGCGAGAGAGAATTGAAAAAAACAGGAATAAAACTGATGATAGGTGATGTTAGATGAAGATC
>JBBIOZ010000050.1:0-11715 GCA_037443105.1 Methanocellales archaeon
TGATATGTCTTCTTTATTTTTGACTGAGATAATTTTTTTTTCAGGAAAATCATCAAAAACAATATAATGACATCTTCCAAGCACAACATCTATACTATGTTTTTTCAGACATTTTTTAATCCCTTTTTTTTTATTATTTATTTTTTATTTATTTGATTTTTCTAATTAAGAATCTTATAATACTCCCCTCTTTCTTCATTTCAAGCAATTCATTTCCAGTTCGCTTTGCCCAGCGCTTTATATCTTCTTCCGCCGCAGGGTCGTCGGCTAGCACTTCCAAGATTTCCCCTGCTTTAAGTCTATCCATTTCCTCCCTGGTTTTGAAAACTGGCAACGGGCAGTACAAACCAATGCAGTCTAAAGTTCGATCTGGCTTTATGCTTTGCATTTTCCACCCGTCTCGCTAATCTCCAACTATATTTTCATCCTCAAGAGATTGATAGCCGTCCTTGGAAGAGCAATGTGGACACGCATCAATGGGTGCCTTTTCCCTCCTGAAGATTTTACCGCAGATCTTGCATTTCCATAGCTTCATTTTTCAAACCCTTTTAACTCGATTATAATTATTATAATAATACTTAACCCTCATCCCTCGAAGCCAAGATATTCAGCATTTTATGAGTCTCTGTATATATGCAAGGCAGCTTGTTTCTGCTGCAGTCAATATCGAGCTTGAGCATTGGACAGAAATATCCTTTTTTCTCTATATATTCACAGCCTCTGGCCATATGAGATTGATCCATATGAGATTGATTTTTAAAGCGAGATAAAAATATCCCTGTCATCGATTGAGATAACATCTCACTTGAGATATCTCTCAATTGGCCCTGCGCTCAGGTATCGATGCATAGCGCTTTCCTTTAATATATTCCTCGCTTACATATAAACCGCAGAAGCAGCGAGCGTATTCCTTTAGATCTGCATCTCTTACTTTCGTGCTTGCCATATTTATCTCTCCATATCCTCACTTACAGCTTATATCTATGCCATTGCGAACACTTTGCCCGATTATGCTATAGTCTTGAAAGCGATTGATGCAGTCTTGAAGTTTTTCTTTATCCAAGCCTGAGCAGCGAGGTGTGCCATCTCGCTTACCCTCCATCTTTCATGGGGATTTCTAGCTACAGAAGCACTTACTATAGTTTTAATATCCTTAACCTCTACGCCTGCTTTCTACAGGCAAAAAAGTAAATTGGCTGTGAGGCAATAGCCAACTGCTGTGAAAGCAACCTCGTGGGATTTGGAGAGCCCTTTCCTAGGGAGGCGGTTCATCCATTATAAGAGCGCTTAAGTTTTCAACATCAAAAGTAACCTTAAATTCTAGGTCTTCCATCCACTCCAACTTCGTTATCGTAATTTATCTCTTCTCTCGACCTCTCTCCTCGCTGGTCCGCCGCATGCCACGCCCTTAGCATCGTAGTATCTCACAGCTAAATCCAAATCATCGGGATGCATATGGACATTGCCGCATTTACATCTCCAGCCTCTAATGGTAAAGCCACGAAGCATTATATCATTTACTTCCAGCATTTCCCGGCCGCAGAGATTACAAATGCGAATCATATTATTGTAGCCTCATTATAGCTATAATAAGCCTCAAAGTCTTGGATCTTTATGCGCTGGCCCGCCACACTCAGGGATATAGCAGGTTACATCCAAGAATGCACAATTTTGCTTGCAGCTCGGGCATTGATTCACAGGCTTAGACGCTTGAAATGTATAGCTGCAATTGCTGCATTTCCACCAAGTCATAAAACTAAATAATACCTACATCTTTATAAGAAATTGCCTGTCATTAGATATAATTACAATGTCAATTAATTCCAAATATTTATAAGATGGCTTGCAATAATGAGTTTTGCCCATGAGCAGCTATGTTGAGAGATTGAAGAAACTTCAGGATTTCGGGCTCAGCGAATATCAAGCGCGAGTTTACTTAGCTTTGCTGGAGCTAGGCATTGCAACTGCAAGTCAAATTCCTCCAATTTCGAAGGTTCCTAGAACCAGAATTTATATAACAATGAGCCAGTTGCATGAAAAAGGCTTGGTGCAGATAATTCCTGAAACACCCCTGAAGTATAAACCTTTGCCATTTGAAGAATTCCTTGAGAAGCGAATTTCAGATATGAGGGTTGAAGCAAAGATGCTGGAAATGATGAAGGAAGAGCTCTCAGGCGAATTTGCGCTTAAAAAACAAGTGGACCAGCAGAAAGCAGGTAGCTTTGAAGCTATTTTTGGCAGAAGAAATCTTCGAGCTAAACTCTATAGGATGTATTCTAACGCAAAGAGTGAAGTTTATTTCATTGGAACAGCAAACAGCCCGGTGAGGCTTGCTAGCATGCTGCTGCCTATCATTGAGGAAAAGGCGCAGAGGGGCATTGCTCTTAAATTTGCCTTTCCAGTTATCGCTAGGAATAGTGAGAAGGTCAAGCTGCTTTCTAGATATGCCGTGGTGAAGCATATTGAGAAAGAGACATTCATGCATCTTACAGTCATAGATAGCGCTGAAGCACTGCTTGCGCATGCTATTCCAGATGACGAAGATCCTGTGAGGGGCAGCGATGTTGCAATTTGGACCAATGATGAAGTGATTGTGAATGCATTGAGGGAAAGTGCTAATGATATCTGGGAGCGTGGTGTAAACCCAGGGGCAATTGCTCTAGCACAGGCAATTTTAGGTACAGTTGGAAAAGGTATTGAGAGCTTGAAAGTAAACCCTCAGCCTATTTTAAAGCTAGTTGGCAAGCAGGTGGGGGAGCAAATCGTTGGTGAATTTAAATCTCGAAAGATCGATGATCTGCTTAATGAAATAGCAAAATACTGGAGGGCACATAAACTAGGCGAGGTATTAATCAACCCGGACTCAACCATTACAGTTAAAAATTGCATTGAATGTGAAAACATGCCAAATGTGAATTCGTGTCTCTGTGCATTCATCGAAGGAGTGCTTGAAACCATTCTCGATAAAAATCTAAATGTAAAAAGCAATGTGAAAGAAATTGAATGCTGGGGCACTGGCCACGATCACTGCAAGTTCGTCATAGCCGCTTAATCTATGAATCTCGCTATCACTGCGAGGTGATCCCGATGATAAGGCTCAAGCGTTTTTCTCTCCTCCAACTTGAAAGCGTGGCTCAGCTTCTTCAAAGCTGCCTCAAATATAGCTGCAGGCTTCGCTGTAGCATCGATGCTTCTGGCTTTGATTGCTATGATGAGATATCCATCGCGCTTCAAAAAATACTTGGCATTATGAATCGCAATCTCCACTTGGTCGCGCTGTGCAATATCTTGATAGATCACTTCCACCTGGTCCACGATCATGGCATAATCCCTAGGTTTCCTAGCATTTGCAAATATTGGAATTAAATTAAATCGATGGCTGCATACCTCAAGCAGCTGGCTTGCAGCTGTGTGTGAGAATTCAACGGCATAAATTAATCCAGTGCTAGCAATATCTGAGACATGGCTAGCGGTCGTGCCGGAAGCAGCTCCTAGGTAAAGTATCTTAGAATTACTATGCAGAGGAATTTTCATATGCTTCAAAATCATGGCCGCTAGCTTGCTACGATTGGGATTCCAAACCCTGTACTCAGGATCTATTCCAAATCTCTGCTCCCCGTAAACAGAAATTCCAGGAGTAAGGCTTTGTGTAGCTAGATATTCATTTCCATCGCATATAAGCTTGTAAACATTTGCGATACCAAGGGGAATTGCTTTAATCATTTTCCACCTCTCTCTCTAATTTCAGCGATTTTTTCATCAAGCTCGATCGCAAGTGCCTCAAGAAGTTCGCCTGAGTAGAAATCCCTCCTTGCTGCAATGGCAATTTTTGCTGCAACTGCTCGTGCAATTTTACCTCTAATTTCAGCTGGAGATTTCTGAATTATTGGCAAGCGATAAATCACCCCATGCTTAGGCGGCTTTCTTCCCTCGCGGAGATGCCTAAATAATGCATAGCTGGCTCCCAAGATTTGAATTTTGCTTGCAGGCATCTCTGCCAGCTGCCTTAAACCGCCAGCAAGTTGAATAAGCTTCGCCCCAAGCACTCCGCCTGCAATGACAGAAATATTAGGAGCGATTTCCTGCATGGTGTCCTCGATATACTTAGCCAAGGCTCTCTTAGTTCTATAAAGCTCAAGCAAATCCAGCGCAAGCCTCTCAATAATTTCAAAATCACGCTCAGTGAAACTCGCACCGCTTGTTTTCAGCTCCAGCGCCTTTGCAATGCTATCTCTGGAGCGTGCTTTAACAATGAAACCAGCAAGCTGCTCTCCTGTGAAAGGACACTGGGGGTAGTAAAATGAGTACCAGCCCCTGAGTCTCTCTCCAAGTAAGCTGCATAGTTTTTCCATTTCCTCCAGAGCTGCAATCGCCTGCTTAATCTTTTGATCCCTTTGATTTAAAACCTCATTGATTTTCTTCCTAGCTAGTTCAATGCAAACTTTATGAAGCAATGAATTGTATTCCGATTCAGATTCAACAAAGCCAGACTTCAAAGCCAGATCTCTGAATGCAATTTCCCTCGCTTGAAGTTCTTCAAATTGAGCATACTTTGGATAGCTGCTCTGGAATAGCTTCTCCGCGATAATCGCGGGGTCTTTTGGCATTAACTTGCATTCAACAATGCCTCCACTGTCATCTACTAAAAAGGCACCGAACCACACATTGGCTGCTTTTACCATCAATCGATGTAAAAGTTTTTATCTCTTATAACCCTTTAGATAAGCAGTATTAACAGGAGCTAGCATGCAGGAGCCAGATATAAGTGTTGAAATAGGAAGTTTATCGCTGAAAAATCCAACAATTTTAGCTGCTGGCATTTTAGGCACAGCTGCAAGTTCATTGAATCGAGTCGCAAGTCTGGGCGCTGGAGCTGTGGTAACCAAGTCAATTGGTGTAGCTCCCAGAGAAGGATACGCTGGTCCTGTGATTGTTCAAACTGAATGCGGCTTCTTAAATGCAATGGGGCTGCCTAATCCCTCTTATAAGGAGTTCAGAGAGGAAATAAAGCTGGTTAAAAAAAAGGTAAAGGTAATTGCAAGCATCTTTGGAGGCAGTGTAAAAGAATTCATTGAAGTTGCTGCTGGTATATGCAGCGCAAAACCAAGCGCTTTAGAGTTAAATCTAAGCTGCCCACACGCTAAAGGCTACGGCGCAGATATAGGCACAGACCCAGAGCTCGTAAGAAGAATAACTAGAGCGGTGAAAAAAGAAGTTGAAATACCAGTCTGGGTTAAATTAACCCCTAACGTAACAGATATAGTGGAAATTGGAAGAGCAGCTGAAAGGGGTGGAGCGGATGGAATTGTAGCTATAAATACCCTTAGAGGAATGGCAATTGATATAGAAAGCGGCTATCCCATTTTAAGCAATAAAATTGGAGGACTCTCAGGTAAAGCAATCAAGCCAGTTGCAGTTAGATGCGTTTACGAGCTTTATGAGAATCTCAACATCCCGATTATAGGCGTGGGGGGGATTTCAAACTGGAGAGATGCCATTGAATTTATAATGGCGGGCGCAACAGCAGTGCAAATTGGAACAGCAGTATACAGCGATTTAACAGTCTTCAAGCAGATCTGCAGCGGGATAAAGGCATATCTAAAGGAGAAAAAATGCACATTGGAGGAAATAAGAGGAAAAGCACACGAGGTATAAACTCTTGAAACCCATAAACGCCAAAATAGTTGATATCGAGAATGAAACTAGAAATATTAAGACTTTTTTCCTCAACATAGACTTTCCAAATGCAATACCTGGCCAGTTTCTAATGATCTGGATCAGAGGAGTGGATGAAATACCAATGAGCCTTTCATATACAAATGCTATAACTGTGCAGAAAGTTGGCGAGGCAACTGCTGCACTCTTCAAATTAAAAAAAGGAGATTCAATTGGAGTTCGCGGGCCATATGGAAATGGATTCAAGATCACTGGAGCGAGAAACCTCATCATAGGTGGCGGGGTAGGAGCGGCTGCACTCGCACTGCTGGCAGAGAAAATGGCTGAAATGGGCATAGAAGTTACAACACTACTCGGGGCAAAAACCCGGAGCGAGCTGCTCTTCATCAAGCGATTTACAAAAGCAGGCAGGCTACTCATTGCCACAGATGATGGCACGCTGGGATACAAAGGATATGTAACTGAACTTATAAAGGAAACCGGGCTTGACTTTGATCAGATTTACATCTGCGGCCCAGAGTTAATGATGGCAAAGTTATTGAGGGAACTCAAAAAAAATTCCAAAGCCTCAATTGCCCAGTTTAGTTTAAGTCGCTACATAAAATGCGGAATTGGCTTATGCGGTTCCTGCTGCATAGACCCAAGTGGATTAAGAGTATGCAGAGAAGGCCCAGTTTTCCAAGGCGATAGCTTGATAAATAGCGAGCTGGGCAAATATATGAGAGATGCCTCAGGAAAAAAGGTGAAGCCAAGATGATTGGTAGATTTCTATATCGAGGAAAGGAATTCTACGGCAGAATAGAAGGCGAAAAAGTAATAGGCGAGCGAGATGGAAGGCAGTATTTGCTGAGAGAGCTTAAGATTTTACCACCGGTGATTCCCACCAAAATCATATGCATCGGGCTCAACTACCTTGACCACGCGCGTGAGCTCAACATGAAAGTACCCGAGGAACCCATAATCTTCCTCAAGCCTCCAACTTCCATAATAGCTCACGAGGAATACATCGTTTATCCAAAAAGCTGCACCCAACTAGATTATGAGGCTGAGCTCGCAGTGGTGATTGGAAAACGCTGCAAAAATGTGAAAAAATCAAGAGCAAACGAAGTGATCTTAGGCTACACCTGCTTTAACGATGTAACTGCGCGTGATCTGCAAAAGAAAGATGGACAGTGGACGCGCTCCAAGAGCTTCGATACCTTCGCACCTCTAGGCCCATTTCTCGCAGAGAGCATTGAAGATAACATAGACCCAAGCAATCTCAAAATAATGAGCCGGTTAAATGGCAGGATAAAACAAAACTCCAATACCTCGAATTTTATATTCGACATTCCAACTTTAATCGAATTCATCTCCCACATCATGACGCTTGAAAGAGGAGATGTAATAGCAACAGGCACGCCCTACGGCGTTGGCCCAATGAATCCTGGAGATGTCATAGAGATAGAGATTGAAAAAATAGGAGTACTTAGAAATAAAGTAATAAGCGCGAGTGATCCATTCAAGGAATGATCTTAATTTAAACTCAAATCCTTCCTTTTCGAGATTGATGTAATTCAGTTGTTATAATTGCAATCCATATATTCTTAGTCTGGCAATTAGGAGTAATTCTAATAAAGTGGTAAAGCTACCTCAAACATCTGCATAGTGAATTTCGAAGCCCATTTAGCGAGGTAAGAGTATTCATAGCGAGAGGATGGAGAGAGAATTGAAGAGAATTAGAAAACTCTTACTCTTTGAATAGCATCTTGATTAACCTCTCGCATTCAAATACATCCCTTGCAGAGGTAATGGCATCTTCACCGTCTTTTCTATCGAAGATCTCAGAAGCAGGTGCGAGGTTCGCTTCATAGCCATACATCGCAGGCCCTCGCTTTTTACTCAAGTCCCTTGATATCTCCATGAATCTTGGAATTTTAGCTGAAAACCACTCAGGAAATTTATCCCCCACTATTTCAAGGGCCTTGCTTACATCATGCTCCCTTGGATACTCAACTCCAATACTTCTAAGAGCAGCTTTCAAGCTCAATTCCACACACTCCTGCGCTCTTCTCACCGCCACAGGATGGTCGCCATCTTCAAATGCAGCTGTACTCTCCAAAAGAAACCTCCTGGCTCGCTTTATATAATCCAAGGCCATTAACCTCGTATTCATAACTCGAGTTCCTCTCCAAGTTTCAAATCAGGCTTTAAAATCCAGAACCAAGAATTGCCGGTATTTATCTTCCTTGCTCCTAGTTCTTTCAAACGCTTCCTTAACTTCTCAAGCTCTTCGCTGAGAATGCCTGCATCGTGGAGAATTACTGCATCAATTGTTAAATCAAGCAGCAAAGGTGGATGCTTCTTAAGTTCTTTAGGTGTTAGTACATGCTCCTGAATACTTGACTGTAAACAAAAACTTCTTTGAAATCCCTGTATTCTTCAGTCTTCTCCAGTTCCTCATATACCTTTTTCATCAAATCAATTCTCTTGCCAAAAGAAAGATCATCCACTCCCTCAAGAATCAACATAACATCAATATCGCTCCCAGGAAATTTTGCAACACCCCTCGCGAGAGAGCCAAAAACTGCAACTGCTAAAAGGCTATCTCCAAAGTAATCCATAGGTATCTTCGCATATCTATCGATAACCGCCCACGCCAAATCCAGCTCATTCGACATACTGCGTTCCACTTTTATATATTAACTTCAATTATAAGATTATGCTGCTTCACGGCGAACAACTATTTATATTGAAAAAAAATCAATTATCAAGGGCTATGAAGAAGCAGAAGCGGAAGTTTTCAATCATAGGCACAGGCTACGTTGGATTGGTATCAGCAGTTTGCTTCGCAGAATTAGGCCATAAGGTAATCTGTTTAGATATCGATGAAGAAAAAGTGGAGATGATAAATCAAGCAAAGCCACCTATATATGAGCCAGGGTTAAAAGAATTGCTGGAAAAGCACGCTGGTAAAAACCTGCTTGCTACTACAAGTTATGAAAAGGCTATAGCTGGCTCAGAAATTTCATTCATCTGCGTTGGAACGCCTCAAAAGAAGGATGGAGCAATAGATCTATCACTGGTAAAAGAAGCCAGCGCAAACCTAGGCCGAGTATTAAGTCAGAAAAAGAAAAACTATCACATAGTCGTGATGAAAAGCACAGTTTTGCCTTTGAGTTCTGAGAAAGTAGTAATACCAACCATCGAAGAGCACTCAAGAAAAAAAGCAGGTGAGCAATTTGGCTACGCAGTGAATCCAGAGTTCTTGAGAGAGGGCAGGGCTGTATATGACTTTATGAATCCAGATAAAATTGTGATCGGCGCGATTGATGAGAAATCGCGAAGAGAAATTGCAAGCCTTTATAGAAATTTTTCGTGTCCAATTATACATACAGATCTTAAGACCGCTGAGATGATTAAATATGCAAACAATGCCTTTCTCGCTACCAAAATTTCATTTTCAAATGAAATTGGAAATATATGCAAGCAATTGGGTATAGATACCTATGAAGTTATGCGCGCGATTGGCTATGACTATAGAATAAATCCCCACTTCTTAAATGCAGGGCTCGGCTACGGCGGCTCATGCCTGCCCAAGGATTTAAATGCACTTATAAATAAAGCTAGAGAACTTGGATATGAACCAGCTTTACTAAAGGCAGTTGTAAGAATAAATGAAGAGCAGCCTATCAAAATGATCAAATTGTTGGAAAGAAAACTCTCAAAAATTAAAAATAAGAAAATAGCCCTACTCGGACTGGCTTTTAAAAATAATACCAACGATGTGAGAGAATCAAGAGCTATACCCGTGATAGAAATGCTCAGGGAGAAAGGAGCGGAAATTTCAGCTTACGATCCAGTGGCCAATGAAAACATGAAAAAATTATATCCAAATGTAAAATACTGCAACTCAGCTAAAGAGGCCTTGGAGGAGGCTGAAGCTTGCTTAATATTAACTGAGTGGGAAGAATTCTCAAGATTAAAAGAGGAATTCGAGGTAATGAAGAACAAACTTGTGATAGATGGCAGGCATATTTTAAACCCAGAGGGCTTAAATATAGAATACGAAGGCCTATGCTGGTAGCCTGCAAAAAGAGGATTTATATGAAGGTAATAATACCAGCTGCAGGCGCTGGCAAGCGCTTGCATCCCCATACCCATACCAAGCCGAAGCCAATGGTTAGCGTAGCTGGCAAGCCAATAATTGGCCACATTTTAGATAGAATGATAGATTTAAAGCCTGAAGAAGTAGTTGTTGTGGTGGGCTATATGAGGGAGAAGCTAATTGATTACATCAACTCGCATTACTCCCCTTTTTTCAAAAAAATCACATATGCAGTTCAAGAGGAACAGCTTGGACTTGGACATGCGATTTATTTAACTAGAGAAATGGTTGAAGACAGCGAGGTAATGATAGCTCTAGGAGATATGATATTTAAAGCAGGTTATGCTGAGTTTAAGGAGCAATATTTAAAGATGCCGCCTTGCGATGGAGTAATTGGAGTGAAAAAGATAGATGACCCTAGGAATTATGGCATAGTAACTATGGATAAAAATGGCTTGGTGAAAAAACTCGTGGAGAAGCCCAAGCGCTCTAGATCAAAACTGGGCATAGCAGGGGTTTACTTCATAAAAAATACTCCACAGCTTTTCAAGGCCCTTGAGAAAATTGCGAAGAATGAGAATAAAAAAGAGATTCAGCTCACAGATGCCTTACAACTAATGGTGGAAGAAGGAGCGAGGCTGCAAACCTTTAAGGTGCACAGCTGGTATGACTGCGGCAGAGCAGAAACCCTGCTAGAAGTAAATCGCGTGCTGCTGGAGGAAATGCAGAGCTCTGGCTATGAATATGAAAATTCAGCGATAATAAATTCAGCGATAGTAAAACCAGTTGCAATCGCGAGTGATGCTAAAATAGAAAACTCAGTTATTGGTCCCTACACCTCGATTTCAGAGGGCTGCGTGATCGAGAATTCCATAATAGCGAATAGCATCATAGGTGTAAATACCAGAATAGCAAATATGTATCTAAATGCCTCAGTGATAGGTGACAATGTAAAACTTATAGGGAGGCCAAATTCCTTGAATATAGGTGATTCTTCAAGCATAGAGTTTTAAGAGGGATTTTCCTTGGAGAGAAGCTTGGTTACTGGAGGTGCAGGTTTCATAGGCTCGCATCTCTGTGAATATTTATTGAAAAAGGATCATGAAGTTATCTGCATAGATAACTTAAGCACTGGGAGTGAAGCTAATATAGTGCATCTCGTGCGAAATAAAAGATTCAAATTCTTAAAAAAAGATGTTATTAAAAAGCTAAAAATCGCAGGCAAGCTTGATTATATCTTCCACCTTGCAAGTCCAGCCTCGCCTGTGGATTATCAAAAACTAGCTATTGAAACACTACTTGCAAACTCCCTTGGAACGATCAATACCCTTGAATTAGCTAGGGAGAAAAAAGCTCGCTATTTACTAGCCAGCACTTCAGAGGTATATGGCGATCCACTTGTGCATCCTCAGCACGAAGAATACTGGGGAAATGTAAATCCCATAGGCGCAAGATCTTGCTATGACGAATCCAAGCGCTTTGCAGAGGCACTTGCAATGGCATATCACCGCAAGCTTGACTTAGACATTAGAATAGCGAGGATCTTCAACACCTATGGTCCTCGCATGAGATTTGACGATGGCAGAGCAGTGCAAAATTTCATAATCCAAGCACTTAATAACCAGCCCTTAACGGTATATGGCGATGGCTCTCAAACTAGAAGCTTCTGCTATATCTCAGACATGGTAGAGGGAATTGCAAGGTTAATGTTCGCTGAGGAAGCAAAAGGCGAGGTAATGAACTTAGGCAACCCGGAGGAGATAACAATACTTGAGCTAGCTAAGCTAATAATTGAGCTCGCGAATAGCAGATCTACGATAACCTTCTCAGCTCTCCCCGAGGATGACCCTGAGAGAAGAAGGTCTGATATATCCAAGGCGAAAAAAATATTAAACTGGGAGCCAAAGATAAAGCTGAGGGATGGATTGAGAGAAACGATTGAGTGGTATAAA
>JBBIOZ010000051.1:0-11699 GCA_037443105.1 Methanocellales archaeon
ATTCCACCAAAGAAAGTTTTATATTAGCTCCTCCAATATCAAGGCCTATGATTCGAAGCATTTCCCCTCCTTCAATATGCGATATATCCCCTTTCTCGCAGCTGCCAGTGCTGAGGCTACGCTTCTCTTGCTTCTCCCGAAGAAGCTAATAAATGCAAGCGTTTCACCTTTATTGATGTATTCATTGATCGCTAGAGGCGGGCTAGCTATGCCTTTTAAGCTCCATATAGCTTTCACGATTTCCTCGGTTATAAATATCTTACAGGGCGATGTAATGCGCTCGATTGCAGCAAAGCCTTTTTCCTCGATTCTTTCCGGTAGTTTCCCTTCAAACACAGCTTCGCAGATGGCTTTAACAATATTAATCCCTGCCACTTTACCAGCGATTATGCAAGAAGTAGTGAGCCTAGGATTTATCTCCACGATGTAAACCTTATCCTCGGTTAAAATCATGTCAACACCTGCATATCCTCTGAGTCCAGGTATGCTTAAAACTGCTCTTCGAGCAGCTTCTTTTGCTTCTTGCTCAAGAGTGTGATGTAAAGGCGCTGAATTGCCTAAGTATTTCAAGCCTCCATTTCCAATGATTTTCTGAGAATTCAGCGTAAGCACTACCCCCCTATTATTTGAATCGCAAATCACGCCAGCGCTGGCGTGCTTCCCTTTGATATATTCCTCAGCGAGAAAGTACTTCAATTTAGTCTCCTGCTTTGCCTTATTTATAGCTGCTTTCAGCTCAGTTTTTTTCCTTGCAATGCTTATACCACTAGCTCCAACGCCATCAACTGGTTTGATGATGAAAGGATATTTAATATTAATTATATCTTTTAACCTTTTCTCAGCCAATTGAAAAGCAATTTTTTTAAAATCCGGAGTGTTAATATTTTTCGACTTCAGCAGTTCATTAGTTTTTGCTTTATCGCCAGCTATTTTTATCCCCATTGAAGTGCATCCCAGCAGTGGAATTCTGGCTTTTTCCACCTCTTTTGCAAGTTTATAGAGAATGAGATCTGTTTCAGGTGCAATTATCAACACCCCATCCACCTGTTTGAGAGCTGCATTAAAATTTAATTCCACCTCAACTTCTGGTATGAGTTCAAGTTTTGCAATGCGCGGATCAAGGAGTGTTACAGCTTCAAAATTTGATTCTCTAGCTTCGCGAATTGCAAAGTTAAGCATTGCAAAACCTTCAGTTAGAAGAGAGCTCGCTCCAGCTCCAGCAATACCACTACTTGCATATTCAAAGATTAAAATGCGCTTCATGAATAAAATTAATGTGCTGCAAGATAAGGCGGGTGATGATAAACCTCTTCACATACTTTTAAACAGCTCTCACAGAGCTTCTTGGTTATCAACACCGGTTCTGGAACTTCTGGTTTAGGAATTTGAACAGCATATACTTGAAGCGATGAACCGCAAAGGTCACATTTTCCTAGGCCAAGCTTGCTCAAAGTATCAAACTTTTTATATGCTTCGTGGCAGGCGGTTAAGCAGCTCTTGCACAATCCTCTCCAGACACCCCTAGGATATGCCATTCTGGGGGTATTTACCTTAACCGGTATGCAGGTAGGCACGGCCACCAAGCAAATATCACAATCGGCCATCTTATTCCTCCGATATAAACTCAATTGGCAAAAAGGATGATAAATACTTTTTCAAATTTTATAACTCAATGCATTCGCTATCAATGGTGCAACACTCACCACGCCCGTGCTCTTTTCAAGGGTATCGGTGGAAATTACTTCTTTCACTCCTGAGCTGTAAAGTTTAGAAAGAGCAGCCCCAGCTAGAACTGCGTGCACGCAAGCCACATATATCCCTCTCGCTCCCTGCAATTTCAATAGCTTTGCTGCCTCTAGGATTGTTCCACCGGTTGAGATTATATCGTCTATGAGCACGATATCCCTCCCTTCAACGCTAAGCTTTTTAGACTTAATCTCAACCTTCTCTGCGCTTAAGCGCGTTTTCGCCAAACAGTCATATTCCAGATCAAATTTTCCCGCCACAGCCTCTGCAAGTTTAACTGCGCCTTCATCAGGAGCTATTAATACTGGATTTTCAATGATTTTTGAAAGATATTCTCCAAGAAGAGGAGATGCATCTAAATCTTGAGCTGGACATTTGAAAAATTGCAGCACTTTTTTATTATGTATGTTAATTGTAAATATTCTATCCACCTCCAGTGCTCTTGCCATTGCCCTTGCACTAATCGCTTCACCCTGCTGAAAGCGTCTATCCTGTCTTGCATATCCAAAATATGGTACTATAGCTGTTATCTTCGCTCCCTCGCAAGCATCTATAAGCTGAAGAAGGTGAATGAATTCACCATCGTTTGGAGTGCTTTGAATGATTGCAATTTCACCTGCGACCTCGCCTAATACTCGAGTATAAACTTCCCCGTCTGGAAACCGCTTGAACTCAAGGTCGAGGAGGTCACATCTCAGCAGTTTTGCAACCTTTGCAGCTAGATTTTGAGAAGCATGTCCGCCTACGATTTTCAATCTATCGCAAGTAGATTTCATCTTCATCTCCACGGTAGCCAATTAACTCAGCATATCTACCCCAGTTGATGATCACTCTGAAATATCCCTCTAAATTTCGCGTTGATATTTTCCTTTTAATTATTTCAAGAGCAGCGATCTTGCTCAGCTTATGTTCCCTTGCATTTTTCAAAGAATCAATTATATCTTGAAAAATCTCAAGCTTGGAGATTTGCTCTTTGAATATCAATTTCCGCTGATCGATATTGCTCCTCACCAGAGTATTTCCAAGTTCAGTTAGCTTTATATTTCCATCGTGGACGATTACAAAACCAAGCAATTCTGCTGCATGAATAGCTGGCAAAATCTCATCCAGTTCCAGGTCGAAATCGCTTGCAAGTTGAGCAGCATCGCATTCCCCACTGCAGTCATTAACTGCTTCTATCAATCCTATTATTTCACTTGTTGTAGCTTTAGGTAAGAGCATATTACTATCCTTTACACTATGAGGGAATAAATTTTATCAACCCAGTCGTAAAATGCTGGATCATTTCTAATTCTAGGCCTAGGTAAATCCACTTTTAAATCTGCAATTATTCTACCTGGCCTGTGGGAAAGCACAATGATTCTGTTGGCTAAATAAACTGCTTCCTCTATATTATGGGTAACCATGAGCACTGCATCTGGAGGCAGCGCTCTATTTTCCCAGAGCATGAGCACTTCATCCCTTAAATTTTGAGATGTCAACGCATCAAGAGATGAAAATGGTTCATCCATGCAGAGCAAAACCGGCTCAACAGCCAAAGCCCTTGCGAGGCCAACGCGCTGTTTCATCCCGCCTGAAAGCTCCCGGGGATAGGCATCTTCAAATCCATCCAGTCCAACCATATCTATATATTTTCTAGCTCTCCTCACCATCTCCTCCCTCGGCATATTCATTCCTTCCAGTCCAAGCTCAACATTTTCCATAACGGTGAGCCAAGGTAGAAGTGCAAATGATTGAAAAACCATTGCTACTCTTGGATTATCAGCTCTTATGGGCTCTCCCTTGAATAGCACTGTGCCAGTTGTTGGCTTTTCCAAACCCACGATTATACGCAGCAAAGTGGATTTTCCACAGCCACTGGGACCAACGACTACAATGAAATCGTTATCCTCGATATTAAAAGAAATGCTATCCAGTACTTCGATGGATTTATGGTCAAAATTATAGGTCTTGCTGATTCCCCTGATTTCCATGATTACCATATAACTCCCTCACATTTCAATTTTATATTTCATTTCTACTTTTTTATAAAGACTGCGCCAGATGAATTTATTGATCAAAAAAATTGTTATAACCATGCTGATCAAAGATAAGAATACCATCTTTGGATTTGGATCTATGAATGTGCTTTTGCTTAGCAGATAGCCAATGCCAAAAGCATAGTAGATTTGACCGCCGAAAACCACAAATTCTGAAACAATCAAAGCATTCCAGCCTCCCCCCCAGGCAGTTATACTACCTGTTATCAGCGAAGGGAACATCCCGGGGAGGAGAATTTTTTTCCAGAATAGCCACCGCTTTATCCCAAAAGAGTAAGCTGCTTCCTCGATATCAACTGGAATGCTTTTAACTCCTGCAATGAGGTTGAATAGCAGATACCACTGCATCCCGGTCAAGATCAATATAATCGCTGGGATATCCATGGTGCCTGTGAATCGAATTAATAGCAGTACAATTAAAGGAAAAAGTGCAACCGCAGGTATGGATGCTGCAATCTCAATGAGTGGAATTAAATATCTCGAAGCTCTTTCACGCTTAGCTATAAAAACAGCTATGGGTAGAGACCAAGAGAGGCAGAGTAGATAAGCTGCAAGCAATCTCGCCATTGAAAGTAATATTGCTTGTGGGATGAGATAAGCATCACTTGGTAAGGGACCTGTTAAAATCGATGGAATTTTTACAGCAGCATTAGCTATTACATTTACAATTAATGCGATGAAGAGGATGTAAAATGAAATTTTCACCGCCTTTAATGCTTTTTCATGCTTTAAAATCTCTTTGGAGATCTGAGTCATTATGCTTCCAGCAGTTTCAAAGATTTGAAGCCAGTAGTATGAGATTTTTGATATCAAGTTTAAAATTGATAGATTACTTGTTTTTTTCCTACCGCCTATATATTCATATTTAAAATTCTCCGACCAAATTGAGAGGGGACGCCAGACAAACAATTCTAAAATCACTATAATGAAAATCAATATAGCTAGACCAGCGAGCAGCGCATTTAAGTCGCCCTTTATGGAAGAATCCATCAAGTAGCTGCCAATCCCAGCCAGTTTATAGATATCTGAACCAGTGGTTATTATTTCGCATGCAATCAAGAAGTACCATCCACCGGCCCAAGACATCATACTGTTATACACAAGTTTAGGGATGCACGCTGGAAAGATCAATTTAACAAATTTTCGAATACCAGTTATGCCAAAGGAATCCATAGCATCATTTAAATCTTTGGGAATAGTGATGATTGCTTCATAAACCCCAAATGCCAAATTCCAAGCTTGACCAGTGAATATCAAAAAAATGGCAGCAAGTTCGATACCGACAGCACTTCCTTGGAATAGTGCTATGAAGAATAACACTGCCGCTGGGAAAAAACCAAGTACTGGCACTGATTGAAGTACATCCAGCACTGGAAGCATTAATTTTTCTGCTTTCTTATTTGTAGCTGCTACGTAGCCATAGACTATTGAAAAGGCTAGGGAAATTAAGTAGGCGAGGAACATTCGATAAAGCGAAGAGAAAGCGTAAAATGGCAGTAAGGGAATTTCAGCAATTACAGAACTGAAAAAATACAAAAGAAATTATCAGATCGCTCGTTTGCTCACCCCAACATGTTACTGTTGCTCATGATTATAAGGATTTCGTTGCTTCTCAAAAATTAATTGCGTTTCCTTAATTCCCTTCGATGTGCAGTATTATTATAATTTTTTCAAATTAAAACTAGGGCTAAAGCTTAAGTAGATGGGTGGGATATGAATAGGCTATATGCCAATTGGAATTGTGCTTATCAACGTTGAAACCGGCAAGGACCGCGAGGTTTATGAAAAATTAATTAAAAAATTCAAGGAAGTCTACTTCTTATTTGGCAAATATGACCTGATAATTAAGCTGGAGGTAAAGGACTTCGACGAACTCAGCGAAATCGTTTTCAATGAGATCAGAACCATCGATGGAATCAAGTCAACCATGACTCTGGCTGGCACCAGTCTGCCTGATAAATAGAAGCTCTGTTCGATAAGTAGCTATTCCAATTCGATCTCCATCTTCCCGGCTTCAACCACAACCTTTTTTGCATACTTCCGCATGAAGGGGCGCTTCGACCTAGCACCAGAGAAAACCTCTCTGCCTTCTTTTTTAAGTGCTTTCTTGCTAAAGTCCTCGATCGTGGAGCTGCACTGCGATAGGAGCAAACCAGCTAGATTCTCCTCAAAATTCAAAGCTGGGTAGCGCTGTGCAATGAATTGCTTTAAATCTTCGGCTGTAACCACAACAATTTTCTCTCCCAAGCTAATTATAATTTTCTCTCGGGTTGCCTCCAAGCGATTTATGAATCTATGGAGGTTGGAAAAAATAAACTGGATATTTTCCTCTACTTCAAATTCCCTTGGCAGAGCTTTTGCATTTTTCAGCTTCTCAATTAGACATGGTGTTAGGAAGGGATCAGGCCTTGAAAAAAGGGAATGTATTAAATTAAGCTGTATACCGAGATGATCCATTATCTCTGCTCTGGTGATTTCAATTTTCATATCACTACAGGATTTGTTTTTCGCCTAGCCTTATTATACGCCTGATTTCATCTTTGAGCTCACCCGGCAAACCATGTATATCGACATCTAAAAAACCTCGCACGATTATTGATGTTGCCTCCTCGCTGCTCAAACCACGTGCCATTAAATATTGAATTTCTTCCTCAGCGATTTTGCCAACTGCTGCTTCGTGGGATAGGTCGACTCCCTCCACCCTTCCTTCGAGTTCAGGTATCGCGTGGATTATGCCGCCATTTTCAAGGATCAAGCCTCTACATTCTAGGTGCGCTTTAACCCCTGGGACTTCGCCAATTATATGGCCTCTTGAAATGATCCTTCCTCCCTTTGTTATCCCTCTAGCTATTATCTCAGCTTTAGTTGCTTTAGATTTAAGGTATACTCTAGAGCCCACATCTAAATTGCTCCCCTTAGGAGCGTATAAAATTGTGTTATATCTCGCGATTGCATTCTCGCCGAGAAGATGAGCAGCAGGATACATTTGGAGGCTCTTCACCGGGCGCATGCAGATATAATTACTCAGAAAAACCCCATTCTCCTCAACCAATGCGCCAGTCCTAGGGCGAACCTCTACTTCTTCCGCCCAGTTGTGGATCATTGTAAAACTCACCTTAGCATTTTTCTTCACATAGAACTCTGAGATTCCAATATGCAGTGCACTGCTTACCCCTGGAGCAGTTGTGCAACCAGTTATAATATGCAATTCGCTATCTTCTTCTGCGATTATAATATTGTGCACATTTTGAGCGAGTTCGGGCGTACCTATGAAAAGACAGGCTTGCACAGGATATATCACCTTCGCTCGAGGTTTGGCTCTTATGAAATATCCATGGGTTTGATGCAGCTCAGCCTGAGCAGTATACTTATCAGCATCCACGTTCACCGCGCGCCAGTAGTAATCCTTTAACCACGAATATTTTTCAAGTGCTTCAGTGGTACTCATTACCTCTAGATCTGGCGATTGTGATTTAGCACAGAGTACTGAGTGGTCGAACTGAAAGAAAGTACCAGTCCTCTGCCTTTCTTCTAAATCTATTCCTGCTTTGATTGATTGCTCTCTATATTCTTCAGGCAAATTCGAGAAATTCTTAATTGATTCAAAATATGAGCCATCGAGCTTAAATTTGCTTAGATCTATATCCTCACCTATGGGAGCTTTTTTATTCCGCGCTGCAAGTGCTTTTTGCTTTATGTTTACCTCAGGCAAGCAACACACCCCTCGTAGCCTTTTTCTTTAATGTCCTCCAATAGCTCAACTGGATTGCCTGAGCACATTAGCATGCCATCTATCATTATATGAGCTCTATCTACCTTCACATAATTCAAAATATGACCAAAATGGGTAATTATCAAACCGCATTTACTTCGCTTGCTCATCCGCTTCCCCCTTTCTAGAAGTTCATTAATCACTTCTCCCACTAGATTTATGTTTACAAGATCGATCCCTGAATCTGGTTCATCAAGCATTAAGAAATCAGGCTTTAAAGCAAGGAGCTGAAGCAGCTCAGAGCGCTTTATTTCACCCCCCGAGAATCCTAGGTTCACATCCCTATTTAAGAACTCCTCACCAAAGTTAAGCCTTTTCGCAAGCGCTAAAGTTTCCTCTTTCTTAATCTGGTTATCTTTTTTCCCCAAAGCAATGCTTAAAATGTCCCTGAGCTTGATCCCCCTTAAAACAGGTGGATGCTGGAATGCAAGTCCTATTCCCAGCTTCGCGCGTTCATTGATGGGCAGCTCGGTTATATCAACCCCTTTAAAGAATATCCTTCCAAATTCAACCTTATACTTGGGAATGCCCATTATAGTCATGAGCAGCGTTGTCTTACCACTGCCATTTGGACCTAGCAGCGCATGAATCTCTCCTCCATCGATATTTAAATTCACATTCTTCAAAATCCTCTGGCCCTCAACACTTACCGTGAGATTTTCTATCTCAAGCATCGCTTGCAACCTCTTATATCTTGTAAGTTTATTTGTGAATAAGTTTATTTGTGAATACATGAATATGAATTCAATGGATAAGAGGATTTCCTTTTGCATTTATTTTAGCTGCATCACTGCAACCAATTTGTTTATAAATGATAATGCTAAAAAAAGCCATGATGCAATTTCGAAAGCGCAAGCATATACTATTCGCAATTACCATTGGCGGGATTATCTTTGCCATCTTTACATTTGAAATAGGCTGGGAGAAGCTGATCCACCTCCTCTCTCAAAGCGACAAGCGCTTTTTACTCCTAGCGATTTGCTTTAACTTCCTCAATGTACTCGCATTTACTCTATCTTGGAAGGTCATCATATTTGAAAAAATAAACCTCTGCAGACTGATAAGGTTATACTTAGCTGGAGTTTTTGTGAATTATATCACGCCCTCGATGGGCACCGCAGGGGAGCCTGTGAAAGCATATCTATTGAGCAGAGATACCAAAAGCGAATATGCAAAAGCATTTGCAACAGTTATGACTCAGCGATTGCTTAACATGCTTCCATTCACAATTGTAACAATTTTGGGAATAGGCATGTTAATTGCATTCCGCCATTCCGCAACTTGGGAGTTCTGGGTGCTTGGAATTTCCTTTTCTATAACCATTGCTATGTTCTTATTTTTGATCTATCTCTACACCAGAAAAGAGCGGCTTAAAGCCATTGCAAGAGCTGTTTTAAAGCTCTTTCTTCCCTTGATCCGGCGGTATCAGAAAGGCGTGGACTATGAGAGATATCTGCAGAAAATCGATCGCTCTGTAGAGTCTTTTCACTCAGGCTTGAAGGAGATTTCAAATCATAAAATCAAGCTAGTTGGTTCAATATTCTTCTCATTCCTAGGCTGGTTCTTTGATGTGCTGCTTGCCTATACGATTTTTTTAGCTTTAAATTACAATATCGAGTTCGGCATCTTAATAGTAGCATACTCGGTTGCAATGGTTGCAGGCATGCTTCCACTTTTTTTACCTGGAGGGCTTGGAACTGTTGATGCAACAATGGCATTGCTCTACGTGGCAGCAGGCGTGCCAGTTGAGATTGCATTGCTCTCAACCGTGCTCTATCGATTTATACAATACTGGCTGACCACAATTATTGGAGCAATGTGCACGATTGGAATATGATAAAAAAGATATAAGATATCAAGGCCCTTTTGAAGTAATGAACCTTCTTACTAATAGTACCAACAAAATTGCAATGAAAGCACCTATCAATCCACCCACCAAGCCAGCGACAATTGCTATTGCAAGCAAAGGTAGCATTTAAACACCCTCAAGCTTCTCTCTTATCTTTAAGAACAGTATGATCGCCACACCTGCGCCTACTAAACCGCTGATTATTCCAGCGATTAGCATTGAGATTACAGCATCCATTTCGCTTATCATTTCACTCAGAACTAATTTTTTATAGATAAATAGTTTACGACCATTAAATGGTAATGATTAAGTAATCAATGAGCATAAATTTCCACATTCAGTAGGAGGACTTAATATGAGATTTGTATTACTTGGTCCACCGGGCGCAGGGAAGGGCACGCAAGCGCAGATGCTCGTAACCAAATATGGTGTGCCTCAAATTGCAACAGGCGATATTTTAAGGGCAAATGTCAAAGCAGGAACAGAGCTTGGGAAGCAAGCCAAGATCTACATGGATAAGGGCGAGCTTGTGCCTGACCACCTTGTGATTGCTCTATTAAAAGAGAGAATTTCCCAGTCTGATGCAAAAAAAGGTTTTATTCTCGATGGCTTCCCTAGAACAGTTGCTCAAGCGGAAGCACTTGAAGCTTTACTTAAAGAGCTCAAAATGCAACTCGATGCAGTCATCAGCATCGATGTAGCTCCTGAAGAATTAATAAGGCGATTATCCGGGCGGAGGATTTGCAGGAATACAGCGTGTGGGGCAAGCTATCATTTGCTCTTCAATCCTCCTAAGGTTGCAAATAAATGCGATAAATGCGGTTCTGAGTTATATCAAAGAGATGACGATAAAGAAGAAGCTATTAAGAACAGACTGAAGGTCTATACTGCCCAAACCGAGCCATTGATAAGTTATTACCAGCAGAAGGGAAAGCTCATCAAGGTTGATGGTGCAAAAGAAATAAATGCAATATTCAACGAATTAAGCCAGATCTTTGAGAAGTATAAGTCATAAGTAGGAGCAAGTAAATGGCGAGGAAATACATAGAATACGCGGCAATTGGACTCGGGCTATTGCTCACGCTTGCCCTTTTTAACGAGGGGTCGAGGGTAACAATAGGCCGCGCGATGGAAGTAATTTTTGGGCCGCTGGCAAGTGCTTTACCATTTCACATTGTGATCTTAATCCTAGCTTCAATAACAGGTGTTTATTCAGCAATCATTCAAAGATACACCATAGATTATGAGCTTGCTAAGAGATTTCAAGAGGAATGGAAAAAGCTCAACCAAGAATATAGAGAGGCAATGAAAACCAAGAATCAAGCCAAGCTTAAAAAACTGCAGGAGAGACAGCGGGAATTAATGAGAAATCAAAGCGATTTAATGATGCAGCAATTCAAGCCAATGCTCTACATAGGCATAATCTCAATTCCAATCTGGCTATGGATATATATGTACATCACCACCAATTCTGGACTTTCAATGGTCTTTCCATTTTTCGGCGAAAAACACATGGATGAGAGCGTGCTTGGCCCATTCTCGGTATGGATCGTCTGGTATATCCTTTGCTCAATTCCAGTGGGGCAGATATTCAGAAAGGCACTCGGGATGTAATAGAATGTTAATTGCATTAAGCGGACCGCCGGGCAGCGGGAAGTCCACTGTTGGGATGGAGATCTCAAAGCGCTTGAAATTTGCATTCATCTCCGCCGGCGATTTATTTAGAAGGATGGCTAGTGAAAAAGGGCTCTCTCTTGAGGAATTCAGCAAGCTCGCAGAGAACGATCACGAGATTGATAAGCTGGTCGACAGCGTGCAGCTTGAGCTTGCACTGAGCCATAAAAATGCAGTAATAGAGGGACGCTTAGCTGCATATAAAATACCAGCTGACCTAAAAATTCTGCTCCTCGCTTCAATTGAGACAAGAGCAGCTAGAATCGCTAAGCGAGAGCAAAAGCCATTTGAACAAGTTTTGAAGGAAACCCTGAATAGGGAGAACAGCGAGCAAAAGCGATATAAGCAGATCTATGGCATAGATTTGCACGACTTATCGGTCTACGATTTGATAATTAATACTGAGAGATTTGATCAAGAGAAAGTGGTTGAGATAGTGCTAGCGAGCATAAGATGTCTGGAGCGATAAGATGAAGTTTCCATGCGATGTGGAGCGAGAGCTGCTGCTTAAAAAACCTGCTAAAACCGATCCTAGATATGGCACATTACCTGATAAACGTCCGATACTTCAGCATATCAACCTAGGCGTGGTTAACATCGATAAACCTCCAGCTCCAAC
>JBBIOZ010000052.1:0-10918 GCA_037443105.1 Methanocellales archaeon
AATATTCAAAGTACCTGGGAATGGTTTGAATCCCAGTATCTTTTCAAACTGAGCGACATAGCCATCCAGCGACATATAATACTGTCCCTCCCCTAAACCAGTGATCACTCTCCCCCTTAATTTGCATGGTTTAGATTTAACCTTGAAAATTCTCTTATATTCGCTGTACTCCTTTTTAAGACTATTCACCCCTTTTTGGGTTAGCAAGATCATCTGGCCCTCCGGTATATGTTTCCTCTCAATCAAGCCCTGCTTTTCTAAGCTTTGAAAGCGCCTTGAAGCAGTTTGAGGGCTTGCTTGTATATATCTTGCGAAATCCGAGGTTGATAGTTTCACTGGGCTGTGAATTGCCCCTAAGAGTGCCAGTTTCTTCAATGCTAAGATGTCGCTCATTTATCCTCTCAATATTGAGATATTTATCATATTTGAGATATTTTATTTTAAGTTTTTGGTTTTGATGAAAAATCCAGCATCTTTTTAATAGTACTTTTTTTAATACTTTTTTTAAGAGTTAAATTATGGAGATGGTGAATCTTTACATTGTTGGAACTGCAGGTAGCGGGAAGACCACACTTGCTGAGGCCTTTCAGCATTGGATGCGCAATCGCGGCTTTGAAGTGGTAATGGTAAATCTTGATCCAGGTGTTGAGCAACTGCCATATCAGCCTGATATTGATATCCGGGACTGGGTTAATTTAAAGGATGTGATGGATGAATATAGTTTGGGGCCGAATGGCGCTCAGATTTTATGTGCAGATTTAATTGCTCTAAATGTTCAAGAAATCAAAACGGAGTTAAGTGGATTTGAGGCTCCATATGCAGTTATCGATACGCCAGGTCAAATTGAGCTCTTTGCATTCAGACCTGCATTTAAGATGTTCATTAACGCTTTAGGGAAGAGATCTTTCCTAGCTTTCCTATTAGACCCTATGCTCGCTCGCTCCCCGGAGGGTTTTATCTCGCTCTTGCTTCTCAGTGCTTCAACTCAATTTAGATTTGGCTTCCCTTTTTTAAATATTCTTTCTAAGGTTGATTTACTCGATCAAAAAGAGGTGGAGAAAATAGTCAGCTGGAGTATGGATTGTGAGTGTCTCTATGAAGCATTGCGTGCTTCTTCCCCCTCTATGGTAAAGGAATCTTCCATTGAGCTATTTAAAGCTCTGGAAGCATTGCACGCATTCACAAGTAAAATCGCACCCATTTCATCAAACACTCTTTTTGGAATTGAAGAGTTATATAATGCAATTCAACAGATATATATGGGTGGTGAAGACCTAACTTAAAGGCTTGAGATTGATTGGAACATCTGCTCTCCTTCTTTTGGGAATAGCTTTATCAGCAAGCTATGTATCGTTGCAGGGTCATCTCGTTTGCTGTTGAAACCACACCACATGTATGCTAATCCAGGGCCATAGTTGAAAAATCTAGGACCAAGTTCCTGAAGCTCCTGTGCATATTCATTTATTGCTTTTTCATCGATGTATATCAATACATCGAAGCCATTTATATATCCAAATGCGCGAAGTACATCATCGCCGAATCTCATGCAATCAGCATATTCCCTTGGCAGGAGATTGTGGAAGAGCCTCACACTTTCGGAGGGGATCTTTTCAATGATGTTTAACTTAATTTCATTGTACTCCATTAATTCAATCATTTTATCGCTGGTGTAGTATTTTCCCTCGCTATCCTTGAAGAAGCTTATTAAATTCGCACTTGCAAATATCTCTGCCTTCTCTGCTTCTTCAACATCCATATCAAATTTTATTATCATTATTTTACCTCTTTAAATTCATTAAATTCTTAAGGCTTTTTTTACCCTCTGCGATGCTTCTGCTTTCAATTACAAATTTTGCATCTATTTTCTTCAGCTTTGGCAGCAATTCGCGCCATTTTATTGCACCTTCACCTATAGGCAAGTGGTCGTCTTTTTTCCCGAGGTTATCGTGGAGGTGCACGTGAGCGATTTTCTCTGGATTGTTCAAATAATTTTCGAGGGCTTTGGTTAAATAAGCATGTCCCACATCGAGGGCAATACCGATCTCAGGGTCTGAATTTTCTATTAAACCTAGGAGTTCTTCAAAGCGCTGGCCTAGCATTCGCTCTATATTTGGCATGTTCTCAAGCACTACTTTTATACCGTATTCTCTACCGTGTTTTCCAAAGATTTTTAAGGCTGCTATGTTATATTCCCAAGCTTTATCCGGAAGCTGCGCTCCAAGTGGAGAAAGTATACCTGGGTGGATAACGATGGTTGAAGCAAAGTTTGAGGCTTGCTCTATGCAGCTGCAGATTTCTTTCACACTTACTTCCCATATTAGCTGATTTAAACTCGCTATGTTCAGGTCTGAAAATGGAGCGTGCACTGTTATTTCTAGATTTGTGCTACTTGCTATAGCTTCGATGCGATTTAGATTTTCACTTAATTTTTGCCTCCCCTCGCTCACAATTTCCCAGCCTTGGAAACCTATTTTTTTAAGTTCAAAGGCCCATTCAAAGGGATCCTGCGTCAAGCTAAGCGATGAAAAGCTGAACTTCATAGTCCTCCTTGGGTGAGCTTGGTTTGCTGATATTTGATGTAGAGCCCTGAGAGGTTCATTATATCTCTGATTAAACTTGCAAGGATTTCAACGCTTTCTACAATCAATTGCTCATCAATTTTTTGAACTTCATAAGCTGGATCATCGGGTGGAATTGCGATCTGCTTTATGCTTTCTCTATATTTCTTTACCCGTGCATCTCTTATCTCAATTATCCCAGCCGCCTCTCTAGGGGTAATGCCTATCATTTTAAGCTCAGATTTAAAGCAGGGGCGGTTGAATAGCTTGTTTAGCACGTAAACTGATACTAGGAATTTCTTATCCGATTGAAGCTCACTTATTCTTTCCCCTATCAAAGTATATATATCTCTCTTTGAGGTTGATTTAAAGGAATAGATCTTTGAAGGAGGTATCTCAGTTTCATTTATATAGCCAAGGTCTTTCAATGCTCGAAGATAGCCGGTGAGCACAAGTCTATGATGCTCTAATCCTTTGGCCTTCAATTCTCGGGAGATTCCACTTATGGAAAGCTGCTGCTTTTCCAGAAGGCTTTTGAGGGCGAAATAAAGATTCTCCATATCTACCTCAAAATGATAAAGCAAAGAATTTTTGAACAAATCTGGTAATAAAGATTTCGATATATAATTATATTATTTTATTAAAAATTAAGCATAATTATTTTAGTAAAAATTAAGCTATGCAGCAGCTATTTAAAAACGATGAAGATAAACCTAGGAGGTATAACGCAGATCTCAACCATCGACTGGTATGGCAAGGTTGCAATGGTAATATACTTAAGAAAATGCACCTTCAAATGCAAATACTGCCAAAATTATAAACTTCTCGAGAAAGACAACTTCGTGGACATCGAAGTGGTGGAGAGAGAAATTGAAAACGCTGGAGATTTCATAGATGCAATAGTTTACTCAGGTGGAGAGCCAAGTCTTCAACTGCCACAGTTGGAAAGATTGAGTGAAAAGGCAAGGCAGCTTGGATTAAAAATTGCAATTGAAACAAATGGAAGCTTGCCGGATAATATAAAAAAACTATGTATTGAAAAAAAGCTTGATGCAGTTTTCCTAGACGTCAAAGCACCCCTATCAAACACAGAGCTATATTGCAATATAATAGGCGTGGCCTCAGCCGAAGTCATCGAGAGGATAAAGAAAACCATTGAGATTTGCAAAGATAGCGAAATTGAACTTGAAGTCAGAACTACTGTATTCAAAGGATTGAACGATGGAAAAGAGCAAATAATTGAAATCGCAAAAGCCATTGCTGGTTGCAATTGCTATGCAATTCAACAGGGCAGACCGGAGCTTGCTTGGAGCGAGGAAATCAAGCTAAGCTCTCCTCTACCTAGGGAGGAATTGATTAAGCTTGCGAGAGTAGCCAAGCAATATTTAAAAGAGGTTAGAATTAGAACTAAAGAGAGAGGCAATGAGAGGATAGAATGAAAGTAATTGGCATAGTAGGCAGACAGGCAGCTGGAAAAACACTGGCTTCGGAAATCGGCGAAGCAATGGGAATGAAGGTAATTCGCATGGGCGATTTAGTTAGAGAAGAGGTACTGAGGCAGGGAATGAAGATAAATGAGGAGACAGTTTCAAGATTCGCAAGCATGCTGAGACAAAAGGAGGGAATGCAAGCCATAGCAAAGCGCACAGTGAAGCGGCTGAAGGAGCTGAATGTGGAAAGCACAGTGATAATAGATGGCATACGCAGCTGGGAAGAAGTAATGCTTTTTAAAAAAGAATTTAGAGATAACTTCAAGTTGATAGCAATCATCGCTGACCCGCGCATTAGATATGAAAGAGTGAGGAGAAGAAAAAGAGAAGACGATGCCAGCGATATGGAGATATTCGCCAAGAAGGATGAACGCGAGACAAGCTGGGGAATGGAAGAAGCAATTAAACTTGCTGACTACACCATAAAAAATGAGGGAACGATGGAGGAATTCAAAGCGAATATGAAGAAAATCTTCGAAGAGGTTGAAAGATGAAAATAAGTCTAACTATCTCAGCACTTGTATATCCAACCGAGAGCCAGGAGAAAGTTGAGGCAGCAATTAAAAGGCTCTTCCCAGCTTTAGAGTTCAAGCTGGAGCAGGGATTTGGATCTGCTAAGCGCTTGATTGGAAGTGCCACTGATATTGAGAGCTTGAGAAAACTTCACGAACTGCTTAGAAGGCAGAGAATCCTGGATACCGCGAGAAGCACATTTTTGAAGAACAAACAGGGCAATGCAATTGAGTTCGAGCTCAACAAGCAAGTGGCATACATTGGGAGGATCAACTTCGTTGAGGAAGCAATAGCACTTGGTTCAATCCACGTTAGAATAGAAGCTGAGGAAATAGACCGAGTGATAGACTGGCTGGCGCCGGTGACAAAAGATGGCAAGCCGGTTCAAGAGATAGAGCTATAGAATTTTGAATTCAATTTTATATTCATCTGCAATTACAACTCTATAACTTCCCGGCTCAGCAATTTTATCATCAACGCGCTGATTCCAAGTCCACTCCCTTGATTCATTATATCGCAGTGGCACAATGACTTGCAGTGCAACTGGATAAAAAACTCCCTTCCAACTTCCCCCCTCATCTTTTTCAATATGCCAAGGCGCAGAGTTTTTAAGCAGCAAGGTGGAGCTACCTCTATTTATTATTCCAAACACCACGTTTTCTCCCCTCCCAACGACATCCTGCTTTATATAAACAGTGACATTTCCAGAAGATACCTCAGCATACTTCGGCGATGGTGCAGTGCAGCCTAGGATTAGCACCATGATTAACAAAATCCATTTATCAGCGAATTTCATATTCTAAGAAATAAACTCTATAATTATTTAAAATCGATGTAAAGAGGCAAAGCCTTAAAAAAGTAAATTAGGCAAAGCCTTAAAAGTATAGAATTTAATATTTAACCACCACGCCCTTACAGAGAGTGTGATGTATTAATGATGGAAGAGGAATACCAACTTGACTATTTTCATAAAAATGGTTTCGTGAGAAAACAATGCAAGAAATGCAAGAGCTATTTCTGGACGAGAGATGCTGATCGCGAGATCTGCGGCGATGCCCCGTGCGTGCCCTACAACTTCATAGGCAACCCAGTTTTCAAGCAGCATAGCTTGAATGAAATGCGCGAGGCCTATCTCTCTTTCTTCGAGAGGCATGGCCACAAAAGAGTTAATCGCTATCCTGTAGTTGCGCGCTGGCGCGATGACATTTATCTCACAATAGCAAGCATCGCTGACTTCCAACCTTGGGTGACATCGGGCAAAATACCTCCACCGGCGAATCCCCTTACGATTTCCCAGCCATGTATACGCTTGGACGATCTAGATTCAGTTGGTAGAAGCGGTAGACATCTCACCACCTTTGAAATGATGGCGCATCACGTTTTCAACTACCCTGGCAAGGAAATCTACTGGAAAGACCGCACTGTGGAGCTCTGCAGCTTACTGCTTCAAGAATTAGGTGCAAAATTAGAGGAGGTGACATTCAAGGAAAACCCATGGATGGGTGGTGGAAACGCAGGTCCAGCAGTTGAAGTTTTAGTAAGAGGTTTAGAGGTAGCAACGCTTGTTTTTATGAACCTCGTAGCAGATAAAAATGGAGACATTGAGCTAAAAGGCGAGCGATATAAAAAAATGGATCTATACATCGTGGATACTGGCTATGGCCTGGAGAGATTTGTATGGGGGTCAAATGGTGCTCCAACGATTTATGATGCAATTTTCCCTGAAGTGGTGAATGAACTCACGGCGCTCGCTGGTATAGAGCACTCCATTAAAGATCCAGAGTATTCCAACATTCTAGCCATGAATGCCAAACTCGCTGGTTACATGGATGTAAGCAGTAAAGCGAATTTAATGCTGCTGAGAAAGCAAATCGCAAGCGAAATTAACTTGGATGTGGATAAATTGAATAAAATTCTAGAGCCAGTCGAGGCAGTATATGCAATCGCTGATCACTCACGCTGCCTCGCATTCATGCTTGGCGATGGAATAATACCATCCAATGTAAAAGCTGGCTATCTAGCTAGACTTGTGATTCGAAGAATGCTTCGCTTGATGCACTCTCTACAGCTAAAACAAAAGCTCTCTGAAATTGTGCGCATTCAAATTGAAAAGCACGTTAGCAAGAGCTATCCTGAGTACCTCAAGAAAATTGATACGATTACAGAAATTCTCGACTTAGAGGAGGAGAAATATGCTGAAACAATTGCGAGAGGTACGAGATTGGTGGAGAGAACAGCGCAGTACCATAAAGCTAGAAATGAAAAAATTCCCCTTGATGAGCTCATCCAACTCTACGACACCCATGGCATACCCCCTGAGATCGCGCGAAGCATTTCAAATGAAATTGGAGTGGAGGTGGATTTGCCTGATAACTTTTATTCGATTGTAGCCAAAAGCCATAGCAAGCTCGTGAAAGAGGAAGAGGAGGGGGAGGCTGTATATAGAGATCGAATCAAAACTTTGCCACCCACGAAGCAGCTTTACTATGAGCAGCCCTTTAATAAAAGATTTAAAGCAAAAGTTCTTGATGTTTTCAATGACTACATAGTGCTTGATCAAACTCTTTTCTACCCCGAGGGAGGCGGACAGCTTGCAGATACTGGCTTTATAAAAATTGGCAGAGTTAGAAAGGAAGTGATAGATGTACAGATGCAAGATGGCGTGATACTGCATAAAGTGGCCGGGAGCGGTGAGATCAAAGTTGGAGATGAAGTTGTAGGGATTATTGACTATCAAAGGCGCCTTGCTCACGCTAAGCATCATTCAGCTACGCATATAGTCGCACTTTCAGCTAGAAAAATACTTGGAGAGCATATCTGGCAGGCGGGAGCGCAGAAGGAGACGGATAAAGCTAGATTGGATCTCTCCCACTACAAGCGCATAACCGATGAAGAGCTTAGAGAGATAGAAATGCTTGCAAATAAAATTGTAATGAAAAATGCCAGAATCAAGATCTTCTGGATGGATAGAAATGAAGCGGAGAGGAGATTTGGCTTCACACTCTATCAAGGCGGTGTGCCAACTGGAGATAAAATAAGAGTGGTAAAAGTCGATGAAGATGTAGAAGCATGCGGAGGGACGCATTGCAAATCAACTGGAATGATTGGCCCAATTAAAATCTTGCGGACTGAGCGCGTACAAGATGGCGTTGAGCGATTGGAATTCGCAGCTGGAGAAGCTGCGATTGCAAAGAACTTGGAAAGAGAAGAGCTTTTAATGAGAAGCTCTGAAATACTCCGAGTTCCGCCAGCTCAACTCCCAGATACTGTGCAGCGATTCTTTGAAGAGTGGAAACGGCAGCGAAAGGAAATAGAAGCATTGAAGGAGAAGCTCGCAGAGTTGCAAGCTAAGGGTCTGCTTGAAAGCGCTGAAACCATAAGCGGGATTAAAGTTATAGTAAGCAAAATCTCAGATGCAGATATCGAAACGTTGATTAAAATCGCAGCTGCATTGAGCAGAAGCGATGCTGTTGCATTGCTCGCAAGTATATCGAATGGAGTAAAAATCGTTTCAATAGCTGGAGAGAAGGCTATTGAGATAGGTTTAACAGCTGATGCAATTGCAAGCGAAGCAAGCAAAGCAGTTGGTGGAGGGGGAGGTGGAGAGCCGCATCTCGCTCAAGGCGGCGGCCCTAAATCCGAGTATATCGATGAAGCGCTTAGAGTGGGAATGGAGTTGATTAAAGCGAGGCTTAAAAATGCGAATATTCCTTAGATGCATGGAATGTGGCACTGAATATCCACATACAGATATAATCTACACCTGCGGCAGCTGCGGAGGGCTGCTTGATGTAATCTATGATTACTCGCAAATTGAATTTAAAATAGACGATAGCCCACTTGGGGTATGGAAATATCACGCTTTACTTCCAGTAGAGAGGGAGCCCATTACTTTAAAGGAGGGGGGAACGCCTCTTTATAAATGCGATCGCTTAGCTGAAGATATTGGCATAAAAGAGCTTTATGTGAAACACGAGGGAATGAATCCAACTGGATCTTTCAAAGACAGAGGGATGACAGTTGGAGTCACCAAAGCGCTTGAAATGGGAATGTCAACAGTTGCCTGCGCATCAACTGGGAATACCTCTGCATCACTGGCTATATATGCAGCGAAAGCAGGCATACCCGCTGTTGTACTGCTTCCAAGCGGGAAAGTGGCGCTTGGAAAGGTTGCCCAAGCGTTAATGCACGGCGCGAAGGTGATAACAATAAAGGGCAACTTTGATCGAGCTCTCCGTTTAGTGCGCGATCTATGTCGAGAGCAGCGCTTTTATCTATTGAATAGCGTCAATCCATTCAGATTAGAGGGACAGAAAACAATAGGCTTTGAAATCGCAGATCAATTGGGATTGAGGGCGCCAGACCGCGTGATACTGCCTGTGGGGAATGCGGGCAATATTTCTGCAGTTTACAAAGGCTTCAAGGAATTAAAGATCTATGGCATAATTTCAGATCTACCTAAAATGATAGGAATCCAAGCTGAGGGGGCCAGTCCAATTGTTAAAGCAATTAAAAGCGGCGCTAGAGAAATCGAGAGGGAATCGAAGCCTGATACAATTGCAACTGCGATTAGAATAGGCGACCCTGTTAATGCTTCAAAAGCATTAAAAGCAATCCGAGAGTCAAAAGGCACAGCTGAAACAGTCACCGATGATGAAATTACCAAAGCGCAGAAAGACCTTGCTAGACTCGAGGGAATAGGTGTTGAACCAGCAAGTGCAGCAGCTATCGCTGGACTTCGAAAGCTTGTTAACCTAGGGGTTATCGACTATGATGAATGCATCGTATGCGTTGCAACCGGGCACTTGCTAAAAGACCCAGAAACAGTGATAAAGATATGCGGCAAGCTCATCGAAGTAGAGGCAGACATGGAAGCAGTTAAAAAAGCACTTGAGGCTTGAATTATGGGAATTTCAATAGCAATAGCTGGCAAGCCAAATTCTGGGAAAACCACGCTTTTTAAAGCGCTTACACTAGCTAATGTAGAAATCGCTAGCTATCCCTTCACCACAATTAAGGCTAATCACGGAATAAGCCACTTGCGGGTGCGATGCGTATGTGGAGAACTCAAAGTAAAATGCGATAAATGCATAGATGGCAATAGATTTATTCCAGTGGCACTAGTGGATGTAGCTGGCCTAGTGCCAGATGCACATAAGGGGCGAGGTCTTGGAAATGCATTTCTAGATGAAATGAGGCAGAGTGAGGCGATCATCCACGTGGTTGATGCTAGTGGGAGTACGGATATGGAGGGCAATCCGGTTGGAGTGAGCAATCACGATCCTTTGAATGATATTGACTTCTTTGAGAAAGAAGTAACCATGTGGATCTTTGGAATAATTAAGAAAAACTGGGAGAGGATATCGAGAAAGGCAATGCTTGAAGAAATGAAGATAGAGCGATTTATACACGATCAACTCACTGGTTTGGGGATTTCTGAGCAGCATATAAAAAATGCCATCGCTAGAGCAGAGCTTGACCCGGAGAAGCCTGCGAAGTGGTGCGAGGAGGATTTGATAAAATTCGCTGATGAAGTTCGTAAAATCAGCAAGCCTTTGATATTAGCGGCAAATAAAATTGACATAGCCCCTGAAGAAAATCTCTCCAAGCTCAAAGCACTTGAGAAAAAAGGCTATATTGTAATTCCAACCTGCGCTGCTGCTGAAGTTGCCCTTAGGCTGGCTGATAAAAGTGGTTTGATTAAATATCTTCCTGGAGATAGCGATTTCAAGCTTTTAAAGCCTGAGAAGCTCACTGAAGCACAGAGAAATGCTCTTAAGAAGCTATCGCTACTTTTGAAGAAGTTCGGTAGCACAGGAGCGCAGGAGTGTTTAAATACAGTAGTTTTTAAGCTTCTGAATATGATAGTTGTCTACCCAGTCGAGGATGAGAATAAATATTGCGATAAAAATGGCAATGTACTGCCTGATGCCTTTCTATTAAGAAGAGGCAGCACTGCTAGAGATCTCGCATATTTGGTGCATAGCGATCTAGGCGAAGGCTTCCTTTATGCTATTGATGCTAAGACGAAGCGCAGGCTTGGCGAGAAAACTGCGCTGGAGCACAATAGCGTGGTGAAAATTGTCTCAGCAAGATAGATTTACTCGATTCTAAATCCTCTGATCAAAGCTCTAAACAGCAGAAGCACTGGAATTATCTCAAGACGGCCAATCCACATATTGAAAATAAGCAAAACCTTTGCCGCAACTGGCATTGCTGCACTAGTAACGCCCGAGGTTAAGCCAACATTGCTCTGGGCAGAGCTTACTTCAAAGAGTAATTTTTCCACTGGGAATTGAGGCATTAAATGGAGGAGGGAAATTGTACTAAATCCCAAGAAAATAAGCCATAGGAATA
>JBBIOZ010000053.1:0-10577 GCA_037443105.1 Methanocellales archaeon
AGTTTCAGAGAAGAAAATTCGCGAGATATTCAAGGAATTCACCACAACCATCTATCAGAGGCCGCCTCTCAAGAGTGCTGTGAAGAGGGAAATTAGAACACGGAAAATCTATTATCTGGACATCTTGGAAATTCAAGGCAAGGATATCCTCTTCAAAGTGGGCTGCGAAGCTGGCACTTATGTTCGAAAACTCTGCCACGATATAGGCGAGGCGATTGGCTCAGGTGCGAATATGTCAGCCTTGCGCCGCACGCGCTCCGGACCTTTTGGAGAGGACAAGACGCTTATTAGGCTCCACGAGTTAAAGGATGCCTTTGTTATCTGGCAAGAAGCGGGAGAGGAGTCGCTGTTGCGAAGAGCAATACTGCCAATGGAATATGCTCTTCAGCATCTGCCTAAGATATACATTCGAGATACCGCTGTTGATGCCATATGCCATGGCGCTGACCTTGCAGTGCCAGGAGTGGTTTCCCTTGAATCAAATATAGCTCGTGGGGATCAGGTTGCGATTTTTACGCTCAAAGGCGAGGTCGTGGCCCTGGGCGTGGCACAGCTCTCGAGCGATGAAATATTAAAAGCAAAAGATGGTATAGCTGTAAACTCCGAGCGCGTAATAATGCCACCTGGGATTTATCCCAAATGCTGGACAAGTGCAAAATAGAGAGGGATTATTCGATACCAGCTATTATTCGATACCAGCTAGTTTCTTTATTATTCCGAGGCTTGAAATCGTTGCTATATCTGTTCTTGAACCCCCTCCTAGGACTACCTCGAGCTTTCCATCGCATATTTGCTCTGCCAGTTTTTTAACCACGTCGGCTATTTCAAAGTAACATTCAACTGTTAACCCAATTTCACCGTAGTCTCCAATATGGGTATCGTGTCCAAAGTACCAGAAAATGAATTCAGGTTTGAACTTCTCAGCTCTCGGAACAAACTCGCGCTTCACTAAGTCAAGGTATTTCTCATTGGTAATCCCCCATTCAACACCCACATCTACCTTTGTTCCGTCCCAGGAAACTTTGCTTATTCCACAAAAGCAAACGTGAAGCACGCTTTTATCATCTTGCAATAGCTCGCGAGTACCATCGCCATGATGCGCATCAGTATCGAGTATGGCAAATTTCTTGACCCCATATTTTTCTCTTAAATTCACAATTGCAAGCACCACATCGTTGAAGCAGCAGTACCCCCAGAAATAATTCCTGCTTGCGTGATGCCCCCCAGCACCGATGTATACAAAAGCATTTTTTATCTCCCCAGTCCAGATTTTCTCCGCTGCTTCAACCACCCCACCGGCTGAATGCCACGCGGTTGAGCAAAGCGCGTGCTCTTTAACCATATTTATCATTTCCCTGCTGTGAACCTTCAGCAATAGCTTCTCATCGACTTTCCTAGACTCATAGAATACTACATCCGGCGAGTTAATCTGTGAAAAAGCCTCCGGGAACTCGCTCAATCTAACACCTATGGTTAAATAGCTTCTCTGGCTAAAGGAGGGGTGATAGAAAACGCCTGTCTTGCTCAATGAAGAACCTCAAATGCTTTAGATCAACCTTAAAGGTTATATGCTTTTTTAATGCGAGGGCAGGAAATCTTTCAATCTTCGTATTGCACTGAGTTTCTCCTCCCTGCCGACTTTTGCCGCTTCAACGCCTGTCTTGATCACCTCGATGGTTTTGTCCATTGTTTTTCTATCAACCGGATATGGCACGCCATCTTTCCCCCCAACCGCAAATGAATATTTAACTGGATCTCTCCAGCTTGGGCTTTTACCATAAATTAACTCTGAAATGAGCGCCAGTGCTCTCACTGTCGCTGGACCAATCCCCTTTATCGCAAGTAGCTCTTCATAGTTCTTTGGTTGAAACTCATATGCTTGCTTGAGTGCTTCCCAGTCTACCCTCCTCGGCAGCACCATAATCACAGGCAGTTCTTCGCCTTCGCCTATCCAGTTTGCAAGGGTTTTTTGACGGGAAACCCTTGGAATGGATTTGAGCAGTTTCCCCAGCTTGGCCGGCGATTCTCTAGCTAGATCTAATGAAACACTGCGTGCTTCCTCGCTCTCTCTCGAGGTCATATCTAACACGCGTTCCAGCCTCGCGCTGCCTATAATTCCTTCGTGGGGTTCAACCACAAAACTCTTAATGTGCTCACCGAGCCAGTGATATCTTCGAGCATATTGAGAGGCAGTATTCATACCCTGCTGCACAACTGCCCAGTTACCGCTTTCGCTGACGAAAAAAGCATGCTGATAGAGCCTGTGATTGTCCTGAATTGCAGTATTATCAACCTTGGCCGCCATTTTACTGGCGTACCTCAATCGCTCTACAGATATATCAAAAATGGCCTCAAGTTTAGCGATTTCTTCAGGCACAGCTCTAGCAGCATTACCCTTACCGCCAAGTACAGCCAAGCCGTGCACCTCGGGTTTAATGGCGCTTTTTAAAGCAGCGCTGGTAACTGTTGTTGTACCGCTGGAGTGCCAGTCAAATCCAAGTACGCAGGAAAGCGCTTGGAACCAGAAAGGATCGGCGATGCGGTGGAGTACTTCATTCGCTCCGAACTCATGCACCATAACACTCACTATGCCTTCAGCCAGCTTGACCATTCTCTTGAAAAGCCAGCCTGGAGCTCTGCCATAGTGAAGGGGTAAGTCTGCGATACCTGTTCGGCGCATGAATTAAAATTTTTCTTTAAGAATAATAAACATTCTTAGAGCAAGTTTTATAAAGCTTGGGATTAAACTGATAAAAAGCCGAGGTAGCCTAGCGGCAAGGCGCAAGCCTGGAGTTTTTCACAGGGAGCTTGTGGGGCGAAAGTCCCTCAGGAGTTCAAATCTCCTCCTCGGCGTAAATCCGCCAGTTTAACGCCTTTTTTCTAAAAAATAAACTTAAAAATAACTTATTAAGTTATATGCACGTTTTTCTATATCAATATTTCTATTTATGATACAAAAAAGGATTCAAGTAAAAAAATGAATATCAATTCTTTAGGAATTGAAAGAAGCTACATATCAAGTTAATTACATCAAGCTCTTCCCCGCAATCTTATGTATCATTGTTGCGATTTTATCGGCATCATCGCTCCTGATCTCCATTATAACCCTACCAATTGTTATTTGAATCTTTGGATGCGGCAGCTTATGACCAATCTCTTCCTCTATTAATTCAACCTTTATATCCTCCGGATTATAGGGTTCAAAGTCCTCATCTATAGTCACCTCCCTTCTCTCGCTAATCGCTAATAAACTTCTAATATGCATTAGGAAGCCTATTTTTTTAGAAATCATAGAGGTAGAGTGAAATAAATTTAGGTAGAACATCCTGAAAGTATTCATAGGTTGTGAGAACCCCGCTTCACCTTTGCCTCGCCAGTGGATGGCTCAAGGGGGCAGCCAACGCCACTCAATAAACCACTCATGCCCTGTATCTATGATTGAGCGGAGCATTTCCTTGCTGTAGCACATTTCAGGTGGGAAAAAGCCCTTTGGCTTATATACATTGCCAAAGTGATGCAAATTGGTTTTATAGTTTTCTTCAATCTGCCTTTTAATTTCAGCTTGGGGAATAAGTGGTAATATCGCGTGGTGCTTTGCAGAGCCAGTGAATTCAACTTCTCCCCGGCTTGCAAGTTCTCTGAGTTTTTCTATTATATCTTGCTATTGATATCAACTTAGCCAGTCTGTAAGAGCTCCATTAATGTTTATCGTTGCCTTTGTTTCTGGATATGCTAAGAGAACGTCGATAAGGGGGTTCATATGATTCCTTCACGATTTTATTTAATATAGGTGGTAATTGAGTGGGTGGTTGATAGAAGTGCAGTAATAATGCCCAGTAAATCATTTTAGCTTACCTCTCAATTTGCTCGACTTCCTCTTTAAGTTTAGGATATAAGGGTGGAAATACGCGATATAGATATTGATACATCTCCAGAACTAGAGCTTTTGGATCGCCACTCGCACTCCAGACTTTTTGCAGCTGATTTGTTGCCAGTAAGAAAAACTTGCAGTGAGTTTGAAGCGCAGCAAGGATTTTCACAAGCTTCTCAATAGCTCTATTCCTCTTGTACTCTTGATTTGCAGCAGCGAGCTTGTCGATAGAATCCTCTGCTACCCACCTCAGTCTACTTGCTGCATCAAGCTCCTTAAAGGCAAGCTGCATATCCTTATTCTTATTTCTCTCCACCAGCTTTAGCAATCCAGCTCTTAAGTATTCAATTCGAGTATCAAGCTGAAGCTTTAAAAGCACTCTAAGCCCGTGAATATTTCTCTCGCTAAGAGTAAATTATAAAAAAGATGAAAGGTAAAGGAGTAAATCGTTAAGATATTCTAGCAGGGGAGAGTTAAATGACACAATTAGAAAGAGCTAGAAAGGGAGAAATCACAGAGGAAATGAAAAAGGTAGCATCTGATGAAGGCATTGATGCAGAGATTATAAGGGAGGGAGTAGCTAAGGGTCAGATTGTAATATTATTCAATGAAAACCGCCCGGCACGTATTATAGGAATAGGCAAGGGATTGCGAACCAAAGTAAATGCCTCCATCGGCACTTCAACCGATATTATTGACCTTAAGATGGAGATTGAAAAAGCAAAATTGGCTGAGAAATATGGTGCTGATACCTTGATGGATTTAAGCGTGGGAGGAGACATAAAGGCAATAAGGCAAGCGGTAATGAATGCAATAAATCTTCCCATTGGAACTGTGCCTCTCTATGAAGCCTTTGCCCTAGCTATTGAAAAGTATGGTGCTGCTGTAAAGATGCCTGAGGAATTACTTTGGGAGGTAATGGAAAGGCAATGTGAAGAAGGCGTTGCATTTATGGCAATACACTGCGGGATTAACAAGAAAACTATTGAAATGCTCAGGAAACAGCACTATAGATATGGAGGACTTGTTTCAAAAGGCGGATCATATATGGTTGCATGGATGGAGCACAATAATAAAGAGAATCCCCTCTACGAACACTTTGATAAAGTGGTGAAGATCTTGAAAAAGCATGATGTAGTACTTAGCTTAGGCAATGGCTTTAGAGCAGGTGCTATTCATGATTCAACAGATCGGGTGCAAATTCAAGAACTCCTGATCAACTGCGAGCTTGCTGAAATTGGCAGGGAAATGGGCTGTCAAACAATGGTTGAAGGCCCAGGGCATATTCCCATAGATGAAATAGAGGCAAATATAATACTTGAAAAAAGGATGTCTGGCGAGGCGCCTTTTTACATGCTTGGCCCCGTAGTTACTGACATTGCCCCTGGATATGACCATATAACCGCTGCCATAGGTGCAGCACTTTCATCTGCATTTGGAGCTGATTTCATCTGCTACGTAACCCCATCAGAACACTTAGGACTGCCATTCCCAGAGGATGTTAGAGAGGGTGTAATAGCTGCAAGAATAGCAGCCTACGTGGGTGATATGATTAAATATAAACGGAGAGATAAAGACAGGGAGATATCAAAGGCAAGAAGAGATATGGACTGGAACAAACAGTTCTCCCTTGCCATCGACCCAGAAAGAGCTCAAGAGATAAAGGCAAAGCGAGGCACTCAAACTTATACCTGCACTATGTGCGGAAGTTTTTGCGCAAATTATATTTTGAGAGGAATGTTTAAAAAAGATTTAAAAGGCACCGAAAAGGAGTAAGCACACCAATCTAAAAAAAGCTGGCACTAATTGAGCTTGAAATAGGAGAGATATCTCTGTACTGAGGGTGAATGAAAGTTGAGATCGAAAACCTTGCTCAACCTAGCTCTAGTTCAAGAAAGAAAATGCAGGGGCATAGTAGGCTACGAAAAGGAAAGAGAGAAATAGGTTAAAGAGCTAGATCGTGGAATGTGGAAATTATTATCAATGGGTATAAGATTCGCCTCACTTTCGATGAAGCTGAGGAATTAAAATCTAAACTCTTAGATACATAAGTGCTTGGAATGAAGTTTAACATGTGGATGCCGAGCAAAAAGCAAAACACAAGAGCTAGGAATTAGCATCTGGATACCAAACTTCTATTCAGTAATCAAGCAAGATTTTTATGTCGCTTGTAACATTTTTCCCCACTATAATAAAGTTGAGGATTGTATCGAATTGCCTTGAGATATCGGAGGGGAGAGCGAGGTGCCAAAAATATAAACATCAGGATAAGGCGTATGATACACTATGCTAGGAGTTGTTGAAGGGGGAGATGGGGGTTGGGAAGGAGTAGTTGGAGTGGAGATCGGCTCCTGTTGAATCAGCCAATTAAGAGGGCAGCGGCAAGAGGATAACTAGATGTCTGCTCCATATTGGGCATACGCGTAGTTCATTATGCACGTCGGGTGCTCTGAACAACGGAATTGAATAACCAAAATATAAATAAAAAATTTTAAATTTAGCCTAGGAACGAACTGGATATGTGGTCTGTGTTGATTCTGGAATAGCTATCCCACCATGCATAAATGTAGACGTATGGTTGATTAGCTGTGTGGGTTATCTCTATCATCATGCTTGTGAGAAAACAACGCTGATATAATTTTTCAGAGCATTGTATGGTGAGGGTGGTCCCCCTTGCACATATGGCGGGCTTGTCCCTTATACCTGAGCGGAACTCGGGCAGCCGTGCCATCTCTTCAGGCGTCAGCCTATTCTTTGCAAGTTTCTCCTACTAGTGATTTTCTAAGTGCATCTAATACCGTCTCGGATGACGCTGCACTCATGTAAACCAAGCTCAGGAGCACTACTAGCAACATTGCTCCCATCCACCTTTTTCTTTTCATAATTTATCTCCTCCATTGCGTTGAGCTTTAAAATAATTTAAAGCCAATGTTTCTGCGTTCGGGCAATACTGAGAAAAGTGATAGTAGCTTTCTGCTAACTAATGCCTGGCGATAGTAAGCTAGGAAAAAAGACGACATATTATACGTCAATAGCGTAATACTGGACGGGAGAGCAGTGTTGGAGATTAAGAAAAGCCATCAACTAACCGAAATGAAAACTACAACGCGGAAGAGGAAAAGCACGCATTGTTGCTTCGCTAACGCTGCTTGCATTACTTGTCCTATTATCAATCTTCGGGCTAAAACAGACTTCAGTAGTATATGATAAAGTTAGATTATTTTTTCAATCGGAAAATTTATAAAATCTGACAAAAATATTTTTCTGGTGAAGAGCTATGTTTAAGGCAAAAATGGGAAAGAAACGCGTACTCGTCATTCCTAAAAAGATAGCTGACCAATTCAGCTTGGAAGAGGGCTCCACCGTGAAAATAACGGCTTCGGAGAACAAGATCGTGATTGAGCCATTACGCGACGCTGTATGGCTGTCCTTGCATGGCGAAAAGATAGCCCAAGTAACCCTTAAAGATCTTGAGGAGGAAAGCATTGAGCAACAAAGAAGATACATCGAGACCTAAGCCAAGGTTTCTAGTCGACACGAGCTTTCTCCTACCTGCTATGGGCGTAGAGGCAGAGGGGAAAGTAATGAACGCCATAAAACACTTCCGCAAGACCGAAGTAAACTACTTGGAGGCGAGCATTCTAGAGGCCATGTGGAAAATCATTAAAGTGGTCCCGGTCGATAAAATTGAAAGAGTTAGAGAAGGAATAGCGGCGATAATGGAGACATACAAACAGGTCGTTCCTCATCCGGAAGCCTATATAGATGCTTATAAACTGTACCATGAAGGACATAGAGACTACATTGACAACCTACTATACGCAACTTCCCGAAAACTGAATCTCCCCTACTAACAACAGACAGAGAGTTCATTAACTTCCTCAAAGAAAAGAGCTATCCTATAGACAATATAATCACGCCTGAGCAATTAAAATGAATCCTCCTTACACACAGCACGCATTTCACACCCCGCGGTTCGCGAGGCCTTTTACGAGGGCTGATGAAGAGTCTGAAAGGCGCAACTATGTTTATTCTAACGACCCCAATTTGAGTGGGCATATAGTCTTGTCCAATAACCGCTTCATTTGACCTCAAAAGTTTAAAATAAAAATAAACTTACGAAAGAAATTAGAATTTGAGGATTTTTTTAATCCTGCAAATATTATCATAGAATATATCAAATCAGTTCTAAAATCTTAGAACATCTAACCAAGATCAAGATTAGATTGCGAGATCTTAGAGATCCTCATATTTCAATAAAAAAATATATTTTTATCTATAAATTTTTTAAACTCAAAGTCTAAGGACTCCAAATCACATAATAGTTGCTTTATCTGACTAAGTAAAATAGAAAGGCTCCCTTAGACTCTATATTTTTATCCTTTTTCTAAGTATTCTCTTTGCGATCTTGGGTAACAAACTTCTCCAAAAGTCTAATATTTCTGGAATTGTGTGTTTGTTGATTTATTCCAGAAACTGCTTTTCTTTATGCTCTCCATAATTTCATATTTTTCTTCAATTTTCATTTTTATCACCTATCGGTATTTGGGATAAAATATACCTAAAAATATAGCTATAGGCCTCTACGTGCGAATATTTCCTTTGCCACCTTACCATTCCTTTCCAAAGATCAGGATAATCTGATGGACTTTGGATGTATCCTATGTCTCTTCTTCCATGAATTTCATTAATAATTTTTTAATCTCATCAGCCATCAAAGCATACTCATGTGTTGGATATGCACCCGAAAGACGCTCAACAATTTGTTTAGCCTTCTCTCTATCAAATTCCGCGTTCTCATGAGAAAGGATTTCAATAGCATAAATTTTCATAAGTTCTTTAATGCGACCTAAGGATAAGGAGCTTCTTTTTGACTGCGTGTTAGAAAGAAATTTGATAATATACTTGTTACTATTTGTTATTTTGATAAAATTAAAAGCTACCCTTAATCTTTGCTTACGATGATAAGCAAAAGTGGACTAATATAAGCGAGAGCCCAATTCTTTTATAATTGTGATCGATCTCTACTGTTTCCCCGAGTCGTTAAATATGTCACGACCTTTATAAATAGAAATAATTAATATGATACAAGCTTCTCAGATTTTAAGAGGTAACCCAATGGGATTCAAAAGAATTTTTGAAAGAGTATGGATAAGAAGAACACTTCCTTACAAATTATCTTCTTTTTTAAATGATAAAAATGTTGCAAGATATATCAGAGATGCCAAAAACGATTCTCTTATAAACAAAAGAATGTTTGAGAAGACTGGATACACACATGCAGATATTGATCCTTTAGGTATTGTTCTCTATGCTGTGGTTAGGAGTCTTAAACCAAAAACCGTTATAGAAACTGGTGTGCAAAGTGGTATCTCAAGCCTCTACATACTACGTGCTATACAAGCAAATGGATGGGGTGTACTAGAGAGCATAGACTTGCCAGACAGACCTATAGAGAGAGTTGGAGAAGTTGTTCCAAATGATATGAGAGAAAAATGGCATTTGCATATTGGAGATAGCAAATCATTATTGCCCAAAATACTTGATGCCATAGATTCGCTAGACTTGTTTGTCCATGATTCACTTCATACTTATGAGCACATGACCTTTGAGTTCGAGAATTGTTATGAGTATATGGGAAAAGGAGGGATAATAGTATCTCACGATATCCTTTCTAATGAAGCGTTTGATGATTTTTGTAGAAAATATGGACTGTATGGCCTGAAATTATATAATATTGGTATAATTAAAATTTGAAAATAATAGTAAAACCAACTCTTAGAAATAGCAATCGTTATCAACAGTATACACTTTATAATGTGGACCATCAACATCATTGACACGCCAGCCTCAACCCAATATCCACCTGCACAACGTGGGATGTCACACATTTCGAAGTGTACCTCCATATTCAACTGGTATGGGACCTGATTTCATATTGCTATTTATTCCTTGATAAATAACATTCTAATGCATCAACGTTCTTCTCAGACACACCAAAGGTAATCAGCATCTGCCGTAGGACCTCCTTCTAACCTTTAGCAACAGCTATGGCATCAACCCATCTAGATGATGTGGATAAAGAACTTCAATCCTTAATTGCCTCAGGCGAAATTGAAATCAAAAATCTAGAGAAAGGAAAAAATTGATTCGATTAAGAGCTAAAAGTGTTAGAGTTGTCGCAGATGTCGCACGAGATCAAAAAAGTGCTGGGACAGATGTGGACAGGTGCTGTAGCCTTAGGTCCTGATGCAGCTGTAGCCATTGGTCCTGAAGAGGCTGTAGTTGAAAAAGCTACAGCTACAGCTGAAAAACCAACTGCGGCCTTAGCTCCTGAAGAAGCTGCAGCCTCTTACTATTCTCAACGGCAGCTTGTTGCTGATATTTTAGATTGCTTAGGTCGATCTGGTATGCCAACGATTAGTGCTGCGATGGTGGATCGATTGCATAGGGAGAAAGGCTATGATAAAGAGAGGGTGCATCAAGCGACAGTTAAACTCTTGCGAGATGGCATATTATTCGTGGCACGCTGCGATGAAGATGGTAATGAATTTCTATGGAGGGCTAGGTAGAAGATGGATGTGAAATTGAGCTTTTCTCTTGATTTACTTTGGTAGTGCTGTGAACTTTATTCCTTCTTTGTCTTTGGTCACTGTGAATATATCCGCATATTCCTTTTTTATCTTCTCAGCTAGAGTATAAGCTT
>JBBIOZ010000054.1:0-5771 GCA_037443105.1 Methanocellales archaeon
GCAGCAGTAGTAAGCAAAGTAGAAATTAGAGGTACTGCTATCAAGGACTATACTAATGACAGCAATCAAGTTATGTGGAATGCACAGAATTGGGCGGCATTCTACTTTGACTTGAAGGCTTGGAGAATGACTGAGAATCTGACGATTAATAAGGTTGACACGAACAATAGAACGATTCCAAAGGATGAATTGGTTTATGATACCAAAGACGTGGATGTGGCATTCAAAGTCAAATCAGAGAAGGGTGTTAATGTAACTGATACTGGGACTGCTCTTGGATATTATAGCATAGTTGGTTGGATGGCAGAGAAATATGTTGCAGTAAAGGCTAATGCTCAGAAGCTATCTAAGCTTGTGCTTGAGATGGGCAAGGATGATCAAAAGATCTTGACTGTAGGTCAAACTTGGGATCTTGGCGAGGGTTATTCGCTAAAGGCTCAGATGATTGATGTTGATGGCAATAAAGCGTGGCTGCAGCTCTTAAAGGATGGTGCTGTTGTAAAGGAATCGATTATTGGAAAGGTTGGTGCAACCGCAGAGGATATGACTTGGGTCTGCAAGAAGAGTCTTGCTGGTGAGAGCGATGTGCCATTCTTCGTTGTCTATGTGGACAGTGTATTCCGTGGTACTGATGCAAACGTTGTTGTACTCAAATATGCTTGGCTGATTTCAGACAATGTCGTAACAGTTAGTGCTGGCGATACTTTTGGAATTTTCAAGGTTAGAACTGCCGATGCAGATAGCTTGGTGCTTAAGAATGATAATGCATTAACGCTTAGCAGGAATGCTGTTGTTAGCCTGATGGGCGACATGAAGTTCAAAGTTGCAGATACAGATGATGCACAAGTAAGATTCTACCCATTCGTGGAGCAAACGATCGTAGGAGTAACACCCACGCCTACGCCAACTCCAACTCCAACGCCTACACCTACACCCACGCCTACTCCGACGCCTACCCCAACTGAGACTCCAACGCCAACTCCAACTCCAACTCCCACGCCAACTCCAACTCGAACTCCAACTCCAGGCTTCGAAGTGGTCTTCGCATTAGCAGGGTTGCTTGCAGTTGCCTATCTAATTGCAAGGCAGAAGAAGTAAAAGTGAAAGGTGGAAGGCGCATTTAGCGCCTTTTCTAAATTTTTTTATGAAAGGTCTCGCGAAAAAAAATGAGAGGGCAAACCTCTTGATTTATAGCTGATTTCAACCAACAAGTTTTTTATTAGTAGAGCTATCCTTGCAAAAGGTGATTAGTTTGAGGCAAGCCAACTTATTAATTTGTCTAATGCTCTTGATATTAATGGGCTGTTTTTCGCAGTTAATGGGGTGTGTTTCGCAGCCTCCCACTGGTCTTGAGAGGTATATTCCAGCGAGAGATCTACCTGGGAACTTCAAATTAGTTGCTATATTGAATAATACCACTGAAGCAGAAATAATAATGGGGGAATTCGATGTAAAAGTGGTTAGCGCAGTTAAGGGGTATTATTCTATCGAATCAGCTCCGGTTGATGGCTATGTATTGGTGATTGAATGCGCCTCAGCTAGAGATGCCAGTAATGCAACGAAGAACTATCTAGCTCTCTATCCAGACTTCCCGCCAGGTATACCTATATCTAGATTCAGCTTGGTGAGTTTCAATGGTCACGCTGCAACTCAAATTTTAGGAGATCATCCTGATCCAAATGCTCAGAAATTCATCTATAAATATATCTGGCAGAAGGAAAACCTTGTATTCATCGTAAGCGGCAGCGATGATCAGCAAGCTAGTTTAAAGCTAGCGCAGCTCACCGGGGCTTGAACTGCTGAGTATAATTGAAATCATATTAATCAATTAATGCATAGTGCAACGTATTAAACCAACCTCTCTCCACGCAGTCCAGCGATAACTTGAGAGAGCCGAATTGTATATTAGCGAAGCTTTCGACTTTGGTATAGATATTGCAGCAAAACTTCTCCCAGTTAAAATTATGGAGAATTCCCAGCCCTAGGAAGTTGGAGGAGTGATCCACCAAGCCCACCAGTAGATTTTCAAAGGCATTTCTATCCGCTATCTCTATATAGCTTGCATTTAAAGATCTGCAAGCCCTCTCTAGGTCTAGCACTCTTCCCTCTACAACTGCGGATACCTCTTGCCCTATTCTTTCAGCCCTTAAAACCTTGCATCCAAGTGCACTTGAAGCTTCTCCCGGGTTCATTAAAACACCGCTGCCGAGGAGTGTTCTCTCCAAGCCATAATTCGCCAGCTCTATCTTGAAATTTTTAGCGCCTGCAAAATGGTCTCTGAAAGCCCTCTCCCTCTCCCGCTTTCTATCAATCTTTGACTTAGCTTCAACCTCGGGAGAAACTTGAATTCTCGAGATCTCTATACCCACATTTTTAAAGCATCGATAGTATTCGAGTTCTCGCTCCCGCTCCATCAATATCAATAAATTGGGGCGCACTGCCTCGATTTTCTGGGTTTTAAGTGCTCTACCAATTGGTCCATCTACCAATCCAGTGGTATTCACAACAACTGGTCTGGGAGCACGCTCAACCATTCTCTTAGTTCCAACCACCATTTGAAGCAAATGCTTAGCAGGCGTGGTTGAGCCCACGAAGTAGCCATCGATCATCTCAAGTTTTTCCCCTCTTTTTCTACCTAGGGAAACCACGGTAGGCGGCCCGACATCGCTCTGGCCAATGTCAGCATCAACTACGGCTGCATTCAACTCAGAAGCTAGAAATTTTATCAAAGTTGACTTGCCTGTGTCAACTCTTCCAATTACCATTGCAACATCGTTTTTGTCAATCCCAGCGGCGAGTTCTCGCCAGGCATTGTTCAAATGCATCTACTCCTTATCTCTTGGTTAATTTTTTCTTATAATAAAAGCAATAATAAATCTGGTGATCTTCTTTGGATGACTTTCAAAAAGCATTGAGAGAGGAATTCATGAAGGTACTAGACCTAGCTAGAGATCTTGAGAGGGAAACAGGCTTATCGCTCAATCTGCTCTTAGAAGTTCTTTCAACCATTCATTTAAGCATGGAAATCGATCTATTGAATGAGCAAATCGCCAATTTAATCGAGGGCTATACCACGCCGCCTGCAGATGAAGATTTAGTGGACTATGTATAGGAATTTTTTTAGAAACCATCGCATTAGAGGAGAACCGGCTGTTTGTACTCTCCGAATACCTCTCTCAATACATCGCACATTTCACCAATGGTTGCATAGGCTTTGACTGCTTCAAGTATCATTGGCATTAAATTCACATCATCCATAGCTGCAATTCGCAGTTTCTCCAAACTTTCTTTAACCTTTTTATCGTCTCGCCTCTGCTTCAAAGCCGCCAGTCTCGCTTTCTGCAACCTCTCAACCTCTGGGTCTGGTCTTAATATTGGTATCTTGATTTCCTCCTCAATTGTATATTTATTCACACCCACTATCACTCTCTCCCCGCTGTCGATCTCCTTTTGATATTTATATGCACTTTCCAGTATTTCTCTTGCAATGTAGCCGCTTTCAATGGCAGCGAGTGCTCCACCCATTTGGTCTATCTTCTCGATGTATTCAAAGGCTTGTTTCTCAATTTCATCGGTAAGCCACTCCACATAGTAGGAACCAGCCAGAGGGTCAACTGTATTGGTAACCCCGGTTTCATATGCTATGATCTGTTGAGTTCTAAGTGCTACCATAACAGCGTACTCAGTTGGCAAGCAAAGTGCTTCATCATAGGAATTGGTATGCAGCGATTGCACTCCTCCTAGGACAGCTGCTAGTGCTTGGAAGGCAGTTCTAACGATGTTGTTGAAGGGCTGCTGCGCAGTTAAAGTATGCCCTGGAGTTTGAACGTGGAATCTAAACTGCCAAGACCTAGGGTCCTTTGCTCCGAAGCGCTCCCGCATTATCTTTGCCCACATTCTGCGCACCGCACGGAACTTCGCAACCTCTTCAAAGATGTCATTGCCTGAGCTCAGGAAAAAGCTAATTCTAGGAGCGAAATCATCGATTTTTAAGCCGCGTTCTAGCGCTGCTTGTACATATGCTATGGCATTCGCAAGGGTGAATGCGATCTCTTGCACAGCAGTTGCACCTGCCTCGCGAATGTGATAGCCGCTTATGCTGATGAAATTCCATCTGGGCATGTGCTTGCAGCAGTATTCAATTATATCTGTTACAAGCCTCATATGAGGCTTCGGCGGGAAGATCTGTGTATTTCTAGCGATATATTCCTTCAGCATGTCATTTTGAATTGTGCCATCGAGCTTTGAAATATCCGCTCCCTGTTTCTCTGCAACCGCTATATACATCGCGAGTATCATTGGAGCTGTTGAATTTATCGTCATAGAGGTGCTCACTTTGCTCAAGGGAATTCCATCGAAGAGTCTCTCCATGTCTTCAAGTGAATCAATTGCAACGCCAGTTTTCCCAACTTCTCCCTGTGAAAGAGGATGATCTGAGTCATAGCCCAGTTGAGTTGGTAGATTGAAAGCCACGCTCAAGCCAGTTTGACCCTGCTCAAGTAAATATTTAAATCTTTTATTCGTATCCTCAGCTGAGCCATAGCCAGCGTATAATCGCATGGTCCAAATTCGACCTCTATGTCCAGTTGGATGGACTCCGCGGGTGTAGGGATATTCACCTGAGAAGCCTAGGTCTCTGAGGTAATCCAGCTTTGCTATGTCATCTGGTGTATAAAGTCTTTTAACAGGTATACGTGAAAGCGTGGCAAACTCCTTCTTCAACTCAGGGGTCTTACTCAATACCTTTGCAACTTTTTCCCTCTCCCATTTTTCTTTCTCCTCTTTAATTTTCTCTATAACTTCTTCTTTGAACATATCTCTACCTCCTTCATACTTTCATAAAAAATTTTATTAGCTGCTATATGAGGAGCAATTTTCCTCAGCATTACCTCTTCAACGAGTTTTTCAATTTCGCTCTCGTCAAGTTTTTTCATTATATGATCACTCAGCTTTCTATATAAATACTCCAATATCTCAGATCGACATCTCTGCTTGCGATGCTCCTCAAAGAGCTTTGTCTCTTTTAAATATTTCTCGTGTTTTTCAATTGCATTCAGCAGCTCAATTGTTCCAGAATTTGCCTCTGCAATGGTTTTAATCACAGGAGTCCTCCAAGCTCTAAGGCTTTGATTCAACCTCAAAGCTGATTCCAGCTGAAGCACGGTTTTATCCGCTCCAGGTAAATCAGCTTTGTTCACCACTATGATATCAGCTATTTCAAGTATCCCGGCTTTGATCGCTTGTATCTCATCCCCAAGTCCAGGTGCTAAAATAACTATCACTGTATCAGCAACTTTAACTATATCCACTTCAGCTTGACCTGCGCCCACGGTTTCGATTAATATGAAATCCTTGCCAGAGGCATCTAAAATCTTAACTGCATCTATGGTTGCGCGTGCTAGGCCTCCTAAATGTCCGCGAGTTGCCATGCTTCTTATGAACACGCCTTCATCGGTGCATCTATCCTGCATTCTAATGCGATCTCCAAGAATTGCTCCACCTGTAAATGGACTGCTTGGGTCTATGGCAATTATACCAATGGTCTTGCCTCTTCTGCGCAGTTCCTTCGCGATTTTATCCGCAAGAGTGCTTTTTCCAACACCAGGCGGCCCAGTTATACCTATTATATAGGCCTTCCCAGTATAAGGGTATACTTCAGATAAAACCTCTTCTGCCTCAGGAGCAGAGTTCTCTACAATTGTAATCAATTTAGCGCAGGCTTTTCGATCGCCTTTTAAAAGCTGCTCCACGAGTTCCATTAAACTTTTCAT
>JBBIOZ010000054.1:5781-6037 GCA_037443105.1 Methanocellales archaeon
CCCTTTGCTCTTTCTCACATTATCTTTCACAAATTGAACTGCAGTTGCAAGAGGTGTACCCGGTCCAAAAATTTCTGCAATTCCAGCTTGCTTCAGCATTGGTATGTCCTCCTCGGGAATGATGCCTCCTCCAACCACGAGCACATCCTTAACTCCCTTTTCTTTAAGAAGTTCCATTACCCGCGGGAAAAGATGCGTATGTGCGCCTGATAATATGCTCAATCCAATGGCATCCACGTCCTCTTGAATTGCAGTT
>JBBIOZ010000054.1:6047-10528 GCA_037443105.1 Methanocellales archaeon
AACGATTTGCTCAGGGGTTTGTCTCACTCCTGTATATATCACTTCAAAACCAGCATCTCTAAAAGCGCGAGCTATGACCTTAGCACCCCGGTCGTGACCATCCAATCCTGGCTTTGCAATTAAAATTCGAAGTTTTTCCATTACTTAAGACCTCCCTTCAAATATTTAATTTTGCTGTTTATAAATTTAATGAAATTTTCAGAAGATGGGTCGGGAACGGTAAAGCACTTCAATTGATTTAGTTAATCAAGTTTTTATTTTTATTCTATACAGAGTTTGCCTAGCATCTTTGAAATTAAAGCGTTTCTCCAGATAATTATTTCTAGTTTCACAGATTATTTGCTGCATTGTAAGTGCGCCATTGTATTAAACCTTAGGCGCCAAGGCACTCGGAGGGAGCTTTGAAAATTTTCTCCCTATGTGGTGCAAAAGACGATCCCTCATTTAAATCACCGCAATAACATCTATATATCTTATTTCAATCATTTCTCATAAAATTATTACCCTGAATCATTTCAATTTTTTAATCAAACTCGGCCAAATTGAAGCTGAAACAATTAATGAAAGAATAAAAACAAAGAGCATACCTCCTGCTATATCTACAAATGAATAGATATTTTTAATCGCCGCTAGGGAATAAAATATTAGGGTAATTAAAAACGAAGTCACAATACTTGCAGCTAAGCTATAAAATCCTTTTTTAATCATATTCTACCTCTTCAATTTTTCCCTCTTCATCAGCAGAGTATTCAACGTAACTGAAATCGAGCTCATAGCCATCGCAAGAGCGGCTAGAGCAGGATTTATCAAAAATGGCGGATTGGTAAATGGAAAAAGCACGCCTGCTGCAATTGGAATGCCAATGGTATTGTAGATGAATGCCCAGAATAAATTTTGCTTGATCTTGCTCATTGTCATTTTGCTTAGCTTAATCGCATATGCCACATCTCTAACATCATTTTTTATGAGCACAATTTGCCCTGCCTCCATTGCAATATCAGTGCCGCTTCCAAGGGCTACACCTATATCTGCTTGCATTAAAGCTGGAGCATCATTTATTCCATCGCCAACCATTGCCACGACTTTCCCACCTTCCTGAAGCTTTTTAATCTCCATAGCTTTATCCTCAGGCAGTACCTCCGCAAGCACTCGATTTATACCAAGCTGGAGTGCAATAGCACGAGCGGTGCAAGCGTTATCGCCGGTGATCATCGCCACCTCCAGTCCCATACTACGAAGCATTCCAATGGCTTCTAAAGAGCTCTCCTTAAGAGTATCAGCCACGCCTAAAATTCCCATCGCCTTGCCATCAACTGCTAGCACCATAGCTGTTTTACCGCTTTCTTCAAGCTCCTTCATCCTCTCATTCAAAGCAGCAATATCAATAGAATTCTCAAGCATGAGCTTCCGCGTTCCAACCAGAATTCTCCTGCCATTAAACTTAGCTTCAACACCGCGCCCAGGTATTGCCTTGAATTCTTGAGCATCAGGAATTTCAATTCCCCTCTCCCTCGCACCTTTAACAATTGCAATACCTATTGGATGTTCGGATCCCTTCTCAGCAATTGCAGCAAGCTTCAAAACCTCTTGCTCACCATTAAATGCAATTACATCAGTAAGCTCAGGCTCTCCCTTTGTTAAAGTCCCAGTTTTATCGAATATAATCATATCAAGCTTCTCAGTTCTCTCGAGAGCTACAGCATCTTTAATGAGAATGCCATTCTCCGCTCCCTTACCAGTGCCAACCATTATAGCAGTTGGGGTAGCTAAGCCAACTGCACAAGGACAGGAGATAACTAGCACAGTTATGGAAATCAAAAGTGCAAATAAGAATGGAGTTGTAGCCCCATATGCTAGCGCTACATTGAAGTGCCAGTAGCCAATGAAGAACCAGAAGAAAAAGGCGGTTAAAGCAAGCGTGTGAACCGCGAGAATAAAGTGTCCAGCGACGATATCAGCTAGCTTTTGAATCGGTGCTTTAGAGCTTTGAGCATCCTCTACAAGTTTTATTATTTGAGCAAGCGCTGTATCAGCACCTACTTTAGTGGCTCGAAATTTAATCATACCTGTTTTATTAATCGTTGCGCCAATTACCTCGCTCCCAGGGCTTTTTTCCACAGGTATACTCTCGCCAGTGATCATTGATTCATCAACTGCAGAGCTGCCCTCGATAACAATTCCATCCACAGGCAGCTTTTCCCCAGGTCTAACAACAACGATATCGCCCACCTTTACCTCCTCAACGGCTACTTCCTTCTCCTCACCATTTATCAAAATGCGAGCAGTTTTGGCTTTTAATCCCATGAGCTTTCTAATCGCTTCAGAGGTCTTGCCCTTGGTAATTGCCTCGAGATATCGACCGAGCACTATGAATGCAATGAGCAGCGCAGCAGTATCATAATAAGTATGCTCATAGCCTGGGCCTAGATCGAGAAATGTAGCTGCTACGCTCACTGCATAAGCAGCTCCAGTGCCAGTGGCAATTAAAAGATTCATATCTGTAAACCCATGCTTCAAGCCGCGATATGTGCCTTCGAAGAACTGCCTTCCGGGTATGAGCATGACAATTGTGGTGAGCAGAAAGAGCAGATAATTATTTGTCAAAAACTCGGGCACGAATGCAAGGCTAAAAGCTCTTGCCATGTCTCCAAGGGAAATGGGAATTGCAAGAGCAATAGCAACGATTAAATTAATCTTCTGCTTTTTAGTCTCCTTCTCCCTCGCAGCCCTCTCTCTATCTATATCCTCAATTTCAATAGCGGTATATCCAGCCTCGCTAATTGCTTGCTTTATCCTAGCAATATCCACTTTACTTGGATCAAATTCCACTTTAGCTTGCTCTAGGGGAAAGCTAACACTTGCTTTGAGCACGCCATCGAGATCGCTTAAAGCACTTTCAATATTTTGAGCACAGGCTGCGCAATGCATCCCGCTTATTTTAAGTGTGATCTCGCGACTAATCCTAAAACCCACTTTTTCTACAATTTTTTTCAATTCCCCAGCACTAATATGCGAGGGAAGAAATTCGATAACTGCAGTTTGAGTAGCAAGATCAATGCTAGCGCGAACCACGCCATTGATATTGCTCAAGCTATTTTGTAGCTTCTCTTTCGCAGCAAGTGAAGAGATATCTAGCTTGAGTTTAAGTTGCTCAATTTTAGGGCGATAGCCAAGTTCAGCTATAGCTTTAATAAAAGCTTCGAGATTCACAGCTTCAGGATCAAAAGCAATGCTTGCTTTCTCAGCTCCAAAGCTAACACTTGCTCTCTCAACACCCCTTACATTCTTTAATACTTCTTCAATATTTTGAGCGCAGGAGGCGCAATGCATGCCTTCAATGCCAATTGAAATCTTGCTTAGCTCTTTTTTCTCCTTCTCTCTCATTTTCTTTATATGATTTTTTCAATTATACAGCTATGGCTTTTTTGATTTAAAGATAAAAAATTTTCCCAATATTTTTTAAAATTTTAAAAACTAAACTTCTCTTTTTATACGCTGATATTTATTTTCAAACTCCCTCCGGCAGATATCGCAGCAAAAGTGGTAGAATTTATTGTCAATTTTTCTCTTAACACCCTCGCCAGCAATTAATCCTCCGCAATAAGCGCAATCAATGCTTGCAATCGTTAGATCCAGAGCTCGGCCACCACTTGCAACTTGCTTCAGAAAAAGCACCTTCCAAGCTTTGACATTTTCAAGCTTAAATTCCGAGATGAACTTGAATATTGCTTCAACATTTCCCTCGATTATCGCGATAATGCCAAACTCAGAATCCGAAGTTGTATATATATCTCTTACTATAGGCATGCTGCTGAGTTCTTTTACCACGCTTTTAACATTGCCAAGATCAACGCTGAGCAAAAGAGTTGCGGTAACGAAATTGAGCTGCTTTAAATCAAGTTCAATTGTGAAGCGCTTTACAATACCCAAGTCCTTAAGCCTTTTAATTCTACTATCAACCGTAGGAGTGGTAACTCCAACTTGCTTTGCAATATCTCTAAAAGAAGCTCTGCCATTTTCAATAAGGAGCTTCAATATCTTAACATCAAGCTCATCCAATATTGCCATGAATAAAGGTTCGATTTGCATATATAAAATCCTTTTGGATATATCTTGAAATTTGAAAAAATATTGAAAGCGAATTTTAACTATCCCAAAAACTTTGAGAAAATACCTTTCTTCTTAGCTTGTTGCTCGTGTTTCTTCTCCTCGAAATTAGCTTTCTCCTCGTGTTTATGAGAATGCTTTGATCCGCAACAGCGCATATTTTATCACCTGTGTTCTTTTTATATTCTCAATTCTTTATTCTTTATTTGATTTCCTGTTTACAAATGGAAAATAAAAATTTGAAATTTTTTTTAAAATTTCAATGATGATGCATTTTATGTACACCGAGATATTTCTCTGGATTTGATTCAAATGCCTTTTTTCCTGCGGCACAGAAGTAATAGGTTTTCCCTTGTATTCAGATTTAAATAGAG
>JBBIOZ010000055.1:0-3150 GCA_037443105.1 Methanocellales archaeon
ATACTCCGGGGCTTCCCTCGCCAGCGGCGATCCCCTTGCGATATCAATGCCAATGATGCATGCCATTCTATAAATATTTATATCGACTTCAAGTATATTTTTTCTCATGAATTTCATCATCGCATTCGACATCGAGGGACCAGTTGCAAGTCCAAGTTTTGACTTCACTTGGCTCTGCCTCGAGCAAACCTCTAAGCAATTCTATGAGAGAATCAAGCTTTTCGATGAATATGATGATTTGCGATGGGCGCATGAAAGGAGGAGGCGAGGCATTAAGCACAGCACAGGCACCACGCCTCTTATCTCGCTGCTTGCCGCTGCTTGCGAGGGCTTCACAGATTTGCAGTTAAAGGAGATAGCTTGCGAAAAAATGAAGCTAAGTAGGGGGGCGGAGGAACTTATGGAATGGCTCATATGCGAGCGCGAGATACTGCCATATTTTATAACAAGTTCCTATCCCGCTGTATCGCTGCTGCTTGGGAGGAAATTCAACATTCCCTCTTCTCATATCTACTGCGCAGGCAATCAGCTTAGCGGAGTAGAACTGCTCAAATTCGATAGCAATCCAAATTTTGATCTGGAGCTGCGCAGCAGATCTCCGGTGGAGCTGTGGAATAAAAAACAAGCTGAGGCGGCAGAATTTTTGGAAAAATACCTTGAGAACTGCATAGAACTGCGCAATTGCTACATTCGCAATAAAAACAGCATCCACTCCCTTCTAAGGCTGCAGCGAAAAATCTTTGGAGAGATTAAAGATGAAGAACTCAGAGCCTATTTAATCAATTTAATCTTAAAGCAGAGGGGCGTGATGGGCGGGTATAATAAGAAGAGGGTGCTTAGAAAACTTTCACCAAATCCAAGATATGCACTGTACATTGGAGATGGCATAGTCGACGCTGACTGCCTTGAATATGCAAAATATGGCATAGCCCTAAACTGCATCGATAGCTTTGCTCTGAATAGCTGTAAATTTAATATAGCCACATCCAATGAAGCACTATTGATACCAATATTTGAGCAAATTCTTGAGGGCAAATTCAACATAGAGCAAATCCACTCAAGCGATGAGCTTTACATCTATCCTCAAAGCGCTATAAAAGCAAGATATGAGGAGATAAAAAGGATGAACAGCTATTTCAGAGCCTTCATATAAGAGGGGATAGCTATGGATATGGCTATCAAAAAACTAGACGTCGTTGCAATTGGAGCAATTTTAATCGACTTAATTGGCAAAGCTGAGCGCTTGCCAGAGCGAGAGGAGGAAGTATTCCTCGATGAATTGATAGCACTGCCAGGAGGCTCAGCTGCAAACACAGCGGTTGCATGCGCAAGGCTGGGCTTGAAAACCGGGTTCGTTGGGAAAATTGGAGAGGATGACTTCGGGGAGTTTTTAAAGCAGGATCTAGCAAGAGAAGGCGTGGATATAGCTGAGCTGAAGAAAACTAGGGAGAAGCAAACTGGTACTTGCTTGATTGTCATGGATAGGAAGAAAGAGCGCCATATGTATGCCTTCAGCGGTGCCGCCAATCTCCTCTCCCGGAGTGATATCAACCCTGAATATATAAATAGCGCTAAAATTGTGCATCTCGCCGATTTAAAAAACATCGCTCCACTCATCGAGGCTGCCAAGCAAGCGAGAGGGAAAACAAAGGTTTCTTTAAACCCAGGTGGATTGATAATCAACCTTGGGTATAGAAAAATTAGACCGCTGCTTAAGTTAGTTGACATCTATATCTCCTCAAAAAATGAAGCTGCAAAGCTCTATAGAACTGAGAATACCTTGGAGCTAGCGGATAAACTATTGAAAGAAGGCATTGAAACGGTTGCATTGACCTTGGGCAAAGATGGCTGCTACATCGCAAACGCAAATCAAAGCCTGCGCGTCCCAGCTTTTAAGGTTGAAGCAGTGGATACAACAGGCGCTGGCGATGCATTCAGCGCTGGCTTCCTCTATGGATTAGCAAAAGAATTAAGCTTAAGGGAATGCGGGCGCTACGCCAATGCAACCGCTGCTCTCTGCGTTTCAACATCAGGCGCGAGATTCAAGCACGGGATCCAAGATGTTAGAGAGCTGCTGAGGAAATGCATAAATACTATTTAATAACATCAATCGGTTCCCCAGTGCTCAAGCGCGAGTTTAAGCTCCTCGTGCTCCTTCGCATATTCCTCAACGCTCACTCCCTTTAGCCATGCATCGATGGCTTGCCTCATCGCAGCTGCACCTGCAGCGGTGCCCTTTGGATGGCCGTGAATCCCGCCGCCTGCTTGAATGAAGCAGTCAATGCCATAGCCCTGGAGATTAGCAGCAACTGTTCTAGGATGTATTCCCCCTGAAGCAACTGGGAATACTGGCTTGAGGTTAAACCAAGGATTGCGAATTGCATCTCTACAGGCATCTATTTCTTGGATATTGCGGTCCATCTTCCCTAGGTAGCTGCCTATATGCAAACTGCTGGCACCAGCGAGCCTAGCAAGCTTGGCGAGAACGAGCATGCTTATACCATGCCTTGGATTGCGCGTCATCGCAGCGTGCATGGTGCGATGCACATGTATTGGCACCTTCAAATTTGCTTCATTGAGTGCCTGCAGCGCTGAGAAACCAGAGGTTATTACATCGATCATCAGCATATTCGCACCCATTTTAAGCGCGAGTTCCGCTCTATCCACAATTTCATCTGCACCGCTGGTGATATTCACTGCGTAAAAAGTTTTCTTCCCGGTTTCAGCTTCAAGCTTATCAAGCTTCTTCATAACCTTTGAAACCCTCTGCTTGAGAGGGCAGAACTTTTGATTTGAAAGAGTTTCATCGTCCTTAATAAGATCAACGCCGCCCAGCGCAGCTTGATAGGCCCTCTCAGCGGTTTGCTCAGGAGTAAGTCCAACCTTGGGCTTTACAATAGTGCCAAGCACAGGTCTACCATATATCTTGCCAATTTTCCTTACCTCTTTTATACCAATCCTCGGCCCTCGATAATGGCGGATGAAGCCCCTTGGCAGTTGAATATCAAGCAAGCGTAGATTTTCAATTGCAGCTAGACCGAAGATATTCCCAGCTATAACTGAAAACACCTGCGGGATGTTAGCAGGTTCAAATAGCTCGAGTGGCAGACCAATTTCAACCTCCCTGCCCTGCGCTCTCAGCACTTTTGC
>JBBIOZ010000055.1:3160-10488 GCA_037443105.1 Methanocellales archaeon
TATCTCTCGTGAACCGCATCTGCCTTAACATCAGTCCAAGTACCAGTGCTTTGCTCCTCTGCAATTCGCTTGGCCGCGACTTCGATAGGTAGCTTGGATTCAACATAATATTTAGCAATAACAAGCTCCATAGCAATCACGTTTTATAAATTGCAGCTGAACTATATAACTATATATTAATTCTCACAGCTTCGATCTGCTTTAAATCAGCAGTGCCAAGTTCCAATTCCTGCGCTAGTTTTAAATGAGTAATAGAAAGCGGTTCATATCCAAGTAACTTAGCTCCCACTGCATCAGCGGCAACTAGGTCTGTTGAAAATATCATAACATTGAATTCTTTGGACTCGCCGCCAAGCTCTCCACCGATGCAAGCCTGCCTGCCATCTATAATCGCTAGGCTTGGTTTTAAATATATATTTATATCCACTATGCTTTCATTCAGCTTTCTATGAAATCTCCCCTTCTTCGCAACTCTCGCTTTCTCCCCAAGTGTTGCCCCGAGCATGTTCTTAAGCGATAAACTCACCTTAGTTATTGAATGTACCTTCAAAACAGCTGCAGATATTATATAGGAATCCTTTAAAGTTAAGGGGGACTCGAATTCCTTCAAGGCTAGAGCTTTTGCATTGCTCCTCAGCTCATAGCTATCTTTATTCAAATCAACCAGCTTTACCCCGTATTTCTCAGCTAAATCTGAGTAGCCCAGTTCCTCAAACGCTTGAGAGGTATCACACCAGCCTGAGCCCTCAGCTATAGTTACCTTTTGATATCTTTGAAGATATTCTGCAATTGCTTCAACAGTTTCAACAGGCGTGGTAACTGGAGGCGGGCGATTGATGATGAGATTTGGCTTTATCACAGCCTTCTTAACAGGCTCTATATTCAGCTGCCTCAAGCCAGTCTTAACCATCGAAGCTGGGTCTCTTCCTTCAACCACTATGACTCTGGAGTTCATATCAATTAAATCCCAATAGCTTCTTCGCATTCTCGCCAAATATCTTTTTCTTGATTTGCACATCTAAGTCTAGCTGAGCCAGCCAATTCACACAGTTTACCATACCTGTCTCTCTATCACAGTAGCCACCGATAGCGGGATAGTCAGAACCGTAGAGAATTCTCTTCTCCCCTATCTTTTCGACTGCCTGTAGGAGATTGAATTCATTGAATGCAGCGGAAATATCTAGGTAAATATTCTCGTGCTTCTTGGCAACATCCATCATTTCCTTGAACCAGATTCCTGGATATAGTCTGCTGTAGCTTCCCATATGAGCTGCTATTATTTTCAAATCAGGATATCTCTCTGCAACTCCACCTAAATATTTTGGATTCGCATTCCTCGAAAGATATGGCAGCTCCCAGGGGCCTGGGTCGCAGCCTGTGTGCATTAAAATAATCAGCCCATTCTTTTCAGCCAACTTATAAATCAAGTCCATTTTCTCATCCAAGGGATTGAAGAATTGAATCGTGGGTAAAAATTTTAATCCCTTGAAGTTGTATTCCAAGATCTTATCAATTTTCTTTCTCACGTACTCCTCGCCTTTATTTGGATTGATAGACCCAAATCCGATGAATCTCGCAGGATATCTATCCACGAATTCTTTAATCCATTCTTCAGGTGTGTTTAAGCGTAGAATCCTCCTGCCAATCCCTCTCAATACTTCTTCATCTAAATTGCTATAAGCAGGTTCTTGCTTCAGAGCAATTTTTAACTCTTCTCGACTTATATATCTATCAAAATCATCTTCATCTAGATCCAGTGCTTGAAGAACAGCTTTATCAACTCCAGCTTGATTCATCGCTTCAATAACTTCATCCACTGGAATAAAGCTATGAGTAGAAAGATCAATGGGATGAACGTGTACATCTATGACTTCTACGTCTATTGAGTCGATTTTAATTGCCATGTTTAGAAATAAGCAGTGTGAATTTAAAAAATAATCGATTATAAATGTCAAATATTAAAATAATCTTTTGATTATAATTTTTTTATTCTCAATTAAATCCTCTTTACACTTGGGGCAAAAAGGACTGCCTGTTTGCTCCATTCTTTCAAGCATTTTCTGAGTCAATTCACCTGCGTCTACAAATCTCCTTGTAATCCTATCATTTTCCTTTACCAGTCTCACCATATTGGACTGACCCATTACACAGTCAACCCTAATACAGTGCCATCCCAAGGAATAGTCCACATCTTCCTTTCTTCTTGGAACGCCAAAAATATGAGCAGTCTCATGCATGGCTGTTTTAAAAAGAACTTTAGATGCAAAAGATTCATACCACTTTTCAATCCTGCAGGAAGAAAAGATAACCCTAGCGCTGGCTTTCCCCAATCGCCGATATAATGGGCTTGCTATGCCATAAACAAAATTTGTATCAGATGTAAACAAGTCTTTTGAGGTAACTCCAATTTCTATGCCCTCCTTACGTTGAGATGCACGCAGATTTAGAACATCTTCAACATTATACTGAGTCCCATAGGATCCATCTCTCTTGCCAGCTTGTTCAAAGCATTTTTCCACTGCCTCCAAGCTTTCCAGAGAATCCTCTAGGCTTATGGGAAAATATGAAGAAATATCAAAACCCTCTTTTAAAACAATTTTGATTGCATCCACCACCATAGGGATATATTTTAATGCTCGTCTATCGCTCCAAACATAGATCTGAATTGCCATCTACCTTCCATTGAAAACAACATATGCTCTTTAGCAATTATTTAATAATCAAATCTAATTATAATTAAACTTGTGATGGAAAGTAGATGTCAAGATTGATAATAGTTATCAAATTAACTCATCATTTGAGTACGTCTGCTGTGCAAAAATCAAGGTTTATTTAGATTCTTTAGAGACATTTCCTTGTTTCATCCTTTCTTATCTTTAACCTTACTCTAAACATTAAACTGAAGCAGATTTGGTAACTCAGTTTCCTTCCCGATAATTGAACTTCTTTTTTCACAAAAGTTCTATTGGAAAATATCGGGTTCAAATTTGGGGATCGAATTTGAAAATATTTATCCTGACGAAGTGAATGTGAAGAATGGGCTTTTTTCGAGGTGAATGTAAACCAGCATCAAAGGATTTTTGTGATTGGTCAACCTATGAAAAACTGATTTTTAATTTTTCACCGATTTAGTATTAATTCGAATTTAGTATTAATTCAGATTTAGTATTATTCGGTATTCCCACGGTCCAGCCCACTTACCAAAGTTAGTTATTGCGAAGGTTATCTCTTTGGCATCGCTTGGCACTGGATCAATTAAGTCCCAGGTGAGTCTGAAGCCTTTATCAGCCCACATAAACCCAGGGCTGCCTATCTCTCGCTTAATACCATTATCCAATCTATACCACGCTGGGCTGGGATATATATCAAGGGGAGGTGTTGGCTCGGGTGTTGGAATTTCGAGTGGAATTACCTTTGAGGGTGAGGTATAATTTGGGATTTGAGCTAGAGCATAGACCTTAGCACCGCTGGCAGATAATTCTAATTTCTCTAAGGTGATAGTTACCTCTTCTCGTGTTTGGGATCTGTTTACTTCAATGGTCTTTTCCATCGCTCCCTGGGGAAATTGAATAAGCACTTTAGTCAAGCTGCTTAGATGTGAAATGTTATAGCCTACCTCAATACCTTCTACATGAACGTTAAATACATCCACAAAGTAGTAGCCTGGGCTCACTTGACTCTCGCTATTATCTCGCTGATTCCATTCGAGGATGTAGTTGCTTTCCTTTCCTGGTTCTAACTCCAGTTTTTCGCTCCCCGATGGAAATAGCGCACTGTTTCATAGGGTAAGGGGCGCATCAACTTTATCTCTGGTGGGAACGGACTAACATTGATTGACCTCGAACCTGTATTTTTAAAGGAGAATTTTATCTCTATGTTTTCTCCTCGGAGATAATAAGACTTTACAGGGGTAGCGCTTAGTTCAAATGGAGGTTGAATTGGTGGTTTCTTTATTGGTGTTGGTGCTATTGCACTGAGGGTATTGCGGTAGGTGTTGGTGTTGATGTGGAGATTGGTTGCTGCTGAATGCAGCCAGCTAGCAAGGTGATGCCAAGCATTAGATTGATTAGAGCCATTGCTATTCGATTCATTCATCATCGCTCTCCACTTGATGCCTTTTTATTTCTTGGAATAAAATCCTAGCGAAAGCGTTCGTTTATATGGCATAGAATTCATATACATTTGCGCATCCACTGGAATTTGCCAAGTGTAGGCATAGAAAGTAATGGACTCGCCGGGATTTGAACCCGGGTCTGAGGCTCCGGAGGCCTCCGTGCTATCCGCTATACCACGAGTCCAGCAGTTATAGGAATTGTTATATCCTTCTTGTTCATAATTCTATTTCAAAGTTCGATTTCAAAGGGATGGATTAGGTTGCTGGTAATTCACGTGCTGCTCTTAATTGGTTTGATTATCTCAGGCTTGCTCATTTTGAACGAGGGCTCGAATCTCATTAGTGATAATGCAACGATTGTTGCTAGGCGAACTAGCAGCTCTAGATTTGCGATTAGCGTACTTTTAGTTTCAAACTTTAGCCTCGATGCCTGAAACGCTTGTTTCGCTATTTGCATTGCACGAGAACAGCATTGATATTGCAATGGCAAATGCCCTTGTATCAATAATTGTCAATATCTCTTTCATAATTGGCTTATCCGTATAATAATGCCGATCAGAGCAGCGAAGCGGATAGTAGCGAGGGATGCTGTTTTTCTTTTATCCATTACAATCATTGCTTCAGCGCTCTTGCTTGATGGCCAGAGCTCGTGCTCTTCGGGCGCATCTTCAATCGTGGATTCAGGATAAGAACTGGCTTGAACTGGCCGATGGCAGGTATATCTCTAGCGGTGCTTGGAGCTGAACTTTTGACCCATGGGGCGATTGAGATATCAAAATCCATGGGTATTAGCGAGTGGCTGATTGGCACTATGGTAGTTGCAGTTGGAACTTCGATTCCCGATATTGCCGCTGCATATCACGCGAGTAGAAAGGGCGTGACAGATCTAGCTCTTGGAGCGGGGATAGGTGCGAATATCACCAGTATATTGCTTACCCTTGGATTTATGGGAATGGCTTATCCTCTTACATTTGATATTGCTAAGGTGCTGCCAACGATCATTGCAATGAATGTTCTAACATTCACTCTCTTCATATTCATGGCGATTGGCAAAACGCTCACAAGAAGGGGAGCATTTCTCTTTTCATTTTACATTGCAATCGTGATACTGAATATATTGGATAAGAATTAATATTATTATTTGCATGGTTGGACGGGTGGTGCGTGCTTGATCGTCTGAGAGATTCATTGAAGAACTGGCATTTGAGTATTATCTCAACTTCGCTGGATTAAAAGATGAACTTGATGTAAAGTTCGATATATTCTAAATATGAGCTCTTTAGCAATGCCAGGCTATTATAGAGCTTAGAAACAAAGCTATGCAAAAGCCAAGGGCGAGGAAAAGGGAAAGCTGGAGTATCTCCATTCTTATATGGCGAGCAATTTCCTTGAGAATGCAACAAGGAATTAACAAGTTATATTGCCACTAAAGAAGCAACAGCCGTGGAGTGAAAACAAGAAGGCTGAGCGTTTTTAAACGTCCCCAAAAATATCTAAATTATTATATATTTTTAATATTTTTAATTATTTTCAGTCGCAATAGAATCACAAAATTTATATACACACGACCAGTAGAAAATCATAAAAATCAATTTTAAGGAGGAGAGAGGATGGTTAAAATACCTGAGGACTATTTACCGCCAAAAGAACTCTGGCCAGTGCTTGAAGTCCCGCCAGAATATCAAGTGCCGGATAAGATAAATCTCGCTGAAGAACTCCTGGATATAAACATCAAAGCAGGCAGAACTAACAATGTAGCAATTTACTTCCAAGATCAAAAGATCACCTATCGAGAGCTGTATATAAATGTCAATAAACTCGCTAACAGCATGAGAGAGCTTGGCATAGAAGAAAATGATAGAGTGGGATTGAGAACTGCAAATATCCCGCAAGCTATAGTGGCTAACTTCGCAATAATGAAGATAGGTGCAATACCGGTGCCAATGTCACCACTGTGGTCGGCAAAGGAGCTTACCTATGCGAGCAACAACGCTGAGCTCAAGGCCATGGTTGTAACCTACGGTTTGATTGGAGAAGTGGAAAGATCGATAGAGGAACTAGGTGGCTTCAAAACCTGCAAGTATATGATCGTAATTGGCGCAAAGCCTGAGGATATAAAGCCCAAGGGCTACTATTCCTATGAAGAACTGGTAGCAAAAGGCGCCAAGCAATTCGAGCCAGTAAGGCGAGACAAGCGCGATATAGGGCTTCTTCTATATACCTCTGGGACAACAGGCGATCCCAAGGGCTGCGCGCACTTCCAAGAGGGTGCATTGGTTATATGCGACATGGTTGGGAAGCAGGTATGGAAGCTAACTCCCTCGGATGTCGTGGGAGGGTCGGCACCTGTATCGTTTGCCGCGGGATATGGCACATTTGCATTGATACCATATCGCTTTGGAGCAGCGGTATCGCTTCTGCTTAAATTCGTGCCAGAAGAGCTGCTTGCCGATGTGGAGAAGCACGGCATAACTGTATTCACCGGGCTGCCAACTGCATATCGCAAATTCCTCACAATGCCTGACTGGGAGAAGAAGTATGATTTAAGCAGCATTAGAATGTACACCACTGGTGGAGAGGCACTCGGTGGAGAAACATTTGAAGCTTGGCTTAAGCGCACTGGAATGCCCATATATGAAGGTCTAGGTGCAACTGAGATGGTGCATCTCGTGCTGAGCAACGCAGTAACAATGAAACCCAAGGCAAAATCATGCGGTGTACCTCTACGGGGCTTGAGTGTTAGAATCGTGGACGACGATGGCAAGCCGTGCAAGCCAGGTGAAATTGGAACAATGACTGTGAGAGGCCCAACTGGCATTGTATACTGGCGGCCTACTGAGCATGGCGGCAGATTGATGAAGAAGCAGAAGGAAAGCGTCAAAGATGGCTGGAATGTGCTGGGCGACTATGTATATGCTGATGAAGAAGGCTATGTGTACTTCGTCTCCAGAGACGATGATATGATCAAAAGCTCTGGCTATCGCATTGGCCCGGAGGAAGTGGAGGAGGTCATCGCAAAGCATCCTAAAGTAGCGGATGTTGGAGTTATCGGAGTTCCACATCCAGTTCGCGGAATGGATGTCAAAGCTTGGGTGCAGCTGAAGCCAGAAATCCCTGTACCAACCGGCGAGGCAGCTAAAGAGCTTGAGCAGGAAATACTTAACTTCATGAAGGACAAGATCGCAATATATAAGCTGCCCAGACTCTTTGAGTT
>JBBIOZ010000056.1:0-8566 GCA_037443105.1 Methanocellales archaeon
AAACCGGCTATTTCCCCTTTCCAAATTTATTCATATTAGCGATCATCACTCTTGAAGCACCGGTGAGAGCGATATTTCGATTGTTTGGCGGGGAGGATGCAGTCGTGGATTTAGTATGCATAAACTTGATAAATCTCATCAATCTAAAGCCATATAAAAGGATTCCTAGAACCAAGAAAGCAATTTTTCTCCCGCAGTGCCTTCGCTCCATAGAATGCCCGGCGAAGCTGAGTCCTGAAGGCATTCAATGCATATCTTGTGGAAGATGCAAAATAAAGGATGCCAAGCAAGAGGCGGAAAAACTTGGCTACAGAGTATTTATAGTTCCAGGCTCAAGCTTTATAAGACGAATGATCGCTAAATATAAGCCAAGTGCTATTCTAGGTGTAGGATGCGTGGAAGAAGTCAGAGATGGCTTGGATATGTGCAATAGATATAAAATACCGGCACAGGGAATAGTGCTTGATGAAGCAGGCTGCATAGCGACAAAGTTAAACTGGGAGAAATTCTACAGAATGATAAGGGAAGATTGATGTATCTCAGCAGAGAGGAAGAGAAAATTTACAGTGGCGAGTTTGGAGCTACGCTGCAGAAGTCAATGGAAATCTTGGTGGCACTTGGAGAGATATATGGAGCGAAGAGATTGATTCCAGTTAAAAGCGCTCAGATCTCAGGTGTAAGCTATAAGACAATTGGCGAAGCTGGACTTAGTTATCTTAAAAGTCTCAAAGGCAGGGTTAGAGTGCCTGCATTGCTTAACCCCGCTGGTTTGGATAGAAAACGCTGGATTGAAATGGGAATTTCAAAGGAATTTGCTGCCAAGCAAATGGCCATTTTAAGAGCCTATCAAAGACTCGGGGTAAAGCTAACCTGCACCTGCACTCCTTACTATCTATATAGAATTAAAAAAGGCGACCACCTAGCCTGGGGGGAGAGCTCGGCTGTGGTATATGCCAACTCGGTTATTGGAGCGATGACAAATAGAGAGGGCGCTCCAGCTGCACTCGCCGCTGCATTGATAGGTAAAACACCGAACTATGGTATGCATCTGAAGGAGAATAGAGCTCCTGATGTGCTGTTTGAAATTAAATTCAAACTTGAGGATTCAGATTATGCTGCACTAGGCTATATAGCTGGCAAGCAGCTCGAGGACAAAATACCCATATTCAGCTTTGCAAAGCAAAAACCAGCGAAGGATGAACTTAAAGCTCTGGGCGCAGCATTGGCAGCAACAGGTGGAGTGGCATTATTCCACGTTAAAGGCATAACCCCTGAAAGTGCTGATTTCGAAACACCTAGGGAGAGGATAGCAGTGGAGCCTCAGGAAATTAAGAATATCTACTGCAATGCTGAGGATGTGAATCTAATAGCAATTGGATGCCCACACTGCTCTCTAAATGAGTTGAAAAAAATTGCTAAATTGTTGAATGGGAAAAAAGTAAAGCGCGAGACTTGGATTTTTACCTCGAGATACCTTAAGGAGAAGAATAAATTAGTCAAGCGGATTGAGAAGAGTGGAGCTAAAGTTTACTGCGATACCTGCATGGTAGTTTCACCTGCAGCTGAAAGTTTTTCTAAAATATTAACCAACTCTGGAAAGGCTTTGGACTACCTCCCCAGCTTGCAGGGAGTGGAAGCCTGCTTTGATACCCTTGAGAATTGCCTGAGGAGAGCGTGTGAATAGATGAGAATCAAGGGAAGAGGCATATCAAAGGGAACTGCCATGGGAAGAGCAATTGTGACCAAGGAACCAATATCTTTCCTAGGCAGCGTGGATCCGCAGTCCGGTAGAGTAATTGAAAAGGGCCACGAGCTTTATGGGAAAAGCATAAAAAATAAGGTTCTGGTTTTCCCCCATGGAAAAGGCTCGACTGTGGGTTCATATGTGCTCTATCAGCTGAAGCAAAATTATGCAGCACCAGCTGCTATGGTGAATAGAAAGTGCGAACCAGTTATAGCTGTTGGAGCAATCATAGCAGGCATCCCGCTTGTGGACTCTCTTGAGATCGATCCCCTCGAAGCAATCAAAAATAATGCAATTATATATGTAGATGGAACAAATGGTTATATAGAAATAAAGGATGAGAATATAAGATGAATAAGCTTTTGCCCCCGGAATTGATATCCAAGGTAAATGAAGTATTTCGCATATATGAAATCACTCTTTCTCCTGATGGGGATCAGATCTATATATTTGGCGATCCACTTGTTGATCAAGTTACAGCCTATCAAAAGCTCTGGGGAAGTTTTTCTAAATATGGCTATCAAATCATGCTTACACATCGACTGGGCGAGAACATAATCATCGTCTCCAGAGCAGCTTATTCAGCTAGGGATAGCTCAATAAATATATTATTAGCCATTGCAACCTTTTTTTCCACAATGTTCATGGGCTCCACGATGTTCGGGGTGAATCCATTTCAAGAGCCCTTAAATATTTTTCAAGGCCTGCCCTTCACCATTGCAATAATGACTGTACTTGGCATGCATGAATTTGGGCACTACATCGTTAGCAAGAAGCGTGGAGTGCAAACCTCTTTACCCTACTTCATCCCATTCCCCTCGGTAATTGGCACGCTTGGAGCAGTGATCAAGCAGAGGAGTCCAATTCCTGATCGAAAAACCCTCTTTGATGTAGGCATAGCCGGCCCTCTGCTTGGAATAATTGCTTCGATAATTGTAACTGCAATTGGCCTTTCACTGCCTCCAGTGGCTCTCCCGCAGCAGGATGCTCAATACATTGAGATAGGCACTCCTCTGCTATTCGAGGCAATTGCAAGCTTGGTATTGAATGTTAAGCTGGAGCAGACCACTATGCATCCAGTTGCATTTGCAGGCTGGGTGGGAATGATTGTAACTGTTTTCAACTTATTACCAGCTGGCCAGCTTGACGGGGGACATATAATGCGCTCTATAATGGGCAGGAAATTCAAATATCTCTCAATGGCTGTTCCATTCATGCTTATGATCTTCGGAATCTATGTGCTTTATGGAATGAATGCAAATGGCTTCATCTGGATCTTCTGGGGTTTCTTCACCTCCCTCTTTGCCTCCGCAGAGCATCCCCCTCCGCTTGATGACACTGCAAAACTTGATAAAAAAAGACTGCTGCTAGCGGTTGTAGTTTTGATCTTGGGAGCACTTTGCTTCACTCCAGCGCCCTTTGGATCTATTCCTTAAAGGACAAGGTTTTTGTAATTCCAAGTATTAATTCCAAGTTGAGGTGAAGCAAATGGTTATAGCACTGAGCCTGATCAATACCGAGCCTGGGAAAGATAGAGAGGTTGCCAAGAAACTTGCGAAGATTGAAGGGGTAACTGCAGTTTGCCTAGTTACAGGTAGATACGATGTTGTGGCGAGAATAGAAGCTAAAGATTCCGATGAGGTTATCAATATAGTTTATGACAAGATTCGAGCAACTCCAAATGTCAAGGCATCTGAAACAATGTTCTGCCAGAAGATAAAATAAGGAATTTATAATAATTAATAATATTTGCTTCATAAATGCTGCAATGACTGAAATCCCCAAAAACCACCCGCGCTATGCTTCGCTTGTCACAAGGGAGAAGCTTGTGGAGGGCTATCAAAAGGGAATAGCGAGTATTCAAGGGTTAATTGCGCAGGGTAGAGGAGAGGCATTTGACTATATCCTCGGGGAAAAAACAATTGAAAGTGCTAAGCAAGCAGCAAGAGCAGCTGCAGCGTTGCTTTTACTGGCTAGGAAACCTGTTATTTCAGTCAATGGCAATGCAGCTGCACTTGCAGGCAGCGAACTTGTTAGGCTCTCCAAGCTCTTGAATGCACCTATTGAGGTAAATCTTTTCCATCGCACCGATGAAAGGGTCAGGAGAATAATTGAAGATTTAAAGCAGCGAGGCGCTGCTATCGTGCTGGGTGCTAAAGCAGATGCAAGAATTCCAGGCATATCGCATGAAAGGGCAAAGGTCGATCGCGAGGGAATTTATTCTGCGGACGTTGTTTTCGTGCCACTTGAAGATGGCGACCGCTGCGAAGCTCTCATTAAGATGGGTAAAAAGGTTATAGCAGTTGATTTAAATCCGCTCTGTCGAACCGCTAGAACTGCCACCATTACCATCGTGGACAATATCATTAGAGCTGTACCCAATTTAATTGAAGCCCTTGAAGAGCTGAAAAATTTGAGTAAGGCGGAGCTGGAGAGAATTGCTGGGGATTTTGATAATAATAAAAATCTGCAGCTTGCAGTTTTTGAAATCGATGAGAGACTCAGAGCACTAGCAAGCCAAGAATTGAGTATTAAATTTTAATTATTTTTTGATTATTTTATTTTAACGCAGTCTCTCTCTGGGAATGCTGCGATGGTGTATTGCAGTTGCAACGATTGCTCCATCTACCCCTATTTCCTCCAGAGTTTTTAAATCCACTTCATCCCTCACCCCACCACCGGCTATTATTCTACTTTTCCCCCCAACTTGGGCTTTAATTTGCTGCAGAAGTTCGAGATCCACGCCTGTGGATGTTCCCACTCTATCTAGATTTAAAACAATGAGCTCACCTATGCCTGCTTCACTGATTATTTTAGCAGCCTCGACCGGCGAACTTGGTAAATCTTGATCTTGACTCAGGAGTTTACCTTGCTTTATATCTAAGCTTACGATTACGCCAAGCTCAGCTGCAGCTTGAATGAGCTTAAGCGCTGCAGTTTCAGTTCCAAGCACTAGCTTATGAGCCAGTTTTTCTGCATCGATTAATTCCTGATAACTTCTGATTCCGAGGTCCGCGATTGTGCTGCATTGCTTTGAAATTGCTTTTATTACTTCAAAGTTGTCCCCTGTTCCAGCGATTCTATCTAGGTCTGCGATGTAAACCTCTCTTGGGCTTAGCGTGGCCACTATCTCCAGAGGGCTGGAGGAGGAGCATACTTGGCTTTTCAGGGGTTTATATCGATGGCGATCGCCTTGAATTGCGTGCACAGCAATTCCATTCATTAGATCAAGAGCTAGTATAACTCGAAACATTTAATTCCATATTAGCTACTTGATTTAAAATAAACTGCAAACAAATAAGAATAAGCGAAATATTTATATATAACTTTTTTACTAACTTTTAGTTAGTAACTTGAGGTTAATATATGGATAGCGAGGAGTTGCTTGATCTACTGGGCAATACGAACCGGCGCAAAATCCTTCAATTACTCTCAATCAGACCTTGCTATGTCAGTGAGTTAGTGGAGAGACTTGACATAGGCCCTAAAGCAGTGCTTCAGCACTTAAGCAAGCTAGAGCAGGCTGGATTGATAGAAGCATATATAGATGAGCAGAGACGGAAATACTTCCAAATTTCAGACGACCTTCATCTAGAAATAATGCTCTCGCCCTATTTATTTGAATTCAGCTCAATCGCTCTCCACTTCAGCGAGGAAGAATTTCCCCGTAAATATCGCGATATCCTAGAAAGCATACTGCAGAACTTCAAAGGCGTCTTGGAATACTTCAGCGCTGAAAAGCGAAGAAGCTTAAAAGACCTGCGGGAGGAATTCTATCGACTGCGCGCACTCTATAGAGATTTAAGTCTGGCGCAGCGCTGCACTCAAGCAAGGCTCACCGAAGTAACTGAGAGGAGCGTTGAAGCAATTGGAGAAATTGCCACAGATTACTTGGAAGCAGAAATTTTAATGCTGCTCTTCAGGGAGGAAAATGCAACCATTGAAAAAATAGCTAGGCAGATAAACGTACCTCGCGAGGATGTAGTTGAACAGCTTGAAAAATTGCGGAAAAAAGGAATAGTGGTCAATAAAAATGTAAGTGGAAAAGAAATTTGGAGCATTAATCTGGAGGAATAAAAATGGCAGAGAAAGAAAAGAAGGAGGTGCAGCTTCGCGTCGCTGAAGCATATCATCGCGATGCAGGCAGAGGCATAGCGAGAATAGACATGGAAACAATGCAAAAACTCGGACTCGTAAGCGGCGATATAGTGGAAATAGAGGGAAAGGATAAAGCAAGCGCAATTGTGTGGCCGGGTTATCCTGAGGACACTGGAAAGGGAATAATACGCATCGATGGAAATACTAGAAGCAATGCAAAAGTTGGAATCGACGACTTGGTTACTGTTAGGAAAGTTGAAGCCCACCCGGCCGTGAAGATCACCATAGCTCCAACGCAGCCGGTGAGAATCGTGGGCGGAGAGCAATACATCCTGAGAATCTTAGAAGGCAGACCGGTTTTTAAAGGCCAGAAGCTCAGGGTGGAAATGCTCGGGAATCCACTTACCTTCATCGTAACTGCAACTCAGCCAGCTGGAACCGTGGTCGCAACTAGGGATACGCAGATCGTTTTAAAGGAGAGACCTGTGGAGGAAGTGGAGAAAACAATAACCCACGTTTCATATGAAGATATAGGTGGCTTAAAGCGAGAAATTGGATTGATTAGAGAAATGATCGAGCTCCCCCTGAGGCATCCTGAAATATTTCAAAAACTTGGAGTTGAACCTCCCAAAGGAGTACTATTACACGGACCGCCTGGTACTGGGAAAACACTCATCGCCAAAGCAGTGGCAAATGAAACAGATGCCCATTTCATAAGCATAAGCGGACCTGAGATAATGTCAAAATACTATGGCGAGAGCGAAAAACAGCTTCGCGATATCTTCAAAGAAGCTGAAGAAAATGCACCTGCGATTATATTCATAGATGAAATCGATTCAATAGCTCCAAAACGAGAAGAGGTCACGGGGGAAGTGGAGAGAAGAGTAGTAGCGCAGCTGCTCTCTTTAATGGATGGCTTGAAATCAAGAGGCCAAGTGGTGGTAATAGCAGCAACGAATAGACCCAACGCCGTGGACCCAGCGCTTCGCAGAGGGGGGAGATTTGATCGCGAGATTGAAATAGGCGTGCCAGATCGAAATGGCCGCTTGGAAATATTGCAGGTGCACACGCGAGGAATGCCACTTGCAAAGGACGTTGACCTAGGAAACCTAGCTGATATCACCCATGGCTTCGTAGGCGCAGATATAGCTGCCCTCTGCAAAGAAGCAGCGATGCACGCACTGCGAGAAATACTCCCCCAGATCAAAATGGAAGAAGAAATCCCGCAGGAAGTACTCGACAAGCTCAAGGTGAAGAACAAACACTTCCTAGAGGCACTTAAAAATATAGAACCAAGTGCGATGAGAGAAGTATTCATAGAGGTGCCAGATGTGGACTGGGAAGATGTAGGCGGCTTGGAGAAGGCAAAGCAAGAACTCAGAGAAGCAGTGGAGTGGCCGCTTAAATATCCAGAGGCATTTGAGGCAATAAAAACCAAGCCACCTAGGGGAATATTGCTCTTCGGGCCGCCTGGTACTGGGAAAACACTACTAGCTAAAGCAGTGGCAAGCAAAACCGAGGCCAACTTCATAAGCATAAAGGGCCCTGAACTTTTAAGCAAATATGTGGGTGAAAGCGAGCGAGCAGTGAGAGAAACATTTAGAAAAGCAAGACAAAGTGCCCCTGCAATTATCTTCTTCGATGAGCTCGATGCAATTGCACCTCAGCGGAGCGCTTCAAGCTTCGATTCCCACGTAACCGAGCGAGTGGTTAGCCAGATATTAACCGAACTCGATGGAATGGAAGAACTTAAAGATGTGGTTGTACTTGCAGCATCAAATCGCCCTGATTTGATCGACACAGCGCTTCTCCGCCCAGGCAGATTCGATCGCTTGATCTATATCCCTCCTCCGGGTAAGAAAGAACGCGAGGAAATCTTCAAAATACATTTAAAGGGCAAGCCTCTGGCAGCTGATGTTAATCTCAGCGAGCTTGCAGAAAAAACTGATGGCTATGTGGGAGCAGATATTGAAGCCATCTGCAGAGAAGCCGCAATGCTAGCACTTCGAGAGCTAATCAAGCCAGGGATGAGCAGGGAAGAAGTGAAGGAGCATGCTCAATATCTAAAAATCTATAAAAAACATCTAGAGGAAGCACTTAAGCGGGTTAAACCAACTACATCTCGAGATACCCTCAGGCAGTATGAGAAATTATCAGAAGAATTTGCAAAATTTGCAACAGTTAGGGGGGAAGAACATGAAGATGAAGAGAAGGAAGCCACTGGATGAATTCGAAGAAATCTTTGACTTCCTACGCGAATTTGATGAATACATAGAACGCCACTTCCAAGAAGAACCGAGAATTGGAAAAAGGATAAAAATCAGCGATGGCAAGCCAGAAACTCTAATCGATGTCTTTGAAATAGGAGATGAAATTCATATAGTAGCAGACCTGAATGGGACAAAGCAGGATGAAGTTGAACTATACCCAAGTGAGAGGCAGCTGGAGATCCGCACCATAAATGAATTGAATCTCTATGAAAAAGTCGAGCTACCGGCAAAGGTCGATATCAAAAGCATGAGGCAAAGCTTCAAGAATGGCATACTCCAAGTGGTCTTCAAGCGGAAAACAGCGTGATCATAAGTTAACTTAATCAGCTAACCTTTATAATAGAGAAGTGCGTTTTAAAAAAAGAGGTGCTAATGTGTACTTAGTAGGTGAAGCACTCATCGGTAGCGAGCCTGAAATCGCGCATATTGATCTAATTATAGGGGAGAAAAAAGG
>JBBIOZ010000056.1:8576-10436 GCA_037443105.1 Methanocellales archaeon
TCGGCGAAGCATTTGCAAGTGGACTGGCCCACCTTTCAGCTGGCCACACTCCAATGCTAGCTGTTATCCGCCCAAATCTGCCTACAAAACCAGCAACCTTGGTTGTACCTAAGGTTACTGTTAAAAACATGGCGCAGGCAGCTCAAATTTTCGGCCCAGCTCAAAGTGCAGTTGCCAAAGCGGTTGCAGATGCTGTTGAAGAAGGCATAATACCCAGAGATAAAGTCGAAGACTTGGTATTGGTGGTCAGCGTATTCATCCATCCAGATGCTAAAGATTACAGCAAAATCTATCGGTATAACTACGGCGCCACAAAACTTGCGATTCAGCGTGCAATGGAAGGCTTTCCATCCATCGAAAAAGTACTGTATGAAAAGGATAGATCTCTGCATCCAGTAATGGGCTATAGACATACAACAAAACTCTTCGACCCACCCTATCTCCAAGTTGCTCTTGATATTCCAAACCTAGAACAAATGCTCAGCGTGGTGAAGCAGCTTCCGAGAAGCGACCATCTAATCATAGAGGCTGGAACACCTTTAATAAAGCGCTATGGATTGGGAATAATCCAAAAAATCCGCGAAATCAATCCAAGTGTTTTTATCGTCGCTGATTTAAAAACCCTTGACACCGGCAATCTAGAGGTTAGAATTGCAGCAGACGAAGGCGCGGATGCAGTAGTTATCTCCGGACTGGCTTCAATTGAAACCATTGAAAAGGCAATAGCTGAGGCGAAAAAAACAGGTATGTATTCAATCATAGATATGCTGAACGTAAGCGATCCAATAGCGCTGCTCAAAAGCTTGAGCATTAAACCAGAAGTGGTCGAGCTGCATCGAGCAATAGATCTTGAAGCGAAAGCTGCGAAGCATAGATGGAATATAGAGGAAGTGAAAAAAATCTCTGAAAAGATCTTGGTAGCCGTAGCAGGTGGAATAAAGGCTGAGAATGCAAAGGAAGCAATCGAAGCAGGAGCAGATATCATAATAGTTGGCCGAGCAATTACAAATGCAAAAGATGTAGAGGGCACAGCAAGGCACTTCCTCAAGCTATTAAAGGAAGAGATCGATCAATTCCGAGTAATGACAGACTTCTGAAAAAGGAGAAACCTGGGTTTCTCCTTTTGAATCCTCTTCCTCTATAGCCTCCATAGGTTTTTAGTAATATTTATAAACCCATATGTTTATTTTTTAACTCAAGCGGCTTGGATGGAGTGATTTTCAATGGATAAATATGAGAAAGTGATAGAGCTAGCTAGAAGGAGGGGCTTCCTCTGGCCATCTTTTGAGATCTACGGGGGCACAGCTGGTTTCTGGGATTTTGGTCCCCTCGGCGCTATTATGAAGCGCAGAATCGAGGATGTGTGGAGAGATATATTCGTGGTGCAGGAAGGTAACTATGAAATTGAAGCACCCACCATCGGCGTGGAAGAAGTCTTCATAGCCTCCGGTCACGTCAAAGGCTTCGTTGATCCCTTGACCGAGTGCCAGAAATGCGGCGAAGTCTATCGCGCGGATCACATTATTGAGGGCGCTGGAGTGAAATTACCCCCAACATTCACCGCGGAAGTATTGACTGATTTGATAAAAAAATATGAAGTGCGCTGCCCAGAATGCGGTGGAAACCTAGGAGAGGTCTATCAATATAACCTCATGTTTAAAACAACCATAGGGCCAGGTGGAAAGCGCATTGCATACCTGAGACCTGAAACTGCCCAAGGCATGTTTATAGACTTCCCAAGATTGCTTAAGTTCTACCGAGACAGGCTTCCATTTGGCGCCACTCAAGTTGGCAAGTCCTATAGAAATGAAATCTCTCCGAGACAGGGTATAATAAGACTTCGAGAATTCACTCAAACTG
>JBBIOZ010000057.1:0-10424 GCA_037443105.1 Methanocellales archaeon
TAATTAATTGGAAAAGTGAGAGTTTAGCTTTCATTTAAAAATTGACGCCACTAGCAAATTTGTCAAAACATATTTATATCTCGCTTACACATGCATAAAAGGCTTTCATGGATGTGATTCAATGGTAGATGCGCTTGAAATAATGAAATTGCTTGCCGACGAATATAACATCAAAATTCTATCCGCATCCCTGAAAAGCCCCAAGTCGGCTCAAGAGCTGAGTGTCGATTTAAATATTCCAGTTGCAAGTTGCTATCGAAAAGTCCGCGATTTAGAAAATGCAAATCTGCTAGAAGTAGCTGATAGCGTTCTAACTCCCGATGGCAAAAGGATCAAATTGTATAGATCAAATGTAACTCGCTTTTATGTTACCTTCGAAGGAGAACACTTGAGGGTTGAAATCAATATAAGGAGAGCCGCGAGTGAGAAGATTATTAAAATGTGGGACGTACTTAAGGAAGTTCGCAGCAAGAGGTACATTTGATGGAGATCTGGTTTTTATTGCGGATTCTCTTCAGTCTCACCTTCGCTATTTCAGGATTGTTTGCAGTTTCACTTATTGCTAAAGCATTTTTCATGACTTATCGCAGAGATATGCTTCTGCTTCTCATAGGCTTTGTGCTGCTAATTGCAAGCATAATCTCAACCACTGTTTTAATGGATATTTTCCACCTCTATAAGGTGTTCGATGAAGTGCTTGCCATAGCTTATCTGATGGGAACTGCCGCTTTTTTCCTCATAAATGCTTCCTTCTTCACCAGAGAATGAGCGGAAGTTTTAAAAGGATTTGATACTTATATTATCAGAATTACTTAAATCAAGCGAATTTCCCTTGATCGATGAATGATGAAAGATCTCTGGTCTGGAAGGAGTGATGGAAATGGCAAAACCAATGTATGTTAAATTCGATGTACCAAGTGAAATTCAAAATAAAGCACTGGAAGCGCTTGAGCTTGCACGAGACACAGGGAAGATTCGAAAAGGCACAAATGAAGCTACCAAGGCGATCGAGAGAGGCTTAGCAAAGCTGGTGCTAATAAGTGAGGATGTACAGCCACCTGAAATTGTTGCTCATCTTCCCCCCCTCTGCGAGGAGAAAAACATTCCCTATGTTTACGTTGCAAAGCAAAGTGAGCTTGGCGCAGCCTCAGGGCTTGACGTTGGTGCTGCTGCAGCGGCTATTATAGATGCAGGAAAGGCTAAGGAGCTTATGGAGGAAGTGGTTCAAAAATTGCGAGCATTGAAGAAATAATTCGAGGTGAAAAATTTTGGTAGTTGAAGAAAGCGGTATACCGGCTGAAGTAATTGAAGTGATAGGTCGAACTGGAATGCATGGCGAGGCGATTCAAGTGAAATGTCGTATTTTAGAAGGAATAAACAAGGGTAGAATAATTACTCGAAATTGTATCGGTCCAGTTCGCCTTGGCGATATCTTGATTTTAATGGAAACCGCCAGAGAGGCAAAGAAACTTATTTCAAGGTGATTTTTTATGGTTGAAGGAAGACTTTGCTCATTTTGCAATAAGACAATCGAGCCTGGTACTGGTAAAATGTTTGTGAAAAAAGATGGCACAATTTTTTATTTCTGCTCTTCAAAATGTGAAAAAAATATGATGCTTGGCAGAATTCCGCGAAAAGTGAAGTGGATCAGCAAAGCCAAGTGAGAAGGGATGGGAAGATGGAACGCACCTTTTTAATGGTCAAGCCAGATGGCGTGCAGCGTGGCTTAGTTGGCAAAATTATCTCCCGAGTTGAAGAACGCGGCTTTAAGATCGTTGGCTTGAAATTTCTGAAGCTAGACGAAGAACTTGCTAGATTACATTATGCAGAACATGCGAATAAGCCATTTTTCCAAAGCCTAATTGCATTTATTACCTCGGGACCTGTGATCGCAATGGTTGTTGAAGGAAAGAATGCAGTACAGTCGATCAGAAAAATGATCGGAGTAACTGACCCTCAAAATTCAAGTCCAGGTACGATACGTGGAGATTACGCTCTTGAAACTGGTCGAAATATTGTTCATGCTTCTGATTCGCCTGAGTCTGCAAAGCGGGAGATTGCTCTGTATTTTAAAGAAGGAGAATTAATATCCTACAAGCGCATCGATGAAGATTGGATTTACGAGCGCTAAGCATTTTTATATATTTAGATGATCATATTTTAGGCAGTGATGGCTGTGGCTGAAAAAAGATTGCGCACGCCCATCGTTTGCGTCCTCGGGCACGTTGATCACGGCAAAACCACTTTGCTTGATAAGATACGCGGCTCTGCGATTGCTGAAAAAGAAGCTGGCTTGATCACACAGCATATAGGTGCAACTGAGGTACCGCTGGAAGCGATCAAAAAGCTATGTGGAAATCTTATGCGAGGCAACTTCATAGTCCCAGGACTGCTATTTATCGATACCCCAGGGCATCATGCATTCACCACCCTTAGAAGTCGCGGTGGAGCGCTTTCCGACTTGGCAGTGCTCGTTGTTGACGTAATGGAGGGATTCCAGCCACAAACAGTTGAAGCGATTAATATCTTGCGTAGATTTCGCACCCCTTTTGTGGTTGCTGTTAATAAGATAGACCGCATTCAAGGCTGGCGCTCTAACTATAATGAGCCATTTGTTATTAGCTATCCGAAGCAGCCTGAGCGAGTTAGACTTGCGCTAGACGACAAGATCTATTTCATCATTTCACAGTTGCTCAACGCGGGTTTCAGCTCAGATCGTTACGATCGAATTCGAGATTTTCAAAAAAATGTAGGTATAATACCTATAAGTGCAAAAACCGGGGAGGGGATAGCAGATCTTTTGCTCGTCTTAGTCGGCCTTGCTCAACGTTTTCTGGAAAAAGATTTGAAGTACAATGCGACCTCTGCTGGAGTTGGCACAGTACTTGAGGTGAAAGAAGAACTGGGACTTGGTGTAACACTTGATGTGATTCTATACGATGGTGAAATTAAAGTTGGTGATACGATAGCTTTGCTAGGCGTGAAAGAGCCGATTATAACTAAAGTTCGAGCCCTGCTTAAACCAAGGCCTCTCTCTGAGATAAGAGTTGAAGAGAAATTTTTAAGGGTTCAAAGAGTCACTGCTGCTGCAGGAATTAAAATTGCAGCGCCAAATCTCGAGAGAGCCCTTGCAGGTTCGCCGCTTAGAGTTATCACTCAAACGGATGACATTAAGGAAGTAATCCGCGAGATGAAATCTGAGATCGTTGATGTTAGAATTGAAACGGATCAGGTGGGAGTTATAATTAAAGCTGATACTCTTGGAAGCTTAGAGGCGATCGTGAATGAGTTGAAAGAAGCGAAAATACCCATACGCAGAGCAGATGTGGGAGATATATCTAAGCGTGATGTGATAGATGCAGCCACAGTTAAAGATCCATTATATGCAACCATTTTGGGATTCGATGTTGATGTTTTACCAGATGCAAAAGAGGAGGCAGCTAAAGCAAAGATTCGAATCTTTCAGAGCGATGTGATTTACAAGCTCCTTGAGGATTATGAAAAATGGGTGAAAGAGCAAAAAGCAGCTATGGAGAGAAAGCGCCTTGAAGCAATTATTCGACCAGGTAAAATCAGAATATTGCCAGACTGCGTCTTTCGCATTAGTAAACCTGCGATAGTGGGCGTAGAGATACTTGGTGGTAGAATAAGACCTGGTGTTAATCTTATCAGAGAAGATGGCACAAAGGTCGGGACTCTTAAGGCGATACAGAACAAAGGGGAGAATATACCGGAGGCTACTTATAACCAAGAGGTTGCAATATCAATTGAAGGACCAACTGTAGGTAGGCAGATCCACGAGGGAGATATTTTACTCGTAGATCTGCCTGAGAAGCACGCGAAGATACTTGAACAGGAGCTCCATGACACTTTACCATCGGATGAACTTGAAACACTGCAAGCATTTCTAGCTATGAAGCGCAAGACAAATCCATTCTGGGGGAAATAGAATAATAAAAGGCCGGGACCGGGATTTGAACCCAGGTCTTGGGATTTCTGCATATTCTCCACAGTCCCAAAGGATAGCCACTACCCCATCCCGGCCGCGTATTGAAGTTATAGATATTCCATATTACATAAAGATTTTGTCCTTCAAATGAGATTAGCTTCAATATACGCTATTAAGGTGAGAATATGAGTTTGATTGGAAAAGCTGTGAGACTTGAAAGAATAATCAATCGCGAGACAGGAAAGACGGTGATCGTTCCAATGGACCACGGAGTAAGCCTGGGCCCTATTGAGGGGCTGATAGATATGAAGGAAGCTGTAAACAAAGTTGCAGAGGGCGGAGCAAATGCCGTGCTAGGGCACATGGGCTTACCTAAGTACGGGCATAGAAGGTATGGACGCGATGTAGGCTTGATAATTCACCTCACCGCTTCCACCACGCTTGGTCCTGATCCGCTTCATAAGGTGCTTGTAACAAGCGTCGAGGAGGCTATAAAGGTTGGCGCAGATGGCGTTAGTGTGCACGTAAACATTGGAGCAAATGATGAAGCTGAAATGCTTGCGATGTTAGGCCAAGTATCGCGAGCTTGCAATGAATGGGGCATGCCTTTACTTGCGATGATGTATCCACGAGGGGCTAAGGTTAAATCAGAGCATAGCGTGGAATATGTGAAGCACGCTGCTCGAGTTGGCGCTGAGCTTGGCGCTGATATTGTGAAGACAAATTACACTGGAGATATAGATAGCTTCAAAGAAGTCGTTAGAGGCTGTCCAGCACCAGTTGTTGTTGCAGGTGGTCCTAAAATGTCAACGGAAGTTGAATTGCTTGAAATGGTATATGATTCAATACAGGCTGGAGGCAAGGGTGTGGCTATTGGAAGGAATATCTTTCAAGCCAAGGATCCAACGAAGATGACGCGTGCAATAGCAGCAATTGTGCACGAGGGCTACAGTGTGAAGGAAGCATTGAAGCTGCTTAAATAAGTTTTTTCCTTTCAAAACATTCCTACACTGTGCTGATTGCGCAGCTGAAAGATTGAAAGACGAATCTAGATCGGGGAATGATCAAAAGCAGTTTTATAATTCTCTAGAATAATTCCGAGCTTTTTAGCTACAAGAAAACCCATTGCTAAAGTTAACCTTCAAGCAAAAATCTATTTGGGTCGCTATCGAGATCTATAAATTCATCTGCCACCTCTATCAACTTTGAGGAGGTGCTTCTTCCAAATGCCATTACTTCAACTTTGCACCCCATTGCTCTTTTCAAATGCTCCACTAGAGGTATGAAGTCTCCTCGCCCGCGGATTGCTTCTTTCAATATCTCTCGAAAGTCCACCTTGCTATTGTAGAGATAGCGCGCAGAGTAATACAAATTCTGCACATCTACGAATACTCCAACGCGCTGCTGCCTATAAAGAGTGCGCATTTAAATCTCTTTCTATCCAAAAGCTATTAAATATTTTGCCTTTTTCTGCTACAAAAAGTCAAATAGTTCTTTTTGCTTGGAAGTATCGCTTTCAAATAGCGAGGCTATCTCTGCGCTTAGCAGCTTAAGCCTTTGCTTGGTATAGGCGGAGACTTCATATTCCTCAGCGATTTTCATACTTGCCTCAAGATATTTTTTAACCGTGCCCTCGTGTATTGTAAGGATCACCCGACCTCCGCATTTTGAGCATATTCCTTTAAGAGGTGGTCTTCGGAATTTTTGGTTGCATTTTACGCAGCGCATTTGCTGCTTGGAAAAGGAGTGCAAATTGCCAAGTATATCTGGTAGAAAGTGATGGTTTATTACTCGCTCAGCAACGTCTTTTTCATCAACTGCGCGAATTCTACGTGCAAGCTTTAGCTGCGCTTCCATTTTTTCCATCATCCTTGAAAGCGTTTTATATGCTGAAACTGCTGGTCCCATTGCAATATCGCTTGTGCTGTGGGTGAATTTAAACCCTTGATATTTGTTCTCGCTTTCAAGTCTTGAAGCAATTGTTGGGATTTTCTGCTCAAATTCCTTTGGATTGGCATATTTAAGTGTTGCTTCATAGAATTCAAGCGGGTAGCAAGGGGCTATATCCATATTATGCGCTTCCCTATCCACTTCCTTTGGGTCTACCCGCGTGGTTAAAACTAAAGGCGCATCCATTTTTCCCCCGCGTTTCTCTGGCAAATATGAGCGGGAGAAGTTCAGCAGGGCATCGAGCAGCAGCATAACGCTATCTTCATCACCATCGCAATTCCTTCTTTTTGCCGCGTGGAAATAGGGATGAGCGTAGCACGCTGATGCATTAGTAAATCCTAAAATTCTCCCAAGCACGCCAGCACTGGTATGAGGCGCTAGTCCTATTATCAACTTTCCTATCAAATCTTGGGGTTGCTTAACTTTATAATATGGTGCAAGTTTATAGTATTTAACCAGCAAATCGTCTATGAAGTTCGCGACTCTAACGAGGTACTTCCCAGCTGCTTGGGAGAGTATTACATCTTGAGGTTTTAATTCAACTATTTGTTCCTCGCTTTCGAGTGGCGCTCCAAATGCATCATATTCATACCCCAGGGCTCTCAGCTTTTCGATAGATAGATTGATTTCTTTCGGAATGAAATGGGTCAATGGTAAATCCGTAAGATCGTAGCGAATAGTACCGTCCTTGAAGACATAAACATCGTGCTTTGCTCGCAATATCCCTTTCTCTAGCGGCTCCGGGGTTTTATTTTTGGAAATTAGGCCTGCAACGCCCTTTAAAATTTCATAGTTCTCCTGCTCATTTATGGAGCGAAGGGCTTCTTTATACAGTTCTTTTAAATTTATTTTCTGTTTAATTACGCTGGTGAGCGTACGGTGACAGCGGGGACAGGTTTCACTTTGAGACAGCAAGTTGCAATGGGAGCAGAAGTTCGCTGGAGTTGTGAATGAGCCGCATTTACAGCGATTTTTAAAAGTTAGCTCTCTACAGCTGGGACATTTTCTAATTCCCATTTCAACTTCGATCTCTCCAGCTATATTTGAATTTGTGTATTCCATTGCCTCCAACAGCGATCTTCTCCTTCCTCCTGCTTCGCCTATCGGGAAGAGGACGTGTACAGGCGGCCTCATTTCTCTTTCCTTTGACTTTTCGGGTCTGCCCATTCGCCCGCCGATTCTGGTGGGTGCTCTTTCGCGTACTATCAGCCCGCTTACTGCATTTACCGCTTCAATTGTGCTTTGAAATTTAAGTGAACTCCATCTCTTTTTCAAATTCTGATCTAGACCCAAGCAGCGGATCAATGCTGCTGGGTCTTCTATTATTATGCAGTCGCGAAGCTTGTGAGGCACCAGCAGCTTTTCCAAGATTTGCTTGATCTCTGGATTTTTTGGAAGTAGCAAGCAGTTTTTTTCAAGTTTGCCGTTTTCCGCTACAAATTGGGAAAGCGCTTGAAATTCATTTAAATCGATATCGTGCCATAGATATGTCCAGTGTGGATGAAGCGGTATTTCTAGTTCTTGTGCCATTTGAACTGCTTGCTCTGCTTGCATCGGATTTACTGCAGTTTTTTGCTTTGCCTCCTGCATCCACCATTCGATGCAATAACTCGATGGGAGAAGTGGATGGTTGTTCTCTAGAAAATCGCCATAGTTTATCAAAATCTCCCCTATATCCGAGATCTCTATTACATCTTTACGAAGCGCATATGCCTGCTCTAATGATTGCACGCGTACAACATCGCCATTCGCAAGCTTGACAGTGGGTCCCTCAATGCCATCGACGGGTGCAATTCCAGCGGCTTTCCCGGGTTTCTCTAGCTTCAGCTGCGTGCCTGGAGCAATGAAGTCATCGAGAAGCACCATGGTCGCTGGATGCACGCCAGCTGCTGCTAATCCTGAGTTGCGAGCGCGTCCATATCTCAATCTGAAGCCGCCTGATCTCGATGGATGTGAAAATACTGGTCTGCCAGCTATTAGATCTTGCAGAAATTTTTCCCTTGGTTTCTCAATTTCTTCATCTTCAATATCAATGGCATCTCTACTGCCAGTTATAAGCTGATCAAGCCAATCCCAGCCATCCAGCTTAAGTATTTCAACGTGTTTCTTGATCTTAGGTGCTTTTAGCACTATGCCCTCTGCTATAACCAGTGCCATCCCACCTCGCACGCGATTTGTTTCAATTCTTTCCAAGTTTCGAAAGCCTGAGACTTCGATATCCTCCGTCGGCTCGCCATCGATGCACACTGGACAGTTTTGCACCACCAAGCGAATTTCTTCTTCGGTGGGGAGATATTGCAGATGCTGAGCACGCTTGTACAGTGGAATTTCCTCTACGCAGCGCTCAATTTCATCTTTTCTAGGACGATAGCGGTCGATGCCTACTGCTCTGCGCACGTAGTCTGCAACTAAGACTGAAAGAGCTTGAGCAGTACCACCAGCGCTTCTAATGGGGCCAGCGTAGTAAACTTTGAGATAACTTGTACCAGTATCATTTTTCCCAATCCCCACTCTAGCGATGCCTTCTATCGGAGCAGCCACCACGCCTTCGGTTAAAATTGCAACAGCGGTGCGAATCGCTCCCTCAATTGCTTGAATTTTACTCTCAAATTGAGCGATCTCTCCATTTGCAATTTCATAGCCGATTTGAAGAGCAAGTTCTTCTCTGCTTGAGTTTAACTCTCGAATTCTCTTGGCTATGCCTGCTATTCCCACCAGCTTTTCAACTCTATCCGCGAGATCGATGGCAGGCTGTATTTCAATGGCTGGCTCTGGATCGCTTCCACGCTTTCTCGCTTCATTTGCAATGCTTATAGCCCGAATGAGCTCTTGCTCCAGTAATTGAAAGTAGGCTTCGATTGTTCTGAACATTGTCATGTTAATCACTGATCACCTAAAAAAAAGTTGTGATATGGAGATTTTGTTATAGAAATTAATATATTTCAATAAGTTATATTTTATATCATGCCAGTTAAGCGCGAAACCTTGAAAGAACTTGAACCTCGTGGAATCACGCTTGTGCTAACGAAGGCGCAGAATTATCAGGGGGCAGTGCTTGAGCTTATTGAATATTTTGTCAATGAGAAAAAAGAATTCGGGGTATATGTAACTTTAAACAAGCCTTTTTTCTCCATGAAGAAGCTGCTTGAACCTAGAATTGATTTAAGAAAGGTGATCTTCATCGATGGCTTTACCAAGCTTGCTGGAGGTAAGCCTGAGAAAACCGAGGGCGTGCTTTACATTACCAGTGTTGAGGATTTAACTGGAATGAGCTTTGCCTTGGATCAAGCGGTTAAATCCATTCCCAGCAGGGAGAAATTTGTGTTCTTCGATTCCCTCTCAACTTTATTGCTTTATAATAAAACTGGCAGCGTGGCGAAGTTTATTCACTTTCTAACTGGAAAAATCAGGCTCTGGGACATCGATGGGATTTTCATCTCCCTGGGGGAGGAGGATGATCAGGTTATATCCAAACTTTCGATGTTCTGCGATAAAATTATTCATCTAGATAGAGACTAGAGGCAGAATCTTCAACTGGAGGTAATTCAAATACATCCTCTCGCGCTCGATTTTGGCTCCTAAATTCTCAATTTCACTGGAAAAGGATTTGATCTGGTGAGCATATTCCTCAGGTACACTTAATTTCAATTCCAGCAAAATTTCCATTGCTTTTTTAAGCTTTTCTCGTTTTTCTCCCAGTTCTTGAATTCTCTTCAGGTACTGCTCTATATTGCATTGATGTTCATTCTCAAGCTCCTTAAGTTTGAGCAGCTTTTTTTCGCTCGCGAGATCTGGAATATCTATTTTCGGTATTTCTTTTGCTTCACTGATTTTAAAATCTGCTTCTTTCCCGCTAACTTTCTCTTTCAGGAGAGTTATGAATCGCTTTTCCACTTCCCCTTCCATGTGTTGAATATTTTTTTTATGAACATCTATTAATGTTTGGTGTTCACACTTAATCCGAGCTAGCCACGCTTTTAAGTCGCTCTACACCGCCAACTTCCTCGATAACTTTTACCACTTCATCAGGCACAAGATGCGTCCAAGGTTCATCATTTAACATTCGCCTTCTAATTTCTCTGCCCTCGTATTTATCGCGTTCAAAGAGGGGGGGATGGCGAACTTCAATACCAGATTCTTGGAATAGCCTAACAACCAATGGATTGTTGGAATAGATACACTTGAATGGTGGAACTAAAGAGCGAACATGTGAAACATAAATGGAATTCTTGCGCACATCTGGAATGGGAATCACATAATAAGGTTTTTTTAAATCCTTGAGTGCTCTCATAACCATTACCACTCTCTCGCCAGCGGTGAAGGGATCGCTGATTTCGTGGCTTTTTTGAGCGCTGCCGATTCCAATTATCAGTTCATCGAGATTGGTATCACTGGCAATTTGCTTTATAACCGCGTGATGGCCTAGGTGATATGGTTGAAAGCGACCTATATAGAGAGCTCGAGTTACCATACTTTATGAAATTATAAATTTTAATATTTAAGCTCACGGTCTCTATTAAAAATA
>JBBIOZ010000058.1:0-2160 GCA_037443105.1 Methanocellales archaeon
TTATTTTACCCGCAAGTTCTTCGCTGGTTTTATTTGCAATTACATAGAAATTTTTGACTCCTGAGCGAGCTTCGATTGAAACACTTTTAATATTTGAAATGGTATCAATGCCCATCTTCGAAGAATCAGTTACTATCACCAACTCATCTATGCAAGCTGAGGTACGCCTAGCTATATGCTCAAGCCCAGCTTCGCAGTCCATGAGTATGATGTCATAGTCAGCATTTTTTATATTTCTCTCATAAACATTCTTCAGGAAGTTGTTGATTAAGCAGTAGCAGCCCTCTCCCTCGCCTCTTCCCATGACTAAGAAGTCATAGCCTGTTTGCTCGCTCTCAAGCAGGAGTGTGGCGAACTCTTGATTGAATTGCTCTAGATTAACGCTTGAGCCCTTGTGGCGCGCGATTACATCTGAAAGGCGCTTGTATCTCTTTGCACCTATGGCTTGAGGCATGCATTCATTGGGATCTGAGTCTATAACAAGCAATCGCTTTTCAGGTAGATTGTGAAGCAGATATTTGAGGAATAATGCAGCTATGGATGTCTTACCAACACCGCCTTTACCGGCGAATCCAATCGTCTTCATATTACCTCCCATTTTTTTCCTTTAATTTTACTATTGCTCTCTCCATTTCAAGTCCCTCCCATTTGACTTCGAATCCTAGCGCATCGAGCAATAGCTCAGGATTGATGATTCCTTGGCTTCGAAGGTGTTCGACAACTGCTTTTAAACTTGGGTTTGGAAATAATTCAAGTACCTCGCTCCTCAGCCTCTCAATTGCTCTCTCGCTGATCAATTGATCTCCAGTTAGCAAGTATTTTGCATTCACTGCAATTCTCTTTATTGCCTCAGCACTCGTGCCATATTTCTCCGCCATGCTTCTTACGTTTATTACATCCCCTTCGAAGTCAAGTGCTTTCAACTGCAACTTAGCTATCTCCCTCTCTATTTTCTCTTCCTCCCTTTCTTTTAAGCAATCAAGCACTGGTTTCAATGGTATTTCTTTTTCAAATAGAATTAATCTCCTTGGGATTTCTTCTAAATCTGCGCAGGCTAAGTTTTTATCCACGCAGATGATAATTTCTTCCTTCAACTGCTTGAGTTTTTGAAGCTTCCTCCTGAGATAATCTTGGGTATAGAAGCCTGCGATTTCTAGATAGAGCTTCATTCCATCTTTCTCCAAGGCAAAATCAGGGATGAAGATGGAGCTGCCTGCAATTAAAGGCTCAGGCTCTCTTTTTAAAATCCAGCCGGTTTTCAATGCATTGAATCTATGGGCAAAGTTTTTCTCAACAGCGCTGTCGAAAACATCTCTCTCTCCGAATTCGAAGTGTGCGAGTAGATCTTTTGAGCTATGGTCAAGCTGGAATTCATAGACTCTTGGAGCTTGATATCTCATTAAAATGCTGGCCTTAACTTTCCACTCACGTGCTCCAAATATCACAGGTATGAGTTTGGCCAGCGAGCTGCCGTATCTCTCGCTGAGTTTGAAGAGGGAGGCTGCGCCTTCAACTGTTATGGCTAAGCGATTGTTTCTTTTTTCAGCAAAATACATTAAACCGAGGTTTTTAAGCTTTCTAATTATCAAGCCGTGGCCATCGCTGGCTTCAAACTCCAGCGAAGTTGCTTTGAGGAGTAGAGTTTGAATTAGCGTGAGATTGTACCATTTGAGCAGCTCAGCTGGGGATATGCGGGTGAAGCTTTTCAATATCATTTCTTCATCTAAATCTGCCCAGAGGGATTTCTCAAGTTCATCCTTTGTGATATTCAGCGTGCTAGCTGCAAGCTGTAAAACTCTATCGCGCTTCCACTGCGTGGTAACTGGAGCTAATTTATTTGCTTCTTCAAATACCCTTTTCCTTGCAATCGATGGTTCTATTGCACTGCATATTTCAAAGCTGCATCTTCTCTCAAGCAAAGTTGATAATCCACGGATGAAGCGATAATCATGTTCATAATATTTCTCCAGTTCCCCCAGGAGCTGTGTAAGTTCGCCTTTTTTTCTATTGATGTATGCTGCGTAAACTTCAATCAAATTCTGCGCTAGCTCTAGATTTTCTTTATCCAATGCAGCCAGTTTTAGATAAATCCTTCCCTTTTTAGTGGTGAAGCGAAGCAGCTCAACTTGAAGCATATGCAATCTTCTTCCGCTTTCTGGA
>JBBIOZ010000058.1:2170-9911 GCA_037443105.1 Methanocellales archaeon
TCAGAGGTTTGCTTTGAAACTATTTCATATAATATGGCTCGCTTGCCCTCGCGCTTCCTCAGCAGTCTACCGAGGCGCTGTTTGAATTCTCGAGTGCTCCCGCTGCCGCTGAGAATTACACCTATATTTGCCTCAGGCACATCGATTCCTTCATCAAGCACTTTTGAGGTTACAATTGCTCTATACTTGGCTTTTTTGAATTCCTCTAAAATCTCAGCTCTCTCACTCTTGGAAGTTCTATGGGTTATCGCTGGGATGAGGAATTCCTTGGAAATTCTATGAACGAGTTCGTTGTGCTCTGTGAAGATTAAAATTCTATCGCTGCTGTGATTCTCGAGTATTTGCTTCAAGGCATGCAGCTTGGAAGTGGAATTCAAGGCTATCTGCCTTGCCCTATGCCTCGCTAGTAGAGCTTCTCTAGCTCTTGGGTCTCGACCGCTTCGCATTATTAAGCGTTGGAAATCGCTGGGTGTTTTCAAAATAATCTTATTGATGTGGAGATAATTCAAATAAAGTTTATATGCCTCGCTGTATTCTTTCTTTTCCTCAGGGGTTAGCTCGGTATGAATGGTTTTAACTTCATATTCAGCTAGATATCGCCCTGCCAGTTGATCGACATTTAATTCAAATACCTTGCCGCCTATCAGCCTTGTTAGTTCTACGTGCAGGCCATCTTCTCTTTCATAGGTCGCTGTTAATCCCAGTCTATATGGAGCTGCTGATAATTCAGCTATCTGCATATACCCGGGGGCTGGTAAATGGTGTACTTCGTCGAATACTATAAGTGAAAATTTATTGCCAAGTTCCTCGGCTCTGAGGTAAGCTGTATCATAGGTTGAAACAGTAACCGCTTTTAAGATATGCTCTCCCCCGCCGTAGATGCCTGCTTCGATGTTGAGCTCTCTATTTAATAGCACTCTCCATTGCATTAATAGGTCGAGGGTTGGCACCACTACCAAGGTTGGTTGATTTACAATTGAGATTGCTTTAATTGCTATATGTGTTTTGCCAGCTCCAGTTGGCAGTACAATTGTGCCTCTTTTACCGCTGCTTAGCCAAGCATTCAAGGCTCTCTCTTGATAATCGCGAAGTTGAATTCGAGTTGAAAGGTTTTCGCAGGGGATCAATTCAAGCACTCTATCTTTATACCTCAGTTTAGAGCGATTTAGATATTCCACTATCTCTCGATAGTACAGCGCCTGCGCTTTATAGCAATTTGAACGCAAATCCCAAGTGGCACAGGGGACTCTTATATCTCCCTTGATTAGAATAGTGCCCCTGTGATAGCTCAGCTCGATCATTGAAGAGCTATGGGGATTTGAGCAAGATAACTGTTTCCCTTCGAAATATCCATTAATATGGAAAGTTTATCATTGATCAATGGGTATCGATAGTTTATGGAATGCTTTGAAGGCTTTTTTATATGCGCGGGGTGAAGACATTGTCATTGGTCATTCGGTAGAAAGGCTTTGCGACTCAGCATCAGAATTTGAGCCTGAATTTTCAGAGCGAGATGGTTACTATGTGTCAACGAGATATCCCAATAGCTTGGCTGATAGCATTCCAGCGAGGGTTTACACTAGAGATGCTGCTAAAGAAACTGTAAGGCTGGCTGAAGAGATAGTTGAGTTTGTTAAATAGAGAATAAAATGACAGCATAGGATGGAGCAGGGCTGCAGAATATCGTTGTAGGTGTAATAAACAACTCTTCAGCAGCAAAAGTTAATAAATCTTTATTTTTATAATAATTGGTGAGATCGATATATGATTGGTGGTAAGATGGGGAGAGAGATAAGTGCGCCCTATCGAGAGATATTAATAAAGCTTATGGAGGGTGTGAAGAAGAGATTTGATTTAATTAGTTTTGTAGTATACGGCTCTGTGGCGAGGAATGAGGCTGGAAAAGAGAGTGATATTGATATATTGATAATAGTTGAAGATTTAAGAGATAGGTATGAGGCTTTAAAGCTTTTTGATGGTGCTGAGAAAGAAGTTGAGGAGATTGTTAATAATGCTGAGAAGCAGGGCTACCGAGTTTTTTTCAGTCCAATTATTAAGGGAAGGGAAGAAGCAGCGAAGATGAGTCCCCTTTATCTTGATATGGTTGAGGATGCAGTGATACTCTATGATAGGGATGATTTTTTCAAATCGATACTGGAGAGGTTGAGGAGGAGGCTCAAGGAACTTGGAGCTGAGAGGGTGAGGGTGGGGAAGAAGTGGTACTGGAGATTGAAGAAGGATTATGTGTTTGGAGAGGTGATTGAGATTGAATAATCTTGATTTAGCAGTGGCATATCTAGAGGAGGGTTTAAGGAGGATTGAAACAGCTAGGAGAGCATTGGAGGAGGGTGGTATTGCCTATTGCATTAGGCAGTCTCAAGAAGCTGTGGAGTTATCTTTGAAAGGTGCTTTAAGATTTGCTGGTATAGAGCCGCCTAAGTGGCACGATGTTGGACCTATATTGATTGAGAATAAGGATAGATTTCCAGCTTGGTTTATGGAGAAAATAGAAAGTATTGCTTCAACTTCGAGATGGCTAAGGAGGGAGCGGGAGGCGAGTATGTATGGGGATGAAGAAACTGGATTACCTCCACATAGAATTTATACTAAGAGTTATGCGGAGAGGGCATTTAAAGAGGCCAGTATTGTAATTGAGTTAGTTTCAAAATTGATAAGGAGTGGAGCAGCGTAAAGAATATCGCTGCCTTATTTCCACATCCGGGAGCTGCGTAGGATGGGAATTCACTCAACGGCTTTAATCCTCCAACCCGTGCCAGTTGGCATGACAATACCTTTTTCCCTCCATTCTGAAAAAATTCTTTTCATTTCTGCAAAAGCACCGCGGTCGAATATAATAATCCCATACTCTAATGCTTCTAAAAGCAGTGTATGGAATTCATCAAACATCCTCTCCCATTCAGAGCGGCTGTAAGGGAATGGCTCTATCTCCCCTTTGCATAATAACGAGAACTCATAAATTCTATCGCTCAAACGCTTCCCGTCATTGGTTCGAAGACCGATTAAGAGATCGTAATCGCTTCCCCTTGACCATTCCCCTTTAGCTCTTGATCCAAAAAGCACTATGAATTCTATCTCATCCCCTCGTTCTTCCATTACTCGCTTAATGAACCTTTGTAGATTTTCATCTGATAATTGAGAGGACAAAATCCATCACCTCCTCTGCATCCTCCAAAGCTTGGCGGGCATCTGCTTCAAAGAACTGGTCTGCTGGGGCTCCTCGGTCGAAAGCATTTGGGTAGCGTGTTGGAATGTAATAGCGATTAAGGCGGGAGGCAGCTTGTCGAATTTGTTCAGGTATAGAGGTATGGGCTTCCAATCCTTGAATCAGTAAATTAAGATTGTGGCCAAACTGAGGCTCTCGGAAATATTCACCTAAAGCCTTTAGTGCTTTCTCCGCTGATTGTTGACAGGTAAAGCAGCACCACGACCAGTGCTTATGGGCGAAGAGGTCGCGAGCCGCTTCCAGCTCAGCCTGTGCTTCCCGAAACCAGTCTTGTACTCGTCTCATCTTCCTTACACTATAAGCCTTTATCTTTATATCTTCTTCTCAATTCAGATATATCTATATCTAAGCTCTCCATATTCTGGAAATCTCTGTTCTTTCCAGCGACTGGTTAGATACAAAAGAGTTTAGTTTCTCTATTACCGTGGATATAGAGCTCTTATTACCCATTCTGTACCTTCTTGACTTGAACAATGGCATTAGACTACCTTTAGAGCCAATAGGCTTAAGTGGCAAAATCTTTGGTAATGTGCTAAGAAATGAGGGCAGCTAAAATATATGCAGCCGAGAGAAAGATAAAGTAGAGCTTGGCACAAACACGAAAGGGGCAAGTTGATTACTTTGTTTGCGTGAGGGGAGGGCTCAAGATATGTGCTTACGATGAAGAGAAGCAGGAGTTGGCTGAGATTATTTCGACTGGCGAGAATCCTCAGATAGTGAGAGTCCCCGGGTACTACTGGCATGGATTTAAAGTTATTGGAAATGAGCCGGCAATGCTCGTTTATTTCGTAAACAGACCTTATGAAAATGCTTGGCATATCCTTTGCTTTAACAATAAATTCTTAGGCTATCCAGAGCAGACGAAAAGGAGGCTTTGCCTTTTGCGGTACAGCATATTTATATATTGCCAAGTAAACATGAAATTATGTCTACAAAAACTGTATATAGTATAAGGATTCCGGTGGAGTTACGTAAGATTATGGAAGAGATGAAAGAGGTAAACTGGCAGGAGGAAATAAGGAGGATGGTGGAAGAACTAGTCAAAAATAAAAGTAAGGAGAGATTACTTGCCGAGGCGAAGGAGATAAGGAAAGATATGAAGGCAGAGGTGAGCGCTGCTGAACTAATAAGAGAAGATAGAGATGCCAGATAGGGCGATCTTTGATTCAAGTGCTATTGCAGCGATATTTTTTAAAGAAGAGTATTCTGAGAGGGCTGAAAGAGTTGCGGAGAATTACAAATTGATAACTGTTGATCTTGCAATTGCAGAAGTGGCAAATGTTGCCTGGAAGAGGGTAGTGTTCTTTAATGAATCAAAGAATGTTATATTAAAGGCGCTGAAAAGGTGCATAGATTTTATTGTTGGCGCTTGTGAAGTCATCACTACACGGGAATTAATCGAAGACGCTTTTGAAATTGCGATCTCGGATAAAATCACGATATACGATTCCATTTTTATAGCAGCTTCGGAAAGGGAAAAGGTGCCTCTTCTAACCACGGATGGGAAGTTCTATGAGAAGGTAAAGTCGAAGAGGAGCGTGAAGTTAATATAAAGGTGATAAAAAATGAACACTGTTCCTTTATAAGTCGCTTGCACCGAGGTTTCATCCCAAAACGCAATGTGCTATTTGAGTAAGCAAGTTTATATGAAGAAAGACAATGTGTTAGATATCGTGCCCGATCATGAACCTCTGGATACCGAGAAATCCCAAGGAATTGAAGCAGCATTTGAATGATCCGCTGTTCAAGAATGCTTATTTTTTAATGGCAAATACACTTCTCTCAGCTGCGATTGGTTTTTTCTTCTGGACCTTTGCCGCTCGCTTCTACTCAGCGCAAGATGTTGGACTTGGCTCTGCATTGCTATCCGCTGGAGGTCTTCTATCTATGTTCTCAATCCTTGGCTTTGACATTGGTTTGATTCGCTATCTCCCAGAGGAAAAGAATAAGGGGGAGATGATTAACACTTGCTTTACGATAACACTTCTTATTTCTCTTCTACTCTCGATAATATTTCTACTTGGTTTAGAAATTTGGTCTCCTGCGCTGGATATGCTAAGAAATAATGTTTTCTTTGGCTTGGTATTCATTTTTTTCACTATGTTTGGCTCGATCTCGTCTTTGCAGACAAGTGTTTTCATTGCATTTAGAGAAGCGAAATATGCATTTGTGAAGAACTTTGCGATTGCTTTTAAAATTGCAATTCTGCCTTTATTAGTTGCTTTCGGTGCTTTTGGAGTTTATCTATCCGCTGGATTTTCCTCTATTTTAGCATTTTTATTTGGATTCTTATTTATTTTAAGGCTTTATTCTTCTTATAAACCAATTCCTGTGATTAGAAAGAGGGTTGTTAATGATATTCTACACTATTCCTCTGGCAATTATATTGCGAATATTTTCGCAGGTCTTCCTAGCGTTGTTCTACCGATAATGGTGATAAACATTTTAAGTGCGGAGATGAACGCTTATTTCTACATTGCTTGGGCAATATCAGGGTTATTGCTCGCTATTCCACTTGCAACTTCGACTTCACTGCTTGCAGAGGGCTCTTTTTTGCCTGAGGAGCTTGGGAAGAATGCGATTAGAGCTTTGAAGTTTATATTTATTTTGCTTGCTGTGGCAATAATTGGTATATTTTTGTTTGGCAAATACGTGCTGCTTTTATTTGGAGTTGAGTATGCAAGGAATTCTTTTGAAGTGCTATTAATTTTAGCGCTTGGAAGCATTCCATTTGCATTTAATTCTCTATATGCAGCGACGAAAAGAGTTCAAAAGGAGATAAAGCCCGTGGTTTATGTTTATGGAAGTATAGCGATTATAACGTTGGCTGCAAGCTACTTATTGATGCAAAACTTGGGAATAATTGGAGTCGGGATTGCTTGGCTTTTGGCTAATGGATTGATTTGTATTTTCATTGCATTTGAAGCATACTTCCAACTATTTTTAGGGTAAATCCACTCTCTTCAAATAGTGGTGAGCGTATGTCTCGCCTTTCACCCCAGCAGTAAGGATGACGTCACTGAAAGCAGTGGCCAGAGAGAGCGATGCTATAGTTTGCCTTTGAGCTCATTCACAAGCGCGTAGAAGATGAAGATAGAAAATGAGCTGCCACTACACGAAGAACGCCATGGCATGTACTGGATGAAGCCCAGTCAGCGTGGAGACATGGCTTCGGAGAGACGATCGCCTAACTCAATCGCTGGATTCCGAATTTTGCTTTTACCCATAATTCACTACTAGAAGGGAGTGATTTCTTTGTTCTCATGTTATTAGCTGTAATTGGGTCCTCATTGGGTAGAAGTTTAAAAAGGGTTAAAACATGAAGAGAGAAGAAGAAAGCTACAACGAGATAGATGGGCTCAGTATAACGTGAGGCTGGAATTTTGTCCAAAGATATTAACGGAGAGAGAAACAATGATGCAACCAATTATATTTTTTTAGATAATGTCTAAATTCATACAATCCATCATTTTTCTCTTTTATTACTTGCGCTTATATACTGCTAGGTTTATATACTGCAAAGTTCATATTTTTTCATATGAGAAGGAGAACCTCGATAACTGTTGAGGCAGAGTTGTGGAGGAAGTGGATTAATTTTGTTGTGAGTATCCATGGTTCTACGAGGAGGATTAGTGTTGAGGTGGAGAAGGCTTTACTGGAGTATATGATGAGGGGTTCTTATAGGGTTTCAGCTGAGGAGTTAAGGAATATTTTGGGCATTAGGGAAGTTAAATTCGACGTCAAGATTCCCGAAAAGATGGAGGAACAGGTCCTTAAGTCTAGGCATAAGAGAGTATTTGTATTATGATCTTAGATACAAGCGTAATTATCACTAGAGTTAGGGAGGTCATGTTATAAATGAATCTGTAACCATCGTTACGCTTGTGGAATGTCCATACATATTGGATTTTGCCGGATTTAAGGGAGACGTCATCTTCCCGACGATGAAAGACTATTACTTAGCCTATGAAATTCAGAGGAAATTAATGTTGAAAGGTAAGATGAAAGGATTCGCAGATCTGCTAATATCAGCTATACCCATCAACAACGATGAGGAACTGATAACTGGCGATGAAGATTTTGTAGATATAGCTGAAGTAAGCACGCTTAAATTGAAAATAAGTTCATAGATACTGCAGGGGCGAATTTGCCTCTCGCGAGATTTTAAGGCTGCAGCAAACTTTCTAGCAGCATTTTAGCCGCGTTAGTGGCGAATGAATAGATCTTCGTATTTCAAGATCAATGTGACGATTGGTCTTAAGATCTTGATTTCGCTGAATATCTGCTGGAGGTTTCTTAAGTCCTGTTTATCTATGCATTTCACGATGGGTGTTAGGGTTAGGTATATCATGAAGTATGCGGCTGCGCCCATCAATAAGCTTAGGACGCCTGTTAATGATGACAGGTTTAGGATGGCGAATGCAGGTATGGCGGACAATGCCGAAGTTAGATATATCCTTATTTGCCCCCGTAAGTTTATTTTTACTCTGAACCTTT
>JBBIOZ010000059.1:0-9731 GCA_037443105.1 Methanocellales archaeon
AAGCGGATTCATCCTCATTTATTCCGCCATTCTCGTGCTACTTATATGGCTAAGTATTTAACTGAGGCGCAGATGAAGGAATATTTTGGCTGCACTCAGAGTTCGACACGGCTGCTATGTACGTGCATCTCTCAGGCAGGGATGTGGATGATGCTATTTTGAAGCATTCTCTTTATTTCTTCCTCAGTTAGTAGTTCTCGGGTAATTTGTTTTTATTGTCTTTTATTCCGGTTTTTATCCACTTCACAACTTCTGGATATTCAACGTCGCCATTCAGCCATTTATAGAATCTTTTGATAGCAACCCGATAGTCATCCTTGGTACGTGCTGAGTACTCTGAGCGCTCGATTTCCTCCACAATTTTTTGAATATCCGCTCTCGAAGTTGCTTTAAAGTCTTAATGCGGGGGATGAGATTTGAACTCACGAACCCCTTCGGGACAGGATCTTAAGTCCTGCGCCTTTAGCCAAAGGAGAAACCTAGGTTTCTCCTATTAACGCAAGGGAGAGGAGTTAAGAGGAGAACCGCAGGTTCTCCTTTATTGGCCTGGCTTGGCTACCCCCGCACTTATTCAAACTTTGATGGAGCAATATTTAATGCTTTTCTTAATTCATTTTTTAATTAATAATTATATATTTCAATGCGCTTTCAATTGTAAAGATCTCCAGTACCTCGAGTTCTTCGACCCATACTTTTTGACCTATTGGTACTATAAACTTGGAAGCTCCGCTTTTTTTAGCAGCTATTGCTTTTTGATAAACCGCGCCAACTCTGCCTATTGTATGGTCTGCTTCAATTGTGCCGGTGATCAAAACTTTTCCATTGATAGTTTTATTTTGAATCGCTGCAACGAGAGCAGCGCATATCGCAGCACCTCCACTTTCCCCTGAGATTTCCGGGTTCCAAGAAGTTGAAGATGTTATGGTAATTAAGATATCTCTATCGCCAAGGTTGTACTTAGTGATTTCCTGCGCTACCTTAACTGCCTTTTGAGCTGAGTTTTGAAGCGAAGTATCAAAGCGAACATTTGCTATATTGAGCAAAACTTTACCCTCGCCTTTTTTGATCTCTACTTTTAAAGGAATCACCACTCCATTACCATAGGGATCTATTCCAATGACAGCATACTCTGAGCTATTCACTTTCTTCAATTCCAAAAAATCGCTCTCAAGCTGCTCTCTTTTAAGCTGCTCGATTTTGAGTTTTTCGCTAATTATACTTAAATTCGCTTGCAGAGCTTTTACTTCCTCCTTAAGCTTTGAAGTTAAAATTTGCTGTGCCTCCACTTGCTGAGATAAATTCAATATCTCAGCATCCTTAAAACTCAGTGCTTGAAAAGCCCAAATTAAGCCAACGATTGCAAGAACCAGCAAGCTGCATAGAACCACTATAATATAACTTTTACCTTGGATTTCAACCTTCATTATCTTCCCTTTTAATTTCAATTTGGAGACAATGAATATCTATTTTTATTTTATTGCTTTCGCTTTTTTTAATATTGCTAAGAGTCATAATTATTTTTGAAATACCGCTAAGAGTCATAATTATGATGATTTAAAAAATATTTATGCTTGTTGAGAAGAGTATTTTATAGCAGGCATAGCGATGATTTCAATTTCAAAGCCAATACTTGGAGAGGAGGAGGTTAAAGCTGTAGCTGAGGTTATGAGATCAGGCAATCTTGCTCAAGGCAGAAAAGTTGAGGAATTTGAACAGAAATTCGCGGAATATATTGACGTTGAGCATGCAATTGCAGTTTGCAATGGCACAGCTGCACTTCATTTAGCACTGCTAGCAGCTGGCATTGGAAGTGGCGATGAAATTATAACCACCCCCTTTAGCTTTATTGCAAGTTCAAATTCTATCTTATTAACAGGTGCAAAACCAGTTTTCGTGGATATCGAGCTTGATACTTACAATATAGATCCTGAGAGAATTAAGGAAAGGATAACGGAGAAGACCAAGGGATTGCTACCTGTGCATCTCTATGGACACCCTGCAGATATGAAGGCAATATGTGAGATCGCTGAAGATTGGAATCTCTTAATCATTGAGGATGCCTGTCAAGCACATGGAGCAAGTTATAATGGTAAAAAAGTTGGCTCATTTGGAGAAGCATCTGCCTTTAGCTTCTATCCCACTAAAAATATAACAACTGGAGAGGGGGGAATGATAACCACTAATGATAGAGAGATTGCGAATAAATTGAGGCTTCTTCGAAATCACGGTTCAAAAACTCGCTACTTGCATGAAATACTTGGCTTTAATTTAAGGATGAATGATATCTCAGCGGCTATTGGTATAGAGCAGTTGAAGAAACTTGATCAATTCAATATAAAGAGAAGGGAGAACGCAGCTTTTTTAACTAGGAGACTTCGCAAGATAAATGGAATCATCACCCCTAAGGTTAGGAAGAAATGTAAGCACGTATTCCATCAATATACCATTCGAATTACCGAGGAATTCAAAAAGAATCGAAATGAAGTTGCACTGGAGTTAAGTAAAAGAGGCATAGGCACTGGTGTATACTATCCAGTTCCAATTCACAAGCAGCCTATTTATAAAAGGCTTGGATATAATGATGTGCTTCCAAACAGCGAGCTAGCAGCTAGGGAAGTTTTATCTCTACCCATTCATCCAAGTATTAGTAGGGAGGAAATTAATCATATTGCAGCCTCGCTAAGGGAGATTGGAAAATGAGGGTTGGAGTAATAGGCGTTGGAGCGATGGGGACCAATCACGCTAGGATTTACAGTCAAATGAAGGATGTAGATTTGATTGGAATCTCAGACATCGATAAACCAGCTTGCTTAGAGGTATCCCGCAGATTTAATACAATTGCTTATCAAAATCACCTTGAATTATTGAAGCAAAAACTCGATGCTGTAAGCATAGCTGTGCCCACTAGCAAGCATAGGGAAATAGCTATCGATGCTATTGAGCGTGGAGTAAATGTTTTAATTGAAAAGCCTATTGCTGAAACCCTTGAAAGCGCTGAGGAAATCTTGAATGCGGCTAGAAAAGCAAATGTTAAATTAGCCGTAGGCCACATAGAGCGCTTTAACCCAGCGGTTTTAAAGCTAAAAGAAATAATAGATGACAATTTGCTAGGCAAGGTAGTCTCAATTTCAGCTAGAAGAGTAGGCCCCTATAATCCTAGGATTAGAGATGTAGGGGTAATAATTGACTTAGGCGTGCATGATATCGATGTAATATCATATTTATATGGCAGCCGAGCTCTGGAGGTATACTCCATTGCTGGAAATGATATTCACGCTTTTGAAGATCACGCAAGTATAATGCTTCGCTTTGAGGACAATCGCTCAGGTACAATTGATACCAACTGGCTGACTCCTCATAAAGTTAGAAAATTGAACGTCATAGGATTGAATGCCGTTGCCTATCTCGATTACATCGAGCAAACTGTGAGCATACATGATCAAAATTGGATACGTGAAGCAAAAGTTGCAAAGGAAGAGCCACTAGCTAGAGAGCTGCGCCACTTCATAGATGTTGTTAAAAATGATGAAAAACCACTTGTTACAGGTGAAGATGGCATATATGCATTGAAAGTGGCACTTTGTGCAGTTGAATCATATAAGAAAGGCTGCGCGGTGAAAATAAGAGATTGATTTGCTATATTATTATTTGCTATAGCTATATTATTATATGTATATTATTATATTATTAATTAAAACTACGAATTCATTCGAAGCTTAAGCAAATTATATTTAAAGAGAGATATACATAAATTCTTATGAAATATAAATTTGCATTGCTATTGATAGCAATAAGCTGCATCATCATAAGCATGGCCTTTTCCCCTTCGAAGCCTCCGCTTAAAAAATTCTCCTCCTGCGAAGAAATAAAGAATTTTTTGAAGTCAAATGCAGACTTGCCCTACTTCACAAGACACATTGCTGCGCCCGCATTTGGTACTCTTAAAAGCACCTTTGAAAGCAACGCTTATTCCGAGGATTATTCAACTACGAATATACAAGTTGGAGGCGTTGATGAAGCGGATATTGTGAAGAACGATGGGAAATATATCTATGCTATCTCCGGGAGCAGGGTTTTTATAGTAGATGCTTACCCACCTAAGCAGGCGAAGATTCTAGCTGAAATAGAATTCGATGGCACTCCAGTGGAGATATTCATAAACAAAGACAGGCTTGTAGTTATTGGCGGAGAGCAGAGCTACTATCCTAAAGAAAGCATAGCTATAGCTCCAAAATACTGTAGCACCTCTAAGACATTTATCAAGATTTATGATATATCAGATAGAGCGAATCCAAAGCTTGCTAGAAACCTTAGCATAGATGGCAGTTACTATGATTCAAGGATGATAGGCGACTATTTATATGCTGTGATAAATAAAAATGTTTATGATTATGGCGGGGAAATCAGCATTCCTAGAATCGCCGGCGAGATATGCAGATGCTCAGATGTTTATTATTTCGATGTACCTGATGGCTCTTATTTCTTCTCAACCATAGTTGCTATAAATACGCAGAATGAAGAGAAGCCTGAGAGCAAGATCTTCTTAATGGGCTATACCCAGCAGATGTATGTTTCCCATAATAATATATTCATAACCTATCAAAAGAGGCTCAGCTCTGCCTATTACTATGACAAACTCATAGAAGTTTTAATCTCAGTTGCACCCGAAGAGCTTGTGTCGAGAATCAATGAAATAAGCAGCTACAATATCACAATGTATTCAAAGATGCAGGAGATCCAGAGTCACTTCCAAAATTATCTGCAGCAGCTCAGCCAGACTGAGAGAGCTAAACTTCAGGAAAAGCTTGATGAAAAAATGCGCAAGCTTCAAGAGGAAATCGAGAGGGAGATGCAGAAAACTATTATACAGAAGATTTCGATAAATGGCAATAAAATTGAATATCAAGCAAAGGGCGAGGTGCCTGGCGTTGTTCTCAATCAATTCTCAATGGATGAGTATGAAAACTACTTTAGAATAGCAACCACAACTTGGAGTAGCAATTCCCAGTCAAAAAACCATGTATACATTCTTGATGGCGATCTCAAAATTGCTGGCAAACTTGAAGACCTAGCACCTGGGGAAAGAATATACTCAGCGCGCTTCATAGGCGATAGATGCTATCTCGTGACCTTCAAAAAAGTCGATCCATTGTTCGTAATAGACTTAAGCAATCCAAGTTCGCCAAGAGTGCTTGGCAAGCTGAAAATCCCGGGGTACTCCGACTACCTCCATCCTTACGATGAAAACCATATAATAGGCATTGGAAAGGAAGCAGTTGAAGCTGAAGAAGGCAGCTTCGCTTGGTACCAAGGGGTGAAGCTCTCTCTATTTGATGTGAGCAATGTCAGCGAGCCGAGGGAAATAGCGAAATATAGCATAGGCGATCGAGGCACTGATTCCTATGCGCTGCGCGATCACAAAGCATTTCTCTTCAGCAGATCGAAGAACCTCTTGGTCATTCCAATTCTGCTAGCGGAGATAGATGAGCAGAAATATTCAGGTGAAATTCCACCATATATCCAAGGTGATTACATCTGGCAAGGTGCCTATGTCTTTGAGCTCACACTTGAAGATGGCTTCGTGCTTAAAGGCAGAATAACGCATAGCCCAAGTTACGATTTAAAGCAAAGTTATTATACCTCGATTAAGCGCTCCCTCTACATCCATAACGTGCTCTACACCATTTCAGACAGGCTAATAAAAGCAAACTCCTTAGACAGCTTAGAAGAGCTAGTAAATATAACGCTTTATTAGCAGGCGTACCAAAATATCTCTCAAATTTAATATTGTGCCAAGCAATTTTCAAATATAAAATTTTTATAAAATTTTGAGAAGAAGTTTTACTTCTTCTCGAAGAATACACATTCAGGTATTACTACGTCTTTGCTCACGCACCAGAAGTATGGCCAGTGTATCCTCTTGCAGTAGCCAATTAAATCTTCTGGTGGAAGTATGGTGCCTGGTGTTATCTTCTTAAAATGCTTGCAGTCCACGCACACATGCTGCGTCATTTCCACCACCTCAGACCTCCACGTCCTTTGGCCAGCCTGGTTCTAGTCCAGTTTCACCACTTATCAATTCCTTGCGGACATCTGGGTGATAGGACTCGATCTTGCCCTTAAGCTTCCACTCCCAGAAGTGGCTGCCTGCTATGTGGTCGCTGCGCACTTGAGGTGCTCCTCGCAGTGGCTTGCCACGAATGCTCTTCCAGATTCGCCTTGCCTTGCCAGTATAAGTCGCTGGGTCTCTCATCAAACAAATATATGGCCTTGTTTTGCCAGGGGTACCTGGGCGTATGAACTCATAGCCATTGAGCGGCTTATCAGCGTAGAGCACAAGTTCATCTGGCTTCTCTCCCTTCGGTAGTTCCTTAGGCGTTCCAGGCGCTGCTAAGCCATTTTCATACTTGATGTAATAAACTGTACCGCACTCAGCGCAAGCGACCTTGCCCTCCCAGTTCCAGAAGTACCAGGGATCGATGTAGTTCACGGTTCTGCAATGCCTGCAATCAATCCAGTCGCACATTTATATCACCTCTACAGCACTCCCTTAGCATAGAGCTCCTTCAGCTTTTCAACCGGGTAACCTAGCAATTCGTGCAGAATTCGCATATTGTCTGCGCCAATTGGTCTGCATTCATGCTTGATCCTAGGAGGTGTATCGCTAAGAAGTGCTCCTGAATAGCATTGCAGGATATCGCCATACATTGGGTCATCGATCCATCTAATGAATCCTCTTTCACGGTAGTGCTTAAACTCATAGCAATCCTTAGCACTCATCACTGGAAAGCCAATTAAGCCAGCGTCGTTAAGTATCTTGACTACTTCACTTCTTGACTTATCCTTAGCCCAGAGTTCAAGCGCGCCATAGATATCCATCTGCGCCTCTGGCTTCAATCGCTCTTTATGCGTCTTATATCTCTCCCATAGATCGGGACGATTTATTAGATAGCATAGGTCTTTGAAGTCTGCATCTTGGAAAGCGCTCACGAATACATATCTAGCTTCATCTCTCTGCTGTGGATTCTTGCTATCTGGGAAGTCACTCTTGCCAGTGATTATTATACCATGCACACAGAGCTGTACATCCCAGTTGCCCCATCTCTGCCTCACCACGCCAAATCTATGGTAGAGTGGTATGCCATATCCAGCCCATCTATTTGAAACTGAGACCTGTGAGAAGTCTATCATCGTACCAAGCCCGGTTTTCCTTCTATGATAGCCTGCTGATAGCAATCCACAGGCGCAGAGTAAGCCGGCTGCCCAGTCGATGATCCAGTTGGTATGCTTAGCTGGATAGCCACCCTGCATGTAACGCTTCTCATATTTATCTCCAACTTTAATCACGTCTTCGTGGAACCCAGTCAAACTTGCTATTCCACCTATGCTCTGCCCCAGGATATCATAGGAGCCCTTTCTTCTGCCAGGGCCTAGGCTTCCGAAGCCTCCGAGCCAGCAGTAAATTAGCCTTGGATTGACTTCGAGTACTTGTGGATAGCCAATTCCCCAGCGATTAAACGTACCTGGGCGATAGCACTCGGCTAGCGAATCGGACATCTTCCACAGGTCGTATACTATGGTTTTGGCTTCTGGGTGGTGGTAGTCTAGGGTTATGAAGAGCTTGTTTCTATTCGCTTGGAAGAAGCCATAGCCTGTACCTGTGAAAGGTCTTTCATCCGTGAGCGGGTAAACATAGGCTTCATTAAATGGAGAGGTATGCCTCATTGGATCCGCGAGTCTTGGCATCTCAATTTTTATTACGTCCGCTCCATACTCAGCAAGAGTAGCTCCAACGTGTGGTGATAGGATATACATCGTCTGGCTAAGGTGTCGCCAGCCTTTGAGTGCTTCTGGCTTCTTATAAGTCATCTTTGGATTGAAGATCTTTCTGCAGAATTCTTCGAAGGGCATTTTTTCCATCTCAGGTGTTATTTCAACCATTTCTAGCACCTCCTAAACCACACCCTCCTTCTTCAGTTCTTCAAGTCCATCTTGTCCTATGCCAAGCAATCTGGCGTAGATCATTGGATTATCCCAGCCAACTGGTCTGCCTAGCCATTTGATTCTTGCTGGTGCTCTATGCTGATGTGCAAGCGGTTCATTCGCTACAAGTAGCTTGCCATAATGCTCGTCTTCGAACATTATAACGTGGCCTCGATAGATGAAGTCTGGGTATTCTGCAACTTCATCGCAGAAGAGCAGCGGCCCTGCTGCAATGCCATATTCAAGCAGTTTCTTCTCGGCAAATGCACGTGGATTTCTCGCGAGCCAGTAGGCAGTAATTGTATAGGTCTTGCAAAGCATTTCTAGCTGGTTTCTCGCGCCCATTTCCTTGAGAATTGGGTCTTCGCATATCAAACGCCCTGCTTCAGGTACATCTCGCTCTAGGCATTGATTGATTCTATACCACAGGCGATCGCTCTGCCCACCTATCATCATGAAGCCATCTGCACACGGATTCCAAGCATATTGATTCAAATTAGGATCCCAGCCACCTGTTCTTGCTTTGCTTGAGCCGTCGAAGCCATACCAGCAGATGTTGAAGTCATTTAAATCCATATAGGCTTCTGCACCTGATGCTTCAACATATTGACCTTTGCCTGTGAAGGTTCCACCTGATATTACGCCATCTCTTACGTAAAGCGCGCACATAGTTGCCAAGTAAGCATGCTCAGCAGCTATCATATCGGTGTTCCAGAATCCAGATCTTGTTGGATTGCCTCCTCTCTCTCTTGGAAGCTGATCTGCTGGGAAGCCTGTGCTATGTACAAATTCTGATGCGCACTGCCCTATTGGGTCGAGCATCCACTGACCGTGCTTGCTGACTTTATCCTTGCTTGAACCCCACTGACCAAGCACGCCTAAATATACATAGATCAATCTTGGATTGAGCTTTGATAGCTGTCTATAGCCAATTCCAAGGCTGTCGAAGTAGCCAGGCGGATAGTTTTCAACGAGAACATCTGATTGCATCACGAGGCTCTTCAAAAGCTCCCTGCCCTTCTCAGTTTCTAGATTGAGTGTTATGGAGTATTGATTTCTGCATTCATTTATGAAGTCTATTCCACAGGGCTCGCCTGTGTGGTATGATTTGAGCATGTATTCTTCCCTGCCAAAGGGTGTTAGCTTGCGCAGGGGATCGCCGCCAGGTGGCTCTATCTTTATTACCTCTGCACCTAAACAGCCGAATATTGAACCGTAGAATAGCGGTGCAACGCGCCAGATACCGCAATTCAGCACCCTTAGGCCCTCTAAAGCGTAGGGTTTGTGGTATGCGTGCCTGATGTGGAGATTTGCTTCCATGAAGTCTGAATATGCTCGATCCGGACCTGTTTCTTTAGCGTAGAGCTCAGCCCATACTTCCTTAAGCGGTACCTTTCTCACCGGCCATGGTCGCTCTCTGAGTGTGTCTTCAAAACTTTTTATTCTAAGCTCCTGTTGAGCCAATTTTTTCCCTCCTTTCCTCCTAATCTAAAAATTTGTAATTGTTTTTAATGTCATTCATTATACATAAACTTTTTGGATTGATTTGCTCTCGCAAAGGGTTTATAAACTTTTATCAATGATGAGTCTAAATCTAAATAAAATTACATGATGAGTTTTAAAAAATAAATTAATTAAAATAAATATCAAGATAAATGATAAAGATTTATATATAAGTTATATCATTCATTATAATTGTGATTTGATATGCCTGAAAAAATACGCACCATTTGCTGTGGATATGACCC
>JBBIOZ010000060.1:0-9705 GCA_037443105.1 Methanocellales archaeon
AAATAAAAAATTTCGCAAGAACGCTGGGCGCCGACTTAGTGGGAATCGCTTCTCCAAATTCAGAGTATCTTAAACCCAATAAAGCCAGCATAGATGCGATACTTCCCAGCTGCAGATCTATAGTGGTAATTGCTAAAAGATTAAATGATGATGCAATAGCAAGCAGAAATATAAAAATTTCTCAGTACGATTCTATCTGCGCCTATCAAGAGCTAGATAGCATAATGTATAGAGTTACCATCTATCTAAAAGAAAAAGGCTATAAAGCAGTGTGCATACCTCCCAATATGCCTGTTGATTTCAGCCTGGAGAAAAAAGGTCTATATGGAGAGATAAATCATAAATGCGCAGCTACTGCAGCAGGCTTGGGTAATATAGGGATAAATAGACTGTTTTTATCTCCAGAATTCGGTCCATACCTAAGAATTGGAAGCATTTTGACCAGTGCAGATTTGAAACCAGACGAACCATTAAAAGGGAGAGTCTGCACAAAATGTATGGAGTGTGTTAAAAAATGTCCAGCAAAAGCCATCGGGGAAGATGGCTCTCTGGATCTTGCCAAATGCATGAAAATCTCACTTCAATATGGCTTGCCAGGGGTTATAAGATTTGCAATGAAAGCAATCAGTTTGAAGGATGATGAATTAAAAGCGCATATAGCGAGCCCTATGCTGTGGGAGCTCTGGCAGAATCTATTGATAGGTAACTTCAACAACTGCTTTGAATGCATGAACGCGTGCCCAATTGGAAAGCAGTAGATTTTTATTACTCATTTAAATAACAACTGTTATCCAAATACAAATATTCAAATCCATCGCTTATAATTTTTATGTAGAAGTGAAGATAATGCATATAGCTGAAGGATACTTACCTCTGCCTTGGTGCCTCCTGTATTTTGCGATAGCAATGCCAGCTGTGGGTTACGGTATATATAGATTGAGGGTAATAAGAGAGAGCTTTCCAAAAGCAATGCCACTTATAGCTGTGGGTGGAGCTTTCATGTTTGTTCTCTCAGCTCTGAAAATTCCCTCGGTTACCGGAAGCTGTTCGCATCCCACTGGCAGCGGGATTGCAATTGTTATCTTTGGTTTGCCCATTACAGCAATGCTAGCTACGATAGTCCTCATCTTTCAAGCTTTACTTTTAGCACATGGTGGAATTACCACTCTTGGGGCGAACATCTTTTCAATGGGGATAGTAGGCCCGCTTGTTGGATATATTGCATATAGAGTTCTCAATAGAATAAATTTAAGGTGGGAATATATGGTATTCGCCGCATCTTTCTTAGCGGACGTATTTACATATTTTACAACTTCCACTCAATTAGCACTGGCATATCCAATTCCAAGTTTCTCGCAAGCTTGGTTGATGTTCATGGCAGTATTTGTGGTCACTCAAATCCCAATAGGGATAGCTGAGGGCTTGTTGACAGTTGCTCTCTTCCACTATCTCATTAAATACAGAGAGGACCTTTTAATTGAGTTAAAAGTAATTAAACTTCCAGCGAGCGAGGTGGTGGTTGATGGATAGAAAGCCTTTGGTTTTATTAATCATCACCGCAGTTCTCTGCATGCTGCCACTTATCTTCATCGAGGGAAAGTATGCAGGCACTGATGAAATAATAGAGGAGACCCCAACCGCTGTGCAATGGTTCAGCCCGATCTTTGAACCAGCGAGTGGAGAGATCGCATCTTTGCTGTTCTCAGTTCAAGCTGCAATTGGAGCACTTATAATTGGCTACTACATTGGACGCTGGCAAGGGGAGGAGCATTAGTAATGGTTGTATATCTGGAGAGTATGGATATTGATTACCATGCTCAGATGAACCGTTTCTATTCTATTAGCCCATATTCCAAGATTTTTTTCTCTCTATCTGCTTTGACCATCTCGATAGCAGCACCATCTCTAGCTGTATCTATGGTATGCTTCCTAGTCTTCACTTTCTTGATTTTATTTTCGAAGACCCCTAGAAAGCTTTATTTTCTCCTGCTTGCTGAGGTTTTCCTCTTCGCAGCGCTCAATCTAGCGATATTTTCATTCTTTCTGGGGAAAGAAATACTCCTAGAGATCTATAGCTTTTATATTTATAGAGATGGATTAAAACTCGGGCTTCTATTATTCTTCAGAATGCTTGCAGGCTTCTCCTGTCTTTATTTTTTAATATCCACCACGCCATCGACTCAGCTTTTTAGTGCGCTGAGTAAAATTGGAATCCCTGAGGTTTTCTTAGAGGCAATGGCATTGATATATCGATATATCTTTCTTATATTCGATGACGCAGGTAAAATGATGATTGCATTGAGATCAAGGATAGGTACATTTGGATTTAAAAAACTGGGAAGTTTAATGGCAAATGTATTCATTAGATCTTTTGAGAGGCAGGAGAGGATGTGGAGCTGCATGGCATCAAGATGCTACGATGGCAAATACCCTGTGCTGAGAATAGAAAGTGCTAAGATCAATGAATTGATCCCCATAATTTTGTTTGACTTCATTTTAATAATCCTTGCATTGAATACTGCAGTGGTATGATATGATGATGCTTGAGGCTATTGATGTCTGCTATAGATATCCAACTGGAATAGATGCATTAAGAAATGTAAATATGCAGGTAAAAAAGGGAGAGATTTTAGGGCTTCTGGGACCAAATGGCTGTGGAAAAACCACTTTACTGCTGCATTTCAATGGAATGCTGAAGCCACAGAGGGGGGAAATTAGGTTTAAAGGTGAAAAAATAAAATATGATAAAAAATACCTTAGAAACCTCAGGAAAAAAGTGGGAATGATTTTTCAAAATCCAGACGATCAAATAATATCCCCCACCGTCTGGCAGGAGGTTGCTTTTGGCCCAGTGAACCTCGGATGGGATGAGGATATGATCAATGAAAGAGTTAATAGTGCTCTCTCTCTATTGCAAATCTCACATCTTAAAGACAAACCTTCGCATCATATTAGCTTTGGGGAGAAAAAGAAATTATCCATAGCTTCAATAATTGCAATGGACCCTGAGGTATTGCTTTTCGATGAACCAACATCTAATTTAGACCCCAAGTCTGCATCCAGAATGATGAAAATCATCTATGATTTGAATAGGAAAGAGGGAAAAACGATAATAGTTGCAACGCACGATGTAGACCTAGCTCCTGTTTATATGGATAAAGTTTGCCTTATGAGGGATGGGAGGATTATAAAAAGCGGTTCCCCTAGAGATGTATTCTTAGATAGAGAATTGATCAGAGCATCGAATCTAAGACTTCCTAGGGTTGGTCATTTGATTGAAATTTTAATGAAGGAAGGTTTGAATTTCAATGAAATACCGCTCACCATAGGTCAAGCACGCAGAATAATTGGTGAATTGATGCAAAAAAAGGTGGTAATATGATGTTTGTATCTTGGAGCGGCGGGAAAGAAAGCTGTTTAGCCTGCTATAAAGCAATGCAGCGTGGCTTTATCATCTCTCATCTATTGAATTTCGTGGATGAATATGGAGAGAGAAGCAGGAGCCATGGATTGAGAATCGAATTGCTACGTGCTCAATCTGATGCTCTTGGTATACCAATCATTCAAAGGCCTACAGCTTGGGAAACATATGAGCAGGAATTTAAAAGAATTGTATCTGAGCTCAAGCAAATTGGAGTTGAGGGAGGGATCTTTGGCGATATAGATCTGCAGGTGCACAGAGATTGGGTGGAAAGAGTTTGTGCAGAGGTAGGAGTCAAACCCCTGCTGCCACTCTGGGATATGAAGCGGGAGAAAATATTGGATGAATTCATAGGCGCTGGATTTGAAGCCATCGTGGTTGCGACGAAGGCAAATTTACTTAGCGAAAAATGGCTGGGATGTAAAATAGATGAAGAGCTTGTGAGAAAATTGAGCAAACAAAACATTGACCTATGCGGCGAGGCAGGTGAGTATCATACTTTTGTTATCGATGGCCCAATCTTCAAAAAGCGAATAAATATCTTAGATAGCACTAAGATGCTCTGGAATGGCAAATGGATCTTGGATATTACTAAATATGAATTGAGAGGAAAATGATATGGATGAAAAACTCGGGATTTTGTTGATATTCCACGGAAGCAGACATGAAGCTTCAAAAAAAGCTATAGCTGAGATAGTGGAGGATGTTAAGAAAAGAACGAATTACCCAGTTGAGGCAATAGCTCTATCAGAAATTGATATCACAACGGTTGAGAAATTTGCCACGAAGGCTGAGAAAATAATAGCTGTGCCGGTATTCCTCTCGCGTGGCACGCATACCGAGATAGACATTCCTAGGATTCTTCAAAAATTCAAAAATGTGGAATATGCAGATCCCCTTTCTCCTGACCACAGGATCTCAGAGATAATATTGGACAAAGTGCGTGAAAGTGAAAATAGGTTAAGAAAACCAGAATGGAATTATAAAAGCCCTGGGATTTCCAACCATTTATTCTTAAAATCAAAGGGGGGATTGACGAGAGAAGAAATCAGATCGATTATAATTTCAAAGGCCAAGTTAAAAGGCGGGGAAAGCATCTTAGACGTTGGAACCGGTTCTGCATCGGTTGCAATTGAATTTGCTCTATTCGGCTGCAATGCAGTGGCTGTGGAAAAAAATCCTTTTAATTTTGAAATTGCCAAGCAAAATATCCAGAGGTTTGGCTTGGAAGATAGGATTAAATTAATTCTAGGTGACATGGCAAATGTTGAACTATCTCAATTATTTGATGTTATATTCATCGGCGGCTCAGACAACTTAAAGGCCTCTCTCAGCAGCTCACTCGCTCGCTTGAAAAAAGGCGGGAGAGTTATTATTGCAGCTGTTCGACTCGAAACCATGTGGAGTGCTTGGAGTGAATTGATGGAGAATAATATACAGCCAGAGATCCTTAGCATCTGGATGAGCAAAGGTAAAAAAATCGCCCATGGAACTATTTTAACACCAAGCAGCCCTATATTTCTAATTTATGGTGAGAAAAAATGAAACTCTATGGAATTGGCGTTGGACCAGGCGATCCTGAACTGCTAACATTGAGAGCTTGCAGAATTTTGAAAGAGGCAGATATGATAGTAGCGCCTAGATCTAGAAGGGGGGAGAGCTTAGCTTGGACTGTGGTTAAAGGAATAGTTAAGAAGAGAAGGATTAAACCCATAGTTATTCAACCGATATTTCCTATGATTAAGGATAGAAAAAAACTTGAGGTTCGCTGGAGGGAAACTGCGGCTAGAATTCTAAAGAAGGGTGAGAAGTGCAAAACAATTGCATTCATAACACTTGGAGATCCATCTCTATACTCCACCTTTTATAGATTTTTAAATGCAATGCAGCGCTTATCTAAAAAAATAAAAATAAAAATAGAGATAGAGGTCGTACCTGGTATAACCTCATTTTCAGCTTGCTCGGCACTGGCCAGAATGCCGATAGCTGAGGGCGAAGAAAGCGCAGTTATAATTCCGAAGATTAAAGATGCGGCAAGAAATTTTGATACCATCATCTATATGAAACCAGCGGATATTAAGCGGATGAAGAATCTATTGAAGGGAGAAAAATGCAGGGCAATCCTAGGAGTTAGAGTTGGAATGCGAGGTCAGCTGATAATCTCCAGAGATTTGGATGAAATTCCTGAGCCTGAGGATTATTTCTCAATTCTCATTATAAGGAGAGGTTGAAATTGAAAGTGGTATTTGTGGGAGCAGGGCCTGGAGACCCCGATTTAATTACTTTAAGGGGAGCAAGGGAAATTGAGGCAGCTGATGTAATAATATACGCAGGCTCTCTTATAAATCGAGATATTTTAAAGTTCGCTAAAAAGAAGGCTATTTTGATCGATAGTTCAAAAATGAATAGATCTGAACTCTTCAATTTATATGAAAAATTCATTGCAGAGAATAAAAAAATTGTAAGAATCCATTCCGGAGATATCAGTTTTTACTCCGCAATTCAAGAGCAAATTGATTTCCTAGCTCAAAGAAATATAGAAATTGAAATAGTGCCAGGAGTCTCATCCTTTGCCGCTGCATCAGCATCGCTACGTCGAGAGCTAACTCAGCCAGATATAGCGCAGACTTTGATAATCACTAGGCCCCAGGGGCAAACTGGTAAACCTGAAACGGAGGCAATTAGAGACCTGGCCAAGCATAGAGCTACTATGATAATATTTCTAGGAATTCACCTCATCGAGGAAATCGTAGCTGAATTAAAAAATGGCTATCCAGATGAAACACCTGTTGCAGTGGTATACAAAGCTTCCTGGGAGGACGAGAAAGTGATAACTGGCACTTTGAATAATATATGTGAAAAGGTAAAAGCCGCTGGTATAGCTCGCCAAGCTGTGATAATCGTGGGAAACGCACTTACCAGCTCAGGACTCTCAAAACTATACGGGAGGAGCAATGAAAATATCGATTTTTTCCATAACGCTTGAATCCTATGAAACAGCTTTGAAGGTAAAGAATTTTCTAGCGATGAAGGGATTCGATGCTGAATTGATCTGCCCGCTGAAAATTTCGTTTGATGCAGATAAAAAAGTTGCAAGTGTTTCTAAGGAAATCAAAAAACACTTCCAAGAGGGGAGGAATATAGTTGGAGTGCTCCCACTTGGAATTCTCATCAGATCTATTAATCCAGTGGAGAAAGAAAGGGATCCATGGGTGGTATGCATAGATGGGCGAGGTAGATATGTGATCAGCGTATTGAATGGACATAGAGGTGCCAATAGATTCTCTAAAATAATTGCAGAGGCAATTTCAGCTCAACCTGTGATAACCACCTCGGAGGAGTGAGCGTGGAGGTTTACATTGGCATAGGTTTCCACGATAAGGTTAATTCAATGGAAATCGAAGCAGCAATTATCTCATGCTTGAAAGAACTAGCAATTGATTTAAAATTTCTAAAGGGACTGTGCACTGCAGATTTTAAAGTGAATGAAGAGTTGAAAAAAGCTTCCAAAAGTCTAAACATTCCCATATTCTCCTTCAGACCTGAAGAGATAAACAGCGTAAATGATTCACTCTCTAAAAGCGCTGCTCGTGAGTTTTTGAAAATAAAAGGTGTGGCTGAGCCGTGTGCAATATTGGCTGCTAAGAAAAATAGCCAGAAATTTGAATTGATCTATAAAAAAGTTTTCACTCCAGATATAACTCTCTCGGTGGTGAAATGCTATACATAGTTGGTATAGGCCCAGGTCCAGTAGACTTGCTAACGCAGAGAGCGGTCGAGAGAATCTCAAATGCTGATGTAATCATAGGAAATGAAAGATATGTGGAGCAGATCAAGCAAATTATACCGCCGCGAGCAAGAGTGATAAAAGGTAGAATGGGAAGCGAAGTTGAAAGAGCCAAACTAGCAATAGAGCTCTCAGCTCGTGAAAATGTAGTGGTAATCTCAGGTGGGGATGCTGGAATTTATGGGATGGCGGGTTTGATCTTGGAGGTTTCAAGCGGCTCAGCCATCGAAGTTGAAGTTATACCTGGTGTAACAGCAGCCTCAGCGGTTGCCTCGATCTTGGGAGCGCCTATTTCAAATGATTTTGCAGTTATCAGCCTGAGCGATCTTTTAATTCCATGGAGCGAGATTGAGAGTAAAGTTGAACAGCTGGCAAAGCTGGATATAGCTGTGGTGATATACAATCCAAGTTCCAAGACTAGAAAGATGCAATTAGAGCGCGCGCATGCAATTTTCATGAAATATCGCAATCCCAAGTCTATAGTTGGTATAGTTAGAAATGCTGAGAGAGCTGACTGCGAAGCTACCATTACCACGCTGGATAGAATGCTGAACTATAACATTGATATGTCAACAACCATCATCATCGGTTCATCTTCAACAAAGATAATTGGAAATCGAATGGTAACCCCCAGAGGATACCATAGAAAGTATGATCTTGATAAAAACTTTAGCGTGCAAGCTCAAAAAATAGCTTACGATATAGCTCAGGAGAGCAGAGCCATAGTTCAAAAAATAGTTCGCACCTCCACCGCTGCATCAAGGCTATCCCCTTTGGAGCAAAAGGTTGCCGAGAGAGTTATAATTGCAAACGCTGATCCCACTCTATTGGATTTGCTTATTTTCAAACACAGCCCAGTTGAAAGGGGGATGGAGTGCATAAGAAGTGGGAGAACAATAATAACCGACATAGAAATGGTTAGAACCGGGATTAAAAAAGAATCCTTGAAATCACAAGTACTATGCTTCTTAAACACCCAGGAGGCAAAAGCTATCTCAAATAGAGATGGCATAACGCTGTCAGCCGCAGGAATGAGGTGTGCCGAGAGATATCTGGAGGGAAATATTGCAGTCATAGGTAACTCGCCAACAGCTTGCTTGGAATTATACAGGATCATTCAAAGCGGCGTAAAACCAGCTTTAATAATTGCAACACCAGTTGGTTTCATAAATGCCGCAGAATCCAAGGAAAAGATCTTGAGCACAGATATACCATGCATAGCTATAAAAGGCCAGCGTGGAGGCACACCTTCAGCTGTGGCTATAATTAATGAGATAATTCAGTTGAGCAATAATTGATGACAATTATAATAATTGAGTAAATAATTATGAGCGCTGTAGATCCGGTATCAGGGAAAGAATATTCTGAGGAGACTTTAAAGCTAGCTGTGAGCAGGGGAAATTTAAGCTATGAGTTTCTATGCAGCGAAATCAAAAAAGGAAGGATAATTCTACTTCCGAATGGAGCGATTCTTAGGCGAGGGTATACCACAGGTACGTGTGCTGCAGCAGCGGCAAAAGCAGCAGCTTTGCTACTACTGGGGAGGGAATGTGAAAAAGTGGAAGTTATAACGCCGATTGGTATAAAAGCAGAGCTCAATGTAGCTTATATAGATAGAGAAAATTGCATCGCAGGGGTTGAAGTTGACTCAGGGGACCATGGGAAGGATGCCTTCAATGGCTTGCTAATATGTGCCAAGGCAAAGCACTCTGACAAGCTGGTGATAAAAGCAGGCGATGGAATCGGAGTGGTGAAGAGAAGCGGCTTGGGAATTAAAGTTGGCGAGAAGAATATATTCCCGCATGTTTTAAAAAATATAGAGGATAATTTAAAGGATATCCTGAAAAATAGCAAAGCTGAGGTGGAAATAGAGATCTTTGTACCCAAGGGTAGAGAGGTCGCGGAAAAAACTTCTTTACCTGAGCTGGGAATAGAGGGGGGTATTCCAATTTTTGGAACCACAGGCTTCATCGAGCCATATTCAGAGTCCTATAAGCACGTCATAGACTTCTTGATCAGCGATATAAAAGATAGAGTAGGCATAAGTACTGGTAGAACAAGCAAAAAATTTGCAGTTGAAAAACTTGGATTCCCTGAGGAGAAAATAGTGGTTGCAGGCGACTATGTGCTGTATGCAGCTGAGAAATCCAGAGCTGATTATAAAGCAATATTTTGCCTGCCAGCTAAAATTTGCGATTTACTGCAAATTCAGCCCTGGGAATACTTTGATAATTTAAGGTTCAATAGCGTGAGAGAATTGGTAGAACTGCTTAAGGAGGAAGGGGAGAGGTCAAAGCTAGAGACATTTTTCAACCAACTAGCGGCGAAACTAGCGCGAAAAACAGGTGCGGATGTTTATGTTTTTGACTACGATGGCAATATACTGGGATGCTGCATAGCTGGCAATATTACTTAACCAGCTTTTTAGGAATGGTGAAGTAAAAGGTGGAGCCTTTTCCAACCTCGCTTTCAACCCAGATTTTGCCACCGTGCAATT
>JBBIOZ010000061.1:0-9623 GCA_037443105.1 Methanocellales archaeon
ATAAGATAGAGATAAGGTAAACAATTTCCATATTCATTTTTAATCTTTTATATAAATTTGAAGATGCTGCAGCATTGACGAGAAAAAAATATAAATTTTTTCCAACCTGTTATTGGAAAAAATGTCTAACTATGGAGAGATTATAGCATATTACAATGAACTGGCAAAGGAATACGACCAGCGATATCAAAATCCCGAGCTAGCCTATATGCATAGTATCGAGAGTGAAGTTTTATTAAAAAAAGTGAGAGAAATTGTGCTTGACATTGGCTGCGGTACAGGCAGGCACTCGATTTTGCTTGCGAATCGCAGCTATCGCACTGTTGGAATTGATATTTCTAGCGAGATGGTTAAAATAGCTCGAGCTAAAAGCGGTGCAGGTGCTGATTTTTTAATTGCAACTGCAGAGGCTTTACCATTTAAGTCCTGCTCTGTGAACTCAGTGATCTCTATATTTGGAGCTTTGAATCACGTTATAAAATATAAGCAGGCATATGATGAAATAGCTAGAGTGCTTAAGCCAGATGGAGTTTTTATTTTCACCGTGGTAAATCGCTGGAATCTCACTTGGTGGCTTAAATCATTCTTCACTCTTAAGTGGAAGTGGCTGTTAACTGCACTTAGGAAGAGTGAATACACCAATAAAGTGTGGACTCATTATTACTCTGCAGATGAACTGAAGCAATTGCTCAGCGCTAAATTTAAAAATTTGCAGCTGGGGTGCCTGCTGCTATTTATCTATCCCAAGTTCAAATTCTCCAGCGGCTCGCTTTCAAATAAGCAGAGATTTTTTTCAAAAATTGAGAATTTGCTCCGCTGGAGGTATCCCTTCAATCGCTTGGGGTATTATATAATTGGAATTGCATATAGAAATGAAGATTGCTAAATCTTTTATGTTGATTTCTCCAAATAGCGTTAATATATTTTGAGCCCTACATCTGCCTTACATTAAATTCTTTTAACCATTCTTATCCACTTCCCCCATTTATCCATCTCTTTGAATCCAAGTTTTGTATAGAATTTTTTTGCTGCCTCATTTTTATCTCCAACCCAGAGTTCGCAAATTCTTCTCCCTCGCTGTCTGGAATAATTTATCCCCACCTCCACTAGCTTTCTGCCTATTCCCACGCCTCTGAATTCTGGATGAACAAATACCTCGTGGATCTCGCCTACCTCTGCTCCCTCGACATAGCTTATCCAGTTTGCATCGCATGCGAGAAATCCCACTGCTCTTCCAGCTAAAGTTGCTTTGAAAAATCCCTCTCGATCTCGCTTGAGCAGCCACATGAAATAATTTTCTATATCGCGAGGCATAGTATATGCATATTCCTCAAGTCCTCTGTAGGCTAAGCTATAGACCTCAATGAAATTCTGCAGGTCAGATGCTTTAGCATTGACTATCTTTAAGTCTGAATTTTCCATGTCTCTAGGCTATAGTTTTATATTCGCTGATTAAAAAACTAAATGCAGATGGAACTGGCTGAATTATTGAGAAAACTGGTGGAAATACCCTCCCCCTCTGGAAGGGAAGATAGAATCATTTCCTTTATAACAGGCTACTTGCAAGAAAAGGGACTGGATTATAAAATTGAGGGTAAGGGTACTAAGAATGTGATAATTGAAGGTACGAGCAATTTCTGGGTTGTTACCCATATCGATACCTCGCTTGGGAGTTATGCCTATAGATTCGACGGGAACTATGCATATGGCACTGGTGTTTGCGATGCAAAGGGCTCAGTCGCAGCTATTCTGCAAGCTCTGGGAGAGATAGAGGATTTGAATTTCGGGGTAGCGTTACTTTCAGATGAAGAGGAGGGTGGAAGGGGAAGTGAAGAATTCTCACGGCAGTATAAAGGAAGGGCGCTGGTTATGGAGCCCACGGATTTGAGGATAGCTCTAAGTCATTATGGAGGCATAGAATTTAAAGTTAAAGTAGAAGGCAGATCTGCCCATGCTTCCTATCCAGAATATGGTTTGAATGCGATTGAAAGAGCCGTTGAATTGGTGAATAAAATTAAGGGCCTTCGATTTCTTGGAAAAATGGCGGTAATGGAAATAAAAGGAGGCGATGATTGCTATTCCATTCCGGCTGAATGCTATATTCGCTTAAGCTTCATCTTTCCACCTTCGCTGAAAACTGAAAAAATTGCGGAAGCAATAGATTCAATATTGAGAGAGTATGGGGAGTATGAGACTGGTGAAACATACGATGGATTTGAAGGGGAGTCATTCCAAGATTTGGAAGAAGCCCTTAGATTGAGCGGCTTGAAGGTGGAGTATTGCGAGATGTATTCTTGGACGGATGCAATTAATCTTAAAAGAGCAGGCTGGGAAGCAGTTGCATGGGGACCTGGGAAGCTCCAGTACTGTCATACTTCGCAGGAGAGGATTAAGCTGATTGATGTTGCTAAAGCAGCAGGGGTGCTTGTTAAGCTCAATGAACTGCTGAGATAGCTTTATTTTATCCCGAAGTATTCTCTGAAGTTTTTAACCATAATTTTGTACTGCGCTGGATAGCGCATTTCAATGCTTCTCAATATACTTTTCTTATCTCTAGCAGCCATCTCAGCAAGCAGGGATGCAGCTAAATCAAGGGGAGGGCTTGCGTTTGGGATCTCCAGCGTGATGCAAAGGTCATTTATCTTGAATTCGCTGGTTCGAATCAAAGGTGAAATTGATCCAATCAATATGCGTTGCTCAAGCTCAATTAATGGAGGCACACCGATTTTTTGCCTTCGCTCCGGATCGATGAGCTTTTCATAGTTCTCAGGGGAATAGGAATGCAGCTCCACATATATGCTTGGCTTGTAGCTGCGTATCATTTCAAGCAGCTTCATCCCAGTTTTACTTTCATAATATGCTTTATTCAAAGTGCTTAGATATTCCCCATCTTTAGTTAAGTTGCAGAGTATAAGCTTGCCTTGGTTTACTTTTAATTTCTGGTTTAAAAGCAGAAGGAAAACCTTCTCGGTGATCTCCCCCTCTCTGCCGTGCACTCCTCCGATGAATAGCTTTACAGGTTCTCCCTCGCCTATAACTTTAAGCAGCATCTCAAGCGCCCTCTAATTCAAGTAGCCCTTTAGTTTCTCCAGTATAATTGCTGGGCAGATTTTCTTTATGCCCTCTATTTTTCCAATTTGATTGGAAATTAAACTTGTTAGCGCCCTTCCATCTTTTGCCCAGATTTCAGTGATGATCATATGATCCCCCGTAGAAGTAGCCACATACCTAGCCTCCGGGAGTTCACAAATTTTCTGTGCAGCTTCCAAAAGCTTCATTGGTTCCACATCTATTCCGATGACTGCAACTGTATTAAAGCCTATTTTAGAGGGATCTATTTCAATTGAAAATCTCTTAATCACCTGTTTTGCCTTCAGCCTCAAAATTCTTTTTCTAATGGTAGATTCATTCAGCTTTAGCTTCCTAGCGATTTCAGTAAATGAAGCTCTTCCATCCTCTTCAAGCAGCTTTAGGATTTTCATATCCAGAGCATCAATTATCCTATTTTCGGATAATTTTTTCATTTTTCTTCCCATTTTCTTACGAAATCTATATAAAAATGTGCTGGTATAAAAATATTGTGATATAACAAAAAGAGGTGTAATAAAATGAAAGACCCTGTAACTGTTTCCGATCCTGAACCGGTGAAGAAAGGATCGGAAACCGAGAAAAATCTATGGAAAGCATTTGCCGGGGAGAGCCAAGCTAGGAATAAGTATACCTATTTTGCTAAAATAGCTAGGGAAGCTGGTTTTGAGCAGATAGCAGCGATTTTCGAAGAAACAGCTGATCATGAAAAAGAGCATGCGAAAATGATCTGGAAACTTCTGGGTGAATGGGCTGATACAGCCAAAAACTTGCAGAGCGCTATAGCTGGAGAGCATTATGAGTGGACAGAGATGTATCCTGAGTTTGAAAAAGTGGCCTTAAAAGAAGGATTTAAGGATGCCGCGAAGTTCTTCAAAGAGGTTGCAGAGGTGGAAGAGTATCATGAAAAGCGATATAGAGCACTGCTGGCAAATTTGGAGAAAAATGCAGTGTTCAAGAAAGAAAGCGAAGTAAAATGGAAGTGCCGGAACTGCGGATATTTACACGAAGGGAAAGCTGCTCCAGAGGAGTGCCCCAACTGCAGGCATCCCAAGAACTACTTCGAGCTGCTGTGCGAAAACTACTAGTGATAAATATGAAGGCTGTAAAAATTGCTGAAGAAATATTCTGGGTTGGAGCGATTGACTGGAGCATTCGCGATTTCCACGGGTATAAAACACCTAGGGGAACGAGCTATAATGCCTATTTAATCATAGATGAAAAAATTGCGCTTGTGGATACTGTTAAGCATGAATTTGCAAGTGAATTGATTGCTAGAATAAAGGATGTCATCAATCCAGAGAAGATCGACTATGTGATTTCAAACCACGCTGAGATGGACCACTCAGGCTCGCTACCAGAAGTTTTAAAAGCTGCAGAGAAAGCAAAGGTTGTATGCACTGCTAAGGGAAAAGAGGGGCTGAGAAGACATTATTTGCAGGAATGGAACTTTGAAATCGTGAAAACTGGCGATGAATTGAAGCTGGGCAGGAAAACTTTGAAATTCGTGGAAATACCAATGCTCCACTGGCCAGATAGCATGGTGAGCTATCTCATTGAAGATCAAATTTTACTTTCAAATGATGCCTTCGGGCAGCATATTGCAACTTCAAAGCGATTCAACGATGAAGTTAAAGATATCGACATCCTTGAGGAAGCGGCGAAATACTATGCAAATATCCTTGAACCATATTCAGCTTTAATTCCAAAAGCAGTTGAAAAAATCACAGCTCTAGGAATTGCTCCAAAGATCATCGCACCTAGTCACGGAGTTATCTGGCGAGAAAATCCAATGCAGATTGTGAATGCATATCTCGAGTGGGGCAAAGGAGTGCATAGAGATAAAGTCGTAATAGCTTTTGATACAATGTGGCACAGCACCGAGAAAATGGCAATTGCAATCTCAGAAGGTATCGCAAGCGAAGGCGTGCTGGTTCAGCTATTCCACCTCAGAAAGTCTGACTGGAGCGAGATTGTGAAAGAAATTAAGTTCTCCAAAGCCCTGCTCATTGGAACGCCTACCATTAACAACGCTATTTATCCTAGTGTTGCTGGATTTCTTGAGTACATCAAAGGCTTGAGATTTAAGGGTAAAAAAGCAGGTGCCTTTGGATCCTATGGCTGGAGTGGAGAAGCGCCAAGCGCTGCAAACAAACGCCTTGAAGAAGCAGGCTTTCAAATTCTTGATAAGGAGCTGCGTATACAATGGGTTCCAGGCGAAAGCGAGCTGAAGCAGTGCTTTGAATTCGGTAGAAAGATAGGCAAGGAAGTTAAGAGATAAATATAGGTTAAGGCTGCGGCGGTGGGGATATCTTAAAAAACTGCGATTATAGAAATGGGGCACGCGGAGAAAATCGCTGAGAGACTTTGTATTTAACGGGAACTCCAACCACAAAAATCGACTGAGATCAAAGTTGGAAACCGAGGAGATATAACCACTGCCTTTATCTTCAAGGAAATATTCGAGGATGAAGAAGAGCATCACGATGCCTTTACAACAATGCTGGAGGAAATCTAAAGATTTTTATTTTTTATCTTCTTTTGAATTTAGATTCAGAGAAAAAAATTTAAAAGGGAAAGATATGCGCATGATTGAGGCCTAACATAAAAGATTTTTTCCTATTGATAGTGAGATATTCAATCTTTGTGATAGATGCTTCGAATCATCTCAAAATCTTTCACAAATTGCCTCGCTGGTTGCTAGAACTGCGCTACATCTCTGAAAAAAGCACTAAGAATGCTTTGCGTGCGGTGAACCAAAATCAAGCTCAAAAGGTTTTTAATTAATTAAAATTAAATATATTTTAATTAAATTAAAGTGAAAAAAATGCCAATGTTTAAATGTACTCTTTGCGGGAATATTGTGCATATCGAATGCAAACCCGGGCAGTGTCCCTATGCAACTCGAGGCACTTGCAAGCCAGATCGCTGTCCAAAATGTGGAGCAAGTGGAGATAAGCTGTGCTGTGCCTTGAAATATTTGCTGAGCAGTTTTATGGCGCAGAACTCGCCGCACATCGTGCAAACCTCTGAAACCTTTCTCGGCATTCTCTCTCTCCTTATTCTCTCAATCTTTTTAGGATCCAAGGCTAGCTTGAATTGCTTTTCCCATCTGAGCTCTGCTCTTGCTCTTGACATTTCAAAGTCCCACTCAGCAGCGATCTCTCTGCGCCTCACTAGATCTGCGATATGTGCAGCAATTCGAGTTACAATCACGCCTTCTCTTACATCTTCAATGCTTGGCAATGCGATATGTTCAGCTGGAGTAACATAGCAGAGAAAATCAGCTCCAGCGATTGCTGCAATGGCGCCTCCGATTGCACCCACGATGTGATCGTAGCCTGGAGCTATATCTGTAACAATAGGTCCAAGTACATAAAAAGGTGCATTTCTGCATATGCTTTTCTCAAGCTTTACATTAACATCCACTTGATCAAGAGGCAGATGCCCTGGTCCCTCCACCATCGCTTGAACCCCTGCATCCCTAGCGCGCTCAACGAGCTCACCAAGTATAAGCAGTTCTTGAACTTGAGGTCTATCGGTGGCATCATAGAGACAGCCTGGTCTAAGGCCATCGCCGAGGCTGAGGGTAACGTCGTATTCTCTAGCAATTTCTAGGAGATAATCAAAATTCTCATAAAGTGGATTCTCCCGCTCATTATGCTTCATCCAAGCTGCAAGAAAAGTACCGCCTCGGCTTACCACGCCAAGTAATCGATTCTGGCGAACAAGGCGATCCAAGCTCTCCTTTGTAACGCCGCAGTGAACTGTTATGAAGTCCACGCCATCCTTAGCCTGCTCCTCAATTGCATTGAAAATATTATCCTCACTCATATGGATGATAGCTCCTTGAGTGCGCTGCGCCTCAATAGCTGCTTGATAAATTGGCACTGTGCCAAAGGGAATCGGTGCAGCTTGCAGTAGAATCCTTCTGATCTCATTCAAATCTCCTCCAGTGCTTAAATCCATAATTGTATCAGTTCCTGCATCCAAGGCTGCTTTTGCTTTCGCGATCTCAACATCAACATCGCAAATCTCAGGCGAAGTCCCAATGTTTGCATTTACTTTGACTCTTAATCCCTCTCCAATTCCACAGAGCTTTACATCTTCCTTTCTAGCTACATTCTTTGGAATTACAATGTATCCCTTTGCAACGCCACGCATTATGGCTTCTGGAGAGAGCCTCTCCATCGCGGCTACGCTTTTCATTTCATCAGTTATCTTGCCTTTTTTAGCAGCTGCAATTTGAGTCATCGCTCCCATCCTGATTTTTTATGTAAATATATATGATTTGATACTAAATATAATTTGATATTAAGAGTAAGTAAAATGTACAGGGAACTTGAGAATTGCAAGCTGTGCGAGTGGAAATGTGGTGTAAATAGACTTAAGGGCGAGCTTGGCGTATGCCGCGTGGCTCTACCAATAGTTGCCTCCTGCCAGCTTCACCCTGCACCCCCTCAGAGCTATACCATTTTCACCGCTGGCTGCAATTTCCGCTGCCTCAACTGCCAGAATTATCAAATTGCCCATTATCCAGATCAAAAAAGCTTTCCAGTTGGATATATGCAGCCTAAAATGCTCGCTGCCGAGGCAATTGCAATGATCAACTCACCTGCAGGTAGAATGATAGAGGCAGATCGAATTTTCTTTTCCGGTGGCGAGCCAACGATTCATCTGCCCTATATAGAGGAAATCGTGAAGGAAGCCAGAAAAATAGATCCAAGTACAAAGGTTAATTTCGATACAAATGGCTTTCTCACCCAGGAATCGCTTAAGAGAATGCTTGAATTCACAACCTCCATTACCTACGACATCAAGGCCTATAATGAAGAGGTTCATAGAGCGCTTACTGGTGCACCGGCTGAGCCAGTGCTGAGAAATGCTGAATATATTGCAAGATTTGCTAGAGCAAAGCTATGGGAATTTCGCATCCTAGTTATTCCAGATATTGTTGACAAGGAGGAGATCAGCGATATATGCCGATTCATAGCCTCGCTTGATCCCTCTCTCCCAGTTTGCTTCTTAGCCTTTAGACCGAATTTCATTTTAGATAAGCATAGAGGTGCATCGCTTGAGCTCCTTGAAGCAGCTGTGGAGATAGCTCAAAAATCCGGTATTGAAAATGCATACTGGGCAGGGAGAAGCGATATCCTAGGTTATAATACGAGCTTTATAGGGGAATGCCAAAAGCAGATTTATAAACTTGCAGGAGCGAAGACAGCTGGATCATTTGCACTTCATCGCGGATGCAAAACCCATCCTAGAAATTGTGGAGGTTGCGATTTCAAGCACTCTTGCAGCATAAAAAGTTATAAACCAATTAGAAGAATGTAAATGCAGTGAGTCATATGGCACTGGAAGTTGGATTAGTCTATGAGAAGAGCTATGTGGTTACTTCAGATATGCTGGCATCGAAACTAGTAAGTGGTACCCCTGATGCATTTGCAACCGCTTACATGGTGGCACTCATCGAGCACACCTGCAATGACGCGGTTCAGCCTCATCTAAATGAGGGAAAGGGAACCGTGGGCACTATGATGAATGTTAAGCACCTTGCTCCCACTCCTTTAGGTATGAGGGTTACTGCTAGAGCTAAGCTTGAAGCTATTGAAGGGAGGAAACTGGTCTTTAAGGTTGAAGTTTTTGATGAAGTTGAAAAGATTGGCGAAGCGGTGCACGAGCGCTTCATCGTAGACAAAGCGAAGTTCGCTGCCAGAGTTCAAGCAAAGACAGGAAAATAGCTTAACGCAATTTTTTTATATTACTTCAAGCTATTAATAATTGGGTCTCCCCCTATCATTCACTTGGAGATTGGAAGAATTGCTTTTTCCCCAATCTCCAAGTTTCCCAATAGTTTTATCTATTTTGCTTATAATTTTACTTCATATGCAGGCTCAAACAATTTCAGAAAAAATCTTCTCAAGGGCAAGCGGCAGGCACGTAGTCGCAGGTGAATTTGTACTTGCAAAAGTGGATAAAGCGATGATGCATGATATAACAGGGCCGCTTGCGGTCAAAGGCTTCTATGAAATTGCAGGTAAAAATGGGAAGGTATGGGATGCAAGTAAGATCATCATTTTATTTGACCATCAAGTACCGGCTGATTCACTTGAAGCAGCAAGAAATCACATATTGCTCAGGAAGTTTGCTCTCGAGCAGGGCATTCTCAACTATGATATATTCGAGGGCATATGCCACGCTGTGATGCCTGAGAAGGGGCATGTTAAACCGGGAGAATTAATAGTCGGAGCTGACTCTCACACCTGCACTTATGGAGCTCTGGGGGCATTTTCAACAGGCGTGGGATCGACCGATATGGCAGCTGTGCTTGCAAGCGGTAGTTTATGGTTCAAGGTACCTGAAACTATGAAACTGGAGATAAATGGCAAGCTTCCTGAGCGCGTTTACCCCAAGGATATAATCCTGCATATAATAGGCGATATTGGAGCAAACGGAGCCAATTATAAAGCCTGCGAGTTCGCTGGGTCAGCGATTAAAAATCTATCGATAGATGGCAGAATGACAATAGCAAA
>JBBIOZ010000062.1:0-9581 GCA_037443105.1 Methanocellales archaeon
TGGATGCTCTTTTGAAGATTGATGAGCAGAACGGCGGCAAGAAAATTCAAGCATATGAAAATATACTGCGCTCGGGATTTAAGCTAGATGTTGTCTACGATATTCATGAATATTCCTCTCCCATGCCTCTGGATGAATTTGTGAAGGCAATCAAAGCCACAAAAATCACAGGGGAGTTCAATAAAACAATAAATGGATATACTATCATTGATAGCTTGAGAGCAATACTTGAGTTAAACTCCAATGAATTCTATCGCTTATATGGCTGGAGTACCGAGCGAGCGCTCATCTTCACTAGAGTATCAACAGGCAGGTCTCCTCTGGTGGCGATTAGAGTTGCAAATTTAAAGCCCGGTGCAGTTGTACTGCATGGATTAGCAGGGTCAAAGGTGGATCCAATAGCAAGGCAGATTGCTGAAATAGAACGCCTTCCACTTATGACCACTGACATGCCAGTGGAGGAAATGATCGAAGCCTTGAGGAAATAATTTTTTTCATCGCTTCATTTTATGTGCCACAGTGAGATGCCCGCTTGCATGTGCACTTAAAAGCGATAGCTCCCCAGCTAATATGGCACAAGCTATTATCTCAGCAAATTTCTTAGCATTTAAACCCGGCGGCGATCCGCTTCCCTGCACTCCTAATATTTGCAGGCACTCACGCTGGGTCTCCACTCTAGTTCCACCGCCTACAGTACCAATCTCAAGCGAGGGAACTGTAACAGAAATATATAGATCTTTATTCAAAAGCTGAGTGATGGTTATACCATTTGCGCCTTCAACAACCTGCGCTGCATCCTGCCCTGTTGCAATGAAGATGGCTGCTATTATATTTGCAAAATGAGCATTAAAACCAAATGAGCCTGCTCTTGCAGAGCCAAGAAGCTTGGCTTGATTTATCTCAACTATAGCTTCTGGAGTTGTTTTCAAAGTTTTTTCAACCAACTCTCGCTTTATCACTGCTTCTGCCACCACGCTTTTCACCCTTCCAAGGATAAAGTTGATGGCGGCTGGCTTCTTATCGGTGCACATATTACCAGAGAGTGCAATTAACCTAACCCCGGTTCTTTCCTCCACCATTTTAGCAAGCCTTTCAGTTGCAATGGTAACCATGTTCATACCCATTGCATCCTTGGTGTCATAGGCCATTCTTAAGTAAACATATCTCCCAACTGCAAATGGATCAATATGAAGAAGCTCACCGTGGCGAGTGCTCTTCTTTACCTCGCTTTGCAATTCCTCAAAATTATCCTTAATCCATTGCATCAATTTTACCGCCTCAGCGATTGAAACAGCTTTGAAAACCGGCGCTCTAGTCATGCGATCAAGCAAGACCTTTACAGCGGCACCACCGCTTGCGGTAATTGCACTGCAGCCTCTATTCACTGAAGCAACCAGAGCTCCCTCGGTGGTTGCAAGCGGTATGTAAAAACTGCCCTTTGCATATTCACCCTTAATCAAAAGCGGCCCAGCGATACCTAAGGGTACCTGCACTGCGCCAATCATATTTTCAATATTATATCTACTTGCAGCCTCAGGATCTATAGTATATTGCTTAATATTCTCTAGCTTTATGCTTCTTATCTGCTCCAGAGCTCTGCGCCTCAGCTCTATGGCTTGCTTAACATCAACATATTGATCAATCCCGTGGAAGCTGAGATCTCCAGCTAGAACTTTTTTAAGGATCTCGCTCGAAGATATTCCCATATTTGATCCCCTATAGAAGATGCTCAGCGATGTTCTCAACTATCACGCGTTCACAGTATAAACATCGCAGCTGCCTGCGACCCTCACGCTTTTCAACTATGAATTTCGAGCGAAGAGGCTCAAGGGTATTGGAGATGCAGCTTGGATTTGCACATCTCACTATTCCCTCGATTTGCTCCGGAAGAGAGACTTTATATTTCTTGCTGACCTCGAAATTTCTAATTATATTGATCGTTGCTGTAGGTGCAATTAGCGAGATTTTATCTACTTCCTCAGGCTTAAGCTCGCGATTTTCCACCTTTACAATATCTTTTCTTCCAATCGCGTGAGATGGTACATTCATAACAACGCTTATAATCGTATCTCTGGGAATGGTGCTGCTAGTTACGCCTAGAATTTTAAGCACATTCAATGCTTGACCAGCTGGAATATGGTCGATCACCGTGCCATTTTTAATTGGCCGGACTCTGAACTCTCTTTCACTTTCCTTCATTCCATCACCAGGGATAAGATTGCCATTCGAACAGGTATGCCATAAAAACTCTGCTTGAAGTACTTTGCATATTTAGTCCCATCCACCTCTGGAGCAATTTCATCGATTCTTGGGAGGGGATGCATTATGATCAGGTTCTCCTTGGCTTTTTTTAAAAGCTCTAGAGTTACGCGGTAGGTGCCAGCGACTTTTTGATATTCATTTGGATCAGGGAAGCGCTCTTTTTGAATCCTAGTCATATAAAGTACATCCACTTGTTCTATTACATCAGACAACTCTTGGGCTTCAGTTAAATCCACGCCTAAATGGATTAAATCGTTTTTTATACTCTCAGGCATTTTAAGCTGCTCCGGGGATACCAAAACAATCTTTGCACCGTATAGAGCTAGAGCATAAGCTAGGGAGTGAACTGTTCTACCGTATTTCAAATCGCCTACGAGTGCAATGCTCAAATTCTTTAAATTGCTCTCCCTCTTTATGGTGTATAGATCAAGCAATGTTTGAGTTGGATGATGTCCAGCGCCATCGCCTGCATTAATCACTGGGATGGAAGAAAAATCAGCTGCCATTCTAGCTGCCCCCTCTTTAGGGTGGCGAAGTAAAATTGCATCTGCATAGCCCTCTACAACGCGTATGGTATCAGCAAGTGTTTCCCCTTTTGCCGCTGAACTTGCCTCGGTGGAAATCATATCAATGGTATCTCCGCCTAAGCGTTTCATCGCTGTTTCAAAGGATAACCTTGTTCGAGTGCTCGGCTCGTAGAAGAGCATGGCAAGGATTTTTCCCTCTAAAACGCTGGATTTCTTGCCCTTGGCAAATGGCTCCATCTCCACAGCTTTTTCGAGAATTAAGTCTATTTCATCTTTTGAAAAATCGCGCATGGATATTATGTCTTTTTTCACCAAATTCATCGTTTGTTGAAATTGTAAAATTAAAATATAAAACTATTGCAGATGCAATCCAATTATTCCAATGCCATGTATATCGCATCTTCCATGCTCAATGCCTCCAGAAGATGTATCTTTCAAGCATAAAAAAAGCGTAGCATAGTAATATGCCGCGGAAAAAGCTATCAATGCGAAATAGGCTCTGAGGGTGCAGCGCAGTCTTCTTATACTAATAAATATAAATAAAACAAGCCTAATTAAAACTAATTGAAGGCTCTGGAGGGCAATCCATGGTGGAATACAGAGTCGTAATTTCAGACCCAAAAACAGGTAAAGCAAGGCAGGTTGAAGTTTCAGGTGCAAAAGCCACCAAGTTCATTGGCAAGCAAATTGGCAGCGAGATAGATGGAGAGGCACTTGGCTTAGCTGGCTATAAGCTAATTATAACAGGGGGCTCAGATAGAGATGGGCTTCCGATGAGGAAAGACCTCCCAGGGGGAAGGAGATATAGCGTGCTGCTTACAGGTGGAACAGGCTATCATCCCAAGCAAAAGGGGAGGAGAGATCGCAAGGGCTTGAGAGGCAGAGAGGTCACTTTAGAAACAGGGCAGATCAATTTGAAGATCGTGGAATATGGACCAAAAACCATCGAAGAACTCTTGGGACCGGTGGAAAAGAAAGCGGAGAAAGAGAAGAAGCCCTCAGTGGAGAAAAAAGGTCCTGTTCCGGGAATAGTTGAATAGCTTGACAGCGTACCAAATGGTGTTAACTTTTTTTATAAAATCTAAGGTTACATTTGGGGATGGAAATTGAACACCTTAGTTCTTGGAGTATTGTGAGTTGTTAGATAGGAATTTTTGTTGAGCGTGAGAGAACAGCTATTGCAGTTTGGGATATTGCTCCACTTGAAGCTTTCATTTAGCTCGTCTATCTCGGGATGGAGATTTCTGCTATTTGGAAATGATTTAGAGATTTAGGGAGGAGATTAAGCCTATTGAGAATGGAGATATCCTGCTCAGCGTACCACAAGCAAAAGTTTATATATCGTAAATTCCTATTATAATTTGAATTTTAGCTGATTTTAAATACCACCTAGAGGAGTAAAAAATGGCTGAGGAATATAAAGGTACAACAACCATTGGTTTGATCTGTGAAAACGGCGTGGTGTTTGCTGCAGAGCGGCGTGCAACAATGGGAAGTTTCATAGCTACGAAGGCAGCTAGGAAGATTTATCAAATAGATGACTTCATAGCGATGACAACCGCTGGCGCTGTGGGAGATGCACAAACCCTTGTGAGATGGATGACTGTTGAAGCAAAGTTATATAAAATGAGGCGGCAGGAATCAATGACCGTTGGGGCAATTGCAACTTTGCTCTCTAATATATTGAATGCCTGGCGCTACTATCCCTTCTTTGTTCAACTCTTAGTTGGCGGACTGGATAAAAAAGGACCCTCTTTATACTCCATAGACCCGCTTGGCGGTGCAATTGAGGAGAGAGAAATTGTGGCAACTGGTAGCGGCTCGCCTATAGCATATGGAGTGCTTGAAGATCGCTATAAAAGGAACATTGGCTTGGAGGAAGGAATCGATCTCGCAATTAGAGCACTCGTTGCCAGTATAAAGCGCGATGCAGCATCAGGTAATGGAATAGAAGTTGTAACAATCACCCCAGAAGGCTATAAAGTTTTAGATGATGAAGAAATCAAAAAAAGAATGGAAAAATTGCATTTAACTCTATGAAACTTAGATTTTAAGCTAGTAGGAAGAATATGGCAGTTGAAGATGTACTTAGTGATATAAAGCAGAAGATATTGGCAACGCTTCCACGCGATGTAAAGATCTCAGGCTTGGAATTTGAAGGGCCTGAATTAGTGATCTATACAGAGGATCCTAAAAAATTCGCTGACAATGGCGAAATGGTGAGAATGCTTGCTAAGGACTTGAGAAAGCGAATAGTTGTCAGGCCAGATCCAAAAGTATTAGCAGACCCTGAAACTGCGATTAAGAAGATCGCTGAAATAGTGCCAGCTGAAGCAGGAATAACCAATCACTTTTTCGACCCTGATACAGGTGAAGTTGTAATTGAAGCTGAGAAACCTGGTTTAGTGATCGGCAGACATGGAGCTACGCTGCGCGAGATCACCAAGCATATTGGGTGGACGCCGAAGGTAGTCAGATCTCCACCGATTATTTCATCAACCGTTAAAAACATCCGCCAGTTCTTAAGGGCTGAGAAAGATTCTAGGAAAGCGATTTTAAGGCAGATCGGACGGAAGATCCATCGCACAATTATATATAAAGATAAATGGGTTCGCATAACCTCGCTGGGGGGCTGCCGAGAGGTTGGCAGAACATCATTCTTACTTTCAACTCCTGAAACAAAAGTGCTCATCGACTGCGGCGTCAATGTGAGTTCTGAGGATGGAGCAACCCCATATTTATATGTGCCTGAGACATCCCCAATTTCAAGCATCGATGCAGTGGTATTAACACACGCTCACCTTGACCACGCTGGTCTAGTGCCCTTGCTTATGAAATATGGCTATGATGGTCCAATTTATACCACACCGCCCACTCGAGATTTAATGTCATTGCTTCAGCTCGACTACATAGATGTAGTTGCTCGCGAAGGGAGGAAAACACCATATGATTCAGCTATGATCAGAGAAGCACTTAAGCATACTATTACATTGAATTATGGAGATGTGACGGATATAGCACCGGATATACGATTGACCTTCCACAACTCAGGTCACATCTTAGGATCAGCGATTGCTCATTTCCACCTCGGCGATGGGCTTTATAACGTTGCCTTCACAGGCGATTTAAAGTTTGAAAACACGCGTTTATTTGATGCAGCTACGCATGAATTTCCTCGACTTGAAACCCTCGTGATGGAGGCAACCTATGGTGGAGCGCATGATTTTCAGCCATCTAGGAGAGATGCAGAGCGGCATCTGCAAGCAATCGTGCGTGAAACCATTGCCCGGAGAGGCAAAGTTTTAATTCCAGCATTTGCTGTGGGGAGAAGCCAAGAAGTAATGCTGGTCTTGGAAGAGGCAATTAGAAAGAACCTCATAGATCCCATTCCAATTTATTTAGATGGCATGATCTGGGAAGCAACAGCGATTCATACAACCTATCCTGAGTATTTGAATAATGAGCTCCGGGATTTAATTTTCCATCAAGGGCTGAATCCCTTCTTAGCATCCTGCTTTAAGCAGGTAGATTCTCCCACGCTTCGCGATAAGGTTATTGATGGAGAGCCTAGTGTTATACTTGCAACCTCAGGCATGCTAAATGGAGGTCCAATAATGGATTATCTTAAAGCTCTTGGCTCTGATCCAAAGTGCAGCTTGATCTTCGTGGGCTATCAAGCTGAGGGAACACTTGGCAGAAGGATTCAAAAAGGCTGGACTGAGCTGCCGATCTCGGTGGATGGTAAAACCAGCGTGATGAAGATAAATCTTCAAGTTGAAACTGTCGACGGCTTCTCGGGTCACTCTGATAGAGCGCAGCTCATGGAATATGTGCGCAGATTGAGTCCTAGGCCGGAGCGCATCATTACCTCTCACGGCGATAATACCAAATGCATGGATCTTGCAAGTTCAATCTACAAGAAATTCAAGATAGAGACAAGAGCGCCGATGAATCTTGAAACCGTGAGAGTGATATGACTTTTTTCTTCCTGTGATTGCAAATGCAGGAAAACTTGGTTTAAAACATCAAGTTATAAATAATGCCAGCGTATTAAGGTTATTTACTGGAATCAAGAAGAGGAAGTGCATTTAGATGGAGAAGAAGAAAGAGGAGAAAAAGGAAAAAGAGGAGGATAAGGCAACGCCTCTGGAAATAGCCACTCTTCTGCACAGCGCCTTCTACGGCGTGGTATGGTCGCATTACAACATGGTTGAAGATCTGGAGGGAAGAATTTACATTGGGAGCATCGCTCAACTTCCCCCGATTCTGCGCAGAGAGGGATTCAAAGTCGATAGAAGCAAGAAGCTGGAGGATAGCATGAAAGAATTCGCTGAGCATCTGCAGAATAAGGAGTTCTTTGACTATGTTGAATTTAGAAGACTTGATGAAAATAGATTTGTTTTTGAAATCGATGGCTGCGCGCTTGCAAAAAATGGCATACATGAGATGCTCACTCGCGATGTTTGTCCATTTGCATTAATCGCCGCTTCAATGCTTTATGAGCTCGCTGAGAAACCAATGTATATAGCTGCCTCAGAGTTCACAGTCTTAGGCTCGAGAACTATTTTTGAAATGCCTAGAGCGGAGGAAGAGGAGATATTTGTGAAGGAATTTGAAAAAATTTTAACCGAGCCAGAAGTCGAAGTTCCCGCTAGAGTTTCACCAATACTTAGAAAAGGAGTAAAAGGCAAGATATATACCCCTCCTGAGGATTTAGGCGAGGAAATGGTGGTTGCCGAGCCGATTGAAGAGAGGGTGCAAAAAATAATGAAGGAAATGTCGCGCGAGCTAGCGCCCTCGCTTACCTATAAGGATATCACCAAGATGATCTCAGCTTTAGATCTGCAAACAGCTGGCATTGGCGCTAGAGTCCCGGACTATGTTACCATTGGGGGCAAAGATATTGAATTGCGTAAGCTAATCTGGAGATTGCTGCGCAAGGATAAAATCCCTAGAGAAACACTAGCAGCGACTAGGCAGCTTGCGGGAGCGCTTTATAAAGAGGTTGCAAGGAAGAAGGAAGAGCTTAAAGCCATCGAAGATCTAACCAAGCCTGAGAATGTGCAAAGGGTAATGAGGCTAAAGAAAGATGCCATGGGCTTAATCCGCGCAATTGAATATCTAGAGTCATTTGAGAAAAGAGCCGCTTAGGTGGCTGCATGGTGCCTGTTTATAGATATCTAGACCCTACCTCTCGCGAGCCCTCGAGATTCATCGATGGAGCCATTGCATTTATAAAGAGATATGTAGATGCAAAGGATAAGGTGGAAAGCGCTGTTTCAGGCGGCGTGGATAGCACTGTTACTACCAAGCTATTCCACCTCGCGGGGGTAAAGATATACGCGGATCACATCGATACCGGGTTTATGAGGAGATTCAAGGGCAGGGAGGAGCCAAGCATCGTTGCAGAAGCTTTTAAAGACATGGAGGATTTCTCCTTGGTTGATGAGAGAGAGTTTTTCTATAGCCGCGTCTTAGGAATCGAAGATGCTGAGGAGAAAAGGCGTGCCTTCAGAGCTGCTTACTCCGAGGTTTTCAACAGACTTTTGAAGCAGCATGGGTGCAATGTTATAACCCAGGGCACGATCTATCCAGATATAGTTGAAACTGATGGTGGAATAAAAAGCCAGCATAACGTGCAAATTGAATTCGAAGTTGAAAAAATCGTTGAACCAATAGCAGCACTCTACAAGCACGAAGTTAGAGAAGTTGCAAAAGCTTTAGGATTGAAAGAAGACGTATATCTAAGGATGCCATTTCCAGGTCCTGGGCTCTCTATTCGCGTACCAGGGGCAATTACTAGGGATAGACTTGAGGTGGAGAAAGTTGCGAATGATATTCTGGAGCAGAGAATTGCAAGCTATATGCAGAGGAAATATGGCAAACCTGTGGTATTCGATGAAACTGGCGAGCAAATTCCCTTTCAAGCCTTCACAGCCACTTTTAAAAAAGATTTAGATGAAGTGCCATTGAATATCGCTATTAAAATTGAGAAGATAATTAAAAAGCACATTGCAGGTAAGTGGAAAATTAAACTCCTCTCGACTAAGGTAACTGGGATTAGGAATGGTAAGCGTGTGTATACCTATCCACTTTGCCTTGATTTAGACTTGGATGATGTGGACTTCAAAGCACTTAAAGCAATTGGCAATGAAATCCCAGTGGAAACCGAGGTCTCAAGAGTATTGCTCAAACTAGTCTCAGGAGAAGGCTATCCTGTTGCTATAAGGGTGGTAAGAAGTAAAGATGCTATGAGTGCAAGTATTATGGACATCGACTTAAGCTATCTCCAAGAAACAGGGGAGGAAATTTCAAAGATAGCTGGAGATGTATATTATGATATAACCGATAAGCCTCCCGCTACTATTGAATATGAATGACTAAATAAAAAAAGTATGCTAATTTTGAAAGGATGCTAATTTGCCATAGTCGTGCTTTTGATTTGTGTTGTTTTAAAAGAGTGTTGCGAGAACCCTTTGGCTTTTAAGCGGCGAGTATCGTCCCAATCGCTGTAGATAGGAAAGTGTTCAACGACCACGAAATAGTGCATCTTTCTGGAGCGATGGATATTTCTACGAATCGGTTCTGGCGCGTGACCGCAGAGAATATAGGCTTTTATATTGAGGCAACAGCGCAAGCACAGCGCTTGGCGCTTTGCTTCATAGGGGGCGCAGCTCCAATATTCGCCCCTCGCCATTCATAGCGGGGTCGGTTCAGAGGTACTTTTTATCATAAGTTTTTTGCATCTCTGGCACCGTAAAAAATAAAAATTTAACGCGGTATAAATAATTC
>JBBIOZ010000063.1:0-9536 GCA_037443105.1 Methanocellales archaeon
AAACCCCTAGAGAAACACGTTGCCTTGGATGAAGAACTCAAAGACTTTCTTTCACTTATATCCCCCTATTATTTCATCACGCGATATCCAGATATCGCGATGGGCCTGCCTGGTGAATTGATAACGAAGAGCTTTGCGATGGAGTGCTTAACTAAGACCAAGAGGGTTTTCGAATGCTTTCAGAAATTTATATCCAGAGAAAAGTAAAGCAGTATCTGAAGAGTTTGCCCATTAAAATTGACTTTGCAGTATTATTCGGCTCAACCGTTTACGGTGATAGGTTAAGGGATAGCGATATAGATCTGATAGTGGTTTCAGAGGATTTTAAGGGCATGCCATTTGAAAAGAGAGTTTTAATTCTTCAAAAATACTGGAGACATAGCGTAATGATCGAAGCCTTTGGTTTCACAAAAGATGAACTTGAAAGGCTTAATAAAAGCATTGTTGTACAAGAAGCCCTAGAACGAGGGAAAAAAATACTCGTGAAAAGGTAAAACTGTATGGAAATGAATTGTTATGAAAAACTTCTAGCTAGAGCTAGAGAAATAGCAATACTTCAATCAACAATATCTCTGCTGCAGTGGGACTTAGAAACCAAGATGCCTCCAAGTGGTATAAATTTGCGGAGCGAGCAATTAGCCACGCTTAGCCGAATTCAGCATAAGATTGCAACCGATCCTGAGATTGGAACTTTACTGCAGCAAATCGAACATCAAACTCTAAGCGAGCTTCAAAGAAGAAATGTTTACCTGATCAAAAAAAGCTATGAAGAGCAATCTAAGCTCCCTGAGAAACTCGTGCTGGAAACTGCGAAGCAAAGAGCGATTACAATTGATATCTGGAGAAAAGCTAAAGCAAGTGAAAACTTCGCGACGCTTAAACCAGAATTGGAAAGACTTTTTGAATTAAGAAAACAAGCTGCTTATATCTTAATGGAAGTCAAGGGAACTGCAACTCCTTATGACGCTCTTTTAGATCTATACGAGCCGAAGGTAACCTCTAAATTTCTAAAAAAAATTTTTCAAAGCATCAAGCAAGAATTGCTCTCCATAGCTGAAAAATGCATAGCAGCGCCTAAGCAGCCAGATGCAGCTGTTCTCAAGCTGAGAATTCCAATTGATGTTCAGCGCGAGATCGCGCGGTCTCTAGCTAAGTTTTTAGAATATGATATTGAATCAAGCAAGGCCTGGGGTAGAATTGATGAAAGTGAGCATCCCTTCACCACCGGCTATTTCGAGGACGTGCGAATCACAACACATTACCATGAGGATAAATTCACCTCCGCCATCTTCTCGATATTACACGAAGCAGGCCACGCATTATACGAACACGGTTTAAATCCCGAATATATTTACCAACCAGTTGGAACAGCTTGCTCTTATGGCTTGCAAGAATCCCAAGCGAGATTTCTTGAAAATATAATTGGCAGGTCACGCGAATTTTGGCTATACTTTTATCCAAAGCTGAAAGAAATTGCAGGCAAGTCTTTCACAAACATAGACTTGGAAGGCTTCCTTCACGCAATAAATCAAGTTAAGTGCTCTAAAATACGCATCGAGGCTGATGAAGTTACTTACTCCCTTCACATCATCATACGCTTTGAAATTGAACTTGATTTATTTGCTGATAAAATTAAGATATCTGAATTGCCGGAGGTTTGGAATGAGAAATACTTGGATTATCTGGGCTTGAAAATTGAAAACGATGCTGAGGGAGTAATGCAGGATATCCACTGGGCAAGTGGACACTTTGGATACTTCCCCTCCTATGCTCTAGGTAACCTTTATAGTGGGCAGATTTTAAGCAAGCTTGAAAAAGACCTGCCAGACTGGCGGGAGCAAATTGCAATGGGCAATTTTCACAGCGTGAAGAACTGGCTCATTAAAAATATCTATAGCTATGGAAACCTTTTTGACCCGCTAGATCTTTTAAAGAAGGTCGCAGGTGAAGAGCTCTCACCTAAACACTATCTAGATTATTTAAATTATAAATATTCAAAGCTTTATGGCTATTAAGCTTATATTAAAAGCTTCAGCACATCTCCACAAAGTTTTTGATCATCTTCAACCCAGCTATGCCGCTTTTCTCAGGGTGGAATTGAGTGCCAATGATATTATCGCGAGCAGCTATCGCTGTGAATTCAATTCCATAGTGCGCGGTTGCAACTACAAATTCTCTGGGAGCTATAGCGTAGTAGGAATGTACAAAGTAGACATAAAGGTTTTCTAAGTCCTTGAGAAAAGCATGCTTTTGTTTGATATTCAGCTTATTCCAGCCCATGTGAGGGATTTTTAATTCAGGGCATTTGAATTTGACAACTCTACCTGGAATTAAATCAAGGCCTTTACTTAAGCCTCCTTCTTCACTCTCGGTGAATAGCATTTGCATTCCCAGGCAGATTCCAAGCAGCGGTTTTCCACCTCTCACGCTTTCGAGTATTAAAGGCTTCAATGCAGCAATTTGCTTCATGCCGCTTTTAAACGCCCCCACTCCAGGCAGCACGATACCGGCAGCCCTCTCAATAATTGCAGGCTCCTTTGTGATCACCACCTCTGCACCCGCATATTCAAATGCTTTCTGCGCGCTGCGTAAATTACCAACGCCGTAGTCTACGATTGCTATCAAGCTCATAGCTTCACCCATATTTCACCGCAGGGCAGTTTTCTATACATCTTCCGCAGTGCCTGCAGTGGTTTAATATCTCCACTTCTTCATTTATTTTTATGGCCTTTTCACTGCAATTTGCCTCGCATATCCCGCATTTGCTGCACTTCAGCACTCTCAATATTGATTTCCTTGTTTTTTCCATAAGTTCCAAGGCAGCTTGCTTATCCTTGCTTCTAACCGTAATCGTGCCGTTTGCATAGATTGTTAAAGTAGAGTTGTTCAGCGAAAGATACACCACTCCCTCAGCCTTCCTAGGTACTCCAATTGCTTTGAGCATGCTGCCTACCCTCTCTAGATTGAGAGGTATGCCAAAGCCTCCCTCTGCAGATATCCCTCCATCAGCAGCGCACGGGCTGTAGCCTGAGACCATTTTAAACTCAGGCGCTCTCTGTTCTCTCTCAGCCATCTCAAAGTTTATTCCAAGTTCAGCCATCAATTTCCGCTGCGCAGGTGGATATTTTCTCCATCTCCAGAAGCCATATTTTATCCATTCTTCAGGCAAGCTCATTTTTCTAGAGTATTCCTTTAAATAATCCATCCATCTTTGCCATAACTCAGGGATTATTTCTTTTATCCTTTCAAATTCGGCCAGACTTGAAGCTGGACATAGCCAGCATCCAATTCTATCGAAGCCTTTTTCATAGAGTGAGTTGTACTCAGCTTTCTCACGGAATATATATAGCCAGATGTGAAGCGCCGTCCAGTTTTGAATGGGGGAAGCTGAGATTTGATTTCCAACCCAAGGGTTCTTCCAAATTCGCTGGCTTCTTGATCTTATCTCTGATTCATATTTCCTCTGACCTATGAAGGTGAGACAGCCCTCTGGATAGCTCTGCTCTATAAGCTGAGTAATTTTTGCAAGCTTGCAGACCTTGCAGCACCATCTTGCCTCTACCGATGGAGGGCCGTAATGCTCAAGATTCGCCCAAAATGCATCGCCAGCTGAGTCTTGAAGTAAGTTTAAGCCATATTTAGCTACATTGGCAAGAACATTTAACTTAGTTTCTTCGAATTCCAAGCCTGTGTCCACGAAGAGCACATCAAATCTCTCGATGGCCTTTTTAACCAGCAGCAGGGTAACAAGGCTATCTTTACCTCCTGAGTAGGAAACTGTGACAGGTCTCTTTGTATTTTGCACTACATTTTTTATAAAAGCTATTGCCTCACCTTCGTAGCTTGCAATCACTTGCTTATTCGCTTCAACTGCATCACTCCAGCTTTGTCCTCCTGGCAGAATTTTTTCCTCCTCTAAGCTGCTCCATCTTGTTTTCACAGCAATTCCTCGCTTTTTCTCAAGCATTTCCCTGCCGCTCATTCGCGCTCTGCCAACTGCTATTGGCTTATGTTCGCCGAATACAATCACTTCATCCCCTGGATTTATAGCAGAGTCCGCATCCACAACTCCTGGACCTAGCACGTTTGCACCTTTCAATATAGATTGAATGGCACCTTTATCCACGCTTACATATCTCCGCTTGATATTCATCCTGTAAGCAGCGCTCAATCTCGGGAGGAATACCCAGTCCAGTTTCAAAGGTTCATATCGAAGCGAGCCTATGACTTTGCCATCGAGGATTATTTCATCCATTCTATCCTCAGATGGCACCTTGTTGAGCACCACCAATTTATCGCTTGGAATCAGACTTGCGTCTCCGAAGTCTCTTTCAACGATTTTTCTTATCAAATTTAAATCAAATTCAAATGCCGGGCGCACATCGCCAGGTGGTGTGATATCCACTTTCACAGCACTGGAGCTGCATTTACCGCATTTTTCTACGAGTAATGGTAAATTGCATTGTATGCACCAGTAAAGCTGCAGTCTGCCTAGGAATACCTTGCTCATATTATTTTAAATTAGTTAGAGCCATTTAATAGTTTTTTTCCCATCCACGTATTTAAAATATTATATCAAAATTTTCTTAATGAAAAATTCAAAATTTTTTGATTCTAATCTTTATTTTAATATTAAATCGAAACTTTTATATAAATCATAATAACAACATCATAATAATTATCATAATAATAATGATGAATTCAAAAAAAGGGATAGATAGGAGGTGATAGTAATGAGGGAGAGGCTTCTTTACTGGCTGAGCATTGTCAAAGATCCTAGGACCACAGCACTTTTACTCGGACTATTAATGCTAACAATCGCAACCGAAGCAGTATCAGCATATGGCACATTCCGCGGGCCATAAAAAATATTTTTATTTTTTAATTTAAATTATTAATCTTGGATTTTTAAGCACATCATCCGACCATAAAAATTTACCTTCAAATAAAATGGGGAACTGCAGCATTTTCATTATCCTTAAAAGCTCTCCCAAGCTTTTATTTCTATATGAAAACTCACCGTGGGATAAATGAAATACATCGCCATTCTCGAAGAAAGAAACAAAAGTACCGCCCATGTTTCCATACTCAAAAATTCTAACCGATATGGTATATTTATTACTACTCTCCTTTTTAAGCTCCCAAATGAAGGGCACATTGAAATTTTGCCCCTGCATAAGCACATACATTCCATTTCCCAGCACAAGGTAATCTCTACCATACAGCGATCGTCTCCGCGCAAGAGCCACTGCATCGCAAACTGGAAAGCCGCAGCTTAAAAGCCTTGCAAAAGTATAGCCAATTTCCAGTGCTTCTTTATTTAAAACTTTGAATAAAGTTACCACACCGCAAACCGAGCCGCTTTTAATAAGCTCGATGCCCTCTTCATAGCTTCTGCAGGCATTCAAGAAGAAAGCAGGCGTATTATTGACTTCAAGATCCGAAGCGTGCAGATTTCCATCGGAGCAAGCAAATCCTTCAGCATCGCAGTGGCCAATGTAATGCACCATATCATAGCCAGCGGCGAAGATCTCCTTTAACTCCTCTCTACTCACCATTTGAAATATATCTGTCTCAAGCGGCACATCATCCCTCTGCTTGTAAATGCGTGCAACATTTGCTTGCTCCTCACTCATTTTCTCGTCATTCAAAATCAGGGAGACCTCTATATGATCTTTTTCCTTTCCAACGTATCTTAGCTGATTCAAAAAAGCAATCTCTTCAGCCTTAACCACATCCACAGGTGTCTTAGAAGAAAGCCAAGCATGATTTTGAGTATTCTTCAGCACAGGCATCACAAGCACACGAGCTGCCTCAGCCTCTACCCCGGATCTGAAGAAATCCTTGAGCGAGTAGCTTATTATTTCCCTCTCAGCGACCTCTCTGGCTCGAGGCATGAAGATTAATGAAAGTTCATTGAGCAAGAATGGCAGTGCCCTCACTCTACTAGGCGAAGGCTCCACATATGTTGAAAGATGCCAAGGTGGCATGAATTCTTTGATTCTCTCCCAAGGTATCTCTAGGTATATGCTCAGCTGCTCTTGAATCTGCTTGTTATAAAGCTCTTTTGCATCCAGATCCAAAGCTTCTAAAGCTCGCGCCTCCTCCAGCTTGATCCTATATAATCCAGCGGTTCTAACCAAGCAATCTAGGAAGAAAACCTGCTGCAGAATTTCACTTACTCTATTCTCGAACTCCGGGAACTTCGGCAGCATAAGGCAGAAGCCATTTTCACATTCAATCCTAGGTTTACCAATTTTTAAATCCGCAAGCAGATAATAAACTAACGGGGCTGCTGCATACATATATTCAAGCTTCAATGGAACATAAATCTCTACTCCACTTTTGAACTTTCTAAGCTCAGGAACTTCTGCTTTCTTGGAAAAATCTATTAAAGGGGGATGACCCCTAAGCGTTGGATATGTCCTTTCACAGTTATCGATTTTTATTGCCGAGGATAGCTGTGAAATCGCTCTAGCTATTTCCTTCAAATCCTTTGTAATTTGAATCCTAGCTTGCGGTTTCCTGCTGTATGAACGCATGCCTATTATAGCGTCAGTTTTTGAATCAAATTCAAATGAAATCTTCGATTCATCAAAAATAACCCTCATTGCCGCTTGCACGAAGATATATACCTTTAAATGAGCACTTATCTCCAGAATGTATCCATCTCTATTGAACTCAAAAACTCCACTGCGTGTTATCTCCTTTAAAAGCTCATAATCTCCAGCTCTTCTGACGAAGAGTACAAAAGCATTGAATTGCATTTTTCTGCATCTAACTGCTATTATTCTATCCACTGGAAATCGAAATTTATATCGCTGGTTTGAGACCTCGTAATCATCGACCCAGATAGCAAGCATTTTTTTCTCATCGGTGTCAAAAATCATTAAAGAGTTTTTTTCAAACTTAACATCAAGCACAATTTTATTATTTTCTCCCTCAATCTATTAAAAATTATCGATACTTTTTTACAAAAATTTTAAAAATAAACAGGGCAAGGTTTCAAATAATAGCTCTAGCAATTTATTAATGCAATGTTGATCGCTGGACTGGATGAAGCAGGCAAAGGCTCAGTGGTTGGGCCAATGGTAATAGGAGCAGTGGTAATAGAGGAAAGAGAGCTATCGATTTTAAAAAGCCTTGGTGTGAAAGACTCGAAGAAGCTCTACCCGAAGAAAAGGGAGCAAATTGCAACGGAAATTAAAAAGAGGTTTCAGCATTGTGAATATGAGGTTAGCGCTAAGCAAATAGATGAGCTCAGGAAAACAATGACAATGAATGAGATAATGGTACTTTGCTTCTCCAGCGTTTTAAAGCAGTTGAATTGCAGCAAAGCAATCGTTGATGCAGCCGATGTTAGCTCAAGCAGATTTGCACGAAATCTTCAGAAAAAAGTGAGCAATATAGAAATCCTAGCGGAGCATAAAGCCGATGAGAAATATCTCATAGTGGGAGCAGCCTCTATTTTGGCAAAGGTAAAAAGAGATAAGCGTTTGAGAGAACTGGAATATAAGCTGGGAAAACAGATTGGAAGTGGTTATCCAGCGGATTTGAAGACTAAGCGATTTCTAGCTGAATGCTTAAAAAATGGTAAGTTTCCAAATTGCGTTAGATTATCGTGGCAGACCACGCGAATGCTAATCTAGGAAGCGAAAGCATTAAAACTATCTAGTCCAAATGATACTCAAAAATAGAAAAGAGGTGATAGCCTGAAGAATGAAGCAGTAGAGCATAAAGGAGAAGTTATTACGAGAGTGCGCATCCCAAGAAGAGAGCAGGGAGAAGTGCTGGGCGTTGTGGAAAATATGCTGGGCGCCAATCACGTTAGGGTTAGATGCTTGGATGGCGTGACTAGGCTTTGTCGAATACCTGGAAAGCTTAAAAAGAAAATCTGGATCAAGGAAGGCGATGTTGTCATCGTTCTACCCTGGAGCTTTCAAAGAGATAAAGCAGATATCGTCTGGCGATATACAGAGCTCCAGGTTGCCTGGCTTGAGCGAAATGGATATTTGAAAGGGTAAGAAAGTGTTTGATGTTCAAAAAACAGACAAGAAGCTAAAGCAAATCGAGCAAAAACTCGATATACAGCGCAGCAAAATAAAAGGCTTGGAAGACCTTAAAGTATGGGGAGATGTATTCGACACTCAAACACTTCTTGGGTTATATAAACTTGCAAATAAGGGCATAATTAAAGCCATGGGGGGAGCGATAGCCACAGGTAAGGAGGCAAATATTTTTCACGCTATAGGTAGAGATGGAAGAGAACTTGGAGTGAAAATCTATCGAATCGCAACAAGCGATTTCAAAGCAATGCAAGATTACATAATCGGTGATCCTAGATTTGAAAAAATAAAGCATAGCAAGAAAGATATAGTGTTTGCTTGGACGAAGAAAGAATTCAGAAATCTGGATAGAGCTCTGCAAGCTGGAGTGAGGGTACCTGAACCTGTGGTTGCGGAGAGAAATATATTGATAATGGAATTCGTTGGAAAAAATGGTATTGCAGCTCCACTGCTGCGCGAGGCAGAAGTCAAAAGGCCTAAACAATTTTTTGAAAAAGTTGTGAGAAATATTAAGCTGCTTTATCAAAAGGCAAACTTGGTGCATGCGGACCTGAGCGAGTACAACATAATGTATTATAATCAGGAGCCAGTTTTCATAGATATGGGTCAATCTCTGGTTCGCGAGCATCCAAATTCTGAGGAATTCCTGAGAAGGGATGTTAAAAACATTGTGAAATTCTTCCAGAAACTAGGTGTGAAATGCTCCGAGGAGGAGGTTCTTGAAAAAATTAAAATAAATATAAATAAAAATAATTTTCAGCTGAAAATGAAATTATGAAGCAATATGTGAAGGTACCAAGCGACAGGATAGGTGTGATAATAGGTACGAATGGTGAAATGAAAAGGCAGATTGAGGAAAAAACAAATACTAAATTAAGCGTGGATAGCGAAACTGGGAGCATAACGATCGAGGGTAAAGGCGAGGGGGCCGATGAAATTTTTCAAGTACTGCGAGCAAGCGATTTGATAAAAGCCATAGGTAGAGGCTTCAGCCCTGAAAGGGCTTTTACTTTGATCGATAATGAGGAACTCATGCTGGATATAATCGACCTATCTGCAGTTGCATCATCTGAGGGCGAGCTCCGGCGTATTAAGGGAAGAATTATAGGTGAAAAAGGTAAGATGAGGGACTTCATGGAGCGAGTAACAGGTACCAAAATCTCCATATATGGCGATACGGTAAGCATAATAGGCACACCTGAGCAAATCAACATTGTGAGGGGAGCTATAAATATGCTTATAAACGGGGCGCCTCATGGCAGTGTTTATGGCTATCTTGAACGCAAACGCCGAGAGGCAAAGCGATTTGGGCTCGACTACTATAGATAGTTATATGGAAGAATTGACATTTGCAGAGCTGCTGACCAAAATCAGCACCTATGTTATAATTGCATTTACCGCAGTCATAGCAATTATGGGACTTATGGTATATCAAGGACTGCACCTAACTTCAACGCTGATAACATTTCT
>JBBIOZ010000064.1:0-7504 GCA_037443105.1 Methanocellales archaeon
GATTTAATTGAGTTAAAGCAGAAGCTTGAGGCAATTGCTAATTTTGAGGATGTAAAATTCTGCTTTGACCCTCGCATTCCATTAGAGATTAGAGAGTACTGGGCGAGGGATGCTGCTAGAAGAAGATTCTACGAGAGCCACCCCCTCTGGGAGGAATATCGCGAGAGCGAGTTTAAATATAAAATTCCACGCTTTCAAGAGAATTTCTTTGAATTAAATATGGCTGAGATTAATAAGCAGCTAATACCAAAGGGGTATCTCTATTACTGCAGCTCTGGCTATGGCGGTAAGCTCAAGCTCCTCCTTGGCGAGGTCCAAGCACATAGCAAAGTGCAAGAGGTTGATGTTTACTTGATCGATAGAGAATTGATATGCAACTGCGAATTAAACAGCCCTTCGCTTTACAATCACGAGGAGAAGATGATCATCGGCAGAAAGCGTTCAGCGGAATTCTCAGTTTGGAGGAGAATTGAGGAGCTGAGAAAAGCTGAGGGAGTTAAAAAGCAGCTGCTTGAAGCTGAGCTCTATAATTTAACTGGACTTAGGAGTTTTGATGCCGAGCCTGCTGAAATTGAAGGAGCTGTGAAGGAAGCAGCAGAATGGAAGCTTAAAGCTTGGATAGCACACGAACTGGGACACTTTGCTGCGAAGAAATATTTACCTCATTCCACCTATAATGCTTTGAAGAAGTTCTGCATTTCAAAAAGAGACTTAAGGGTGGATGCATTTATAACCGCAGTGAACGATGCACTTGCAGATACAATCTGGGAAGATGAAATTAAAGGAACCATTGCATTCATTCTACAATTGCCACAGCAGCAAAAGCTGGGGCTGCTGAGTTCACATATTTTAGATATATTCGACCCCCCTGCTGAATTTAAAGTATTGGTTGAGAAGCGCAGATTGGAAGCTGAATTGATATCCACATTTCTAAAGAATTTAAATCTCGAAGATGAAGAATTGAATAGAGCTAGAGAGGATATTTTTAAAAGAGCTAAAAAAATCGCTTTAGCTTTTAACGAAAGTCTTTACTATTACAATCAATATTAATTAAATGATTGACTTGCTTAAGCGTGAACTCGAAAGCTTGAAAGATGAGGAGCTGAAGGACTTTTTCGCTATAGCTGTAAGTAGAGCTAGAAATATAGATGAATTTTTTCTTATCTTGAAATTCACAGTAGATATCACTGCACTTGGCATAAATCCTGAGTATTCCCTGCGATATGGCATAGTTTCCACATTTCAATCAATTTCAGAACCAGATATGCTGAATGCAGCTCTTGAAGCTGCTTTAAAACTGGCTAAAGCTGGAATAGATCCCTGGGCATTGCTTCACTATTCGATTCCAGCTATCTCCAAATCTGCTAAGGGTAAGAAGGAATTTGAGGAATATTTGAATGAAGTTCAAGAGCTGTGTTTTATTAAGGTTAAGCGCCAGGACCTGCTTCATCAAGCGATTGCTTCTATTCTTAATTCTACGGAGGAAAGCAAATTACAAGCCATTCGAATATTTAGCAAGCTGCTTGATGCATTGCTGCAAAAAAAACTAGATATAGAGAATGTGCTTCAAAGTATTAGCTCTCTTGCGAGATCGATTGCCACTGCCACGCAGCTTGAGATTGGCCTTCAACTTGGCTTAGCCATGGCTAAGAGAAATAGAGATCCAGCTGGATTTTTTCAATTTGGATTTCCAAGGGCAATCGAAGCTGCAGCTTTTCTTGGTACGAGTGAATTGGATTTAATATCCCAAATGGCTGAGAGATTGATCTCGAGAGACATCGATCCAAAGGATGTATTTAGATATGGTATTCGAGCGCTCTTGAAATTTGCTAAGTCAACTGAGGATTTAAAGCAGGGATTGCTTGCCCTTGAATCGCTCGTTGTAGAGCTTGATAAAAGTGGAATAAATGCTCAAGCGACTCTTTTCTATGGCTTGAGAGCTTTAGCTGCTATAGCTAAGTCCATGGGGCAGTTAACGCGAGCACTTCAATTTGGAGCTGAGCTAGCAAGAAGAGGAATAGATCCATGCAATAACTTCAAATATGGCATTGCTTGGGCGGCTGGAAGTATAAATCAAAGCCAGTTTGAAGCAGCCATTGAAGTGGCAGAGAAATTGATCGCCAGAGGAATAGATCCACTATTTGCATTGCAATATGGAGTGCCGATGTTTGCAAATGTAGATGTGGAATTTAAGAGAGCCATGCACTTGCTTGAGAGATTGATGATTGCTTTTCGCGAGCAAAAGATCGATCCAAAGCCACTCTTTGCCTCAACATTCCCTGAGCTAGCGAAAAAAGCACGCTGCTTCGAAGAGTTTTTGATCGATCTGGAGAGAATTGAGAAAATAATAGCAAGGGGGAATCACGCCAATCTTCAATTATGCTTGGAAATAGCTATTGCAGCATATCATTTGGGGTTTGAAGAAGTACTAGAGCATTTGATGGCATTGCTGCCTGAACTTCAGGAAGATGATTCCATGATCAAATACAGCATGCTAACTGCAATTGCTGCCCTTCGAAATATTGAGGAATTTAAAATCATCTTAAGGCTAGCGTGTGTGCTTGTAAATTGCAAGATAGAATTTGTCGATCATTTGCAGCACGCAGTGCCGGCTGTAGCAAGTGTTTTAAAAGGGGATGAATTTAAAGCTGCTATTCAATTAGCCATAAAGCTCGCTGAAAGTGGCATTGAACCATATGAAACCTTGTACTATGGTATACCAGCTTTAGCTGCATTGAAAGAGGATGAAATTTCACTTGCGCTTCAGCTCGGAGTTAAAATGGCAGATCTAGGCTTGGATCCAAAGGTGGCATTCACAAGCGCGCTTCCAGCGTTAGCTGGGAGAAAGGAGCTTGCGCAGGAGCTAGAGGAGATATATGAATTTGCAGCTAGCTTGAATCAAAGGAAAATCGATCCTTCAAATGCAATTGCTTCTCTCTATCCAGCTCTAGCGAAAATGGCAGTAGATTCAAAGGATTTCAAGACTTGGAGCTTGAGGATCTCCAGCTTGGATTCAAAATTGCTGGAGCTATGCTTGAAGAATATAAATGTTATTTTAAACTATTTCAAGCAGCACAGCGAGGCAGACTGGAATCGATTCATCCTTGCTCTTAATCTATATTCAAGGGACTACTGGGGAGAATTGATGCTTGATGAAGTTTTAATGACTTATTTATGCTCTTCAGCAGCATCGATCCATAAATGTGTGGAAAAAGCTCGGGATTATCTTACCTCTCAGGCTAGACAAAAAGCTTCCAGACTCGGGATAAAAATTGAGAGCCTTAAATATGAGGATTGCATTGGACTCATTGCGTTGGAAAGTAAATCAACTGAAAAAACAAAAGCTCTTAGCCTAATCCTTGAGAAAATAGCGAGATATGGCAATTGCTATAACTACTTCCAAGCTGAGCAGCCTCTTTTTTATCGCATATTCAAGCAGGAAACAGCTGGTCTCTCGGAAAAATTCGATGCGCCTGGAGCGAGGTTTAGCTTGAATTATAAAGTCTCAGCAAAGATGGAGCTTAAGAGCTGTGTAGATAAAATGCCAGTCAATAGCGATGTGAAAGCAGTGAAGGAAGTAATAACTGAAATTAAAGTTAAGCACGAGCGATTGTATACTCGCTTATATAAGCAGATTCGCGATAGAGGAATCACAATTGAAAAAACCATCGAAGAGGAAGTAAAGGAGGAAAATCTTAAGGCTATAATTGAGATATTGCTGCACGAGCTGCAGCAGAGCGAGATTGAGGGGAGAGCGAGGTATGTGCTGCTGCTAATTGAAGCATATGCTTTTAAAGAAACAGAGGAGATAAGGAAGAAGATTGCTTCTCAAGCTGACCCTGTGCTTAAATTGAATTTAATGGCTGAGTATTGGTGGCATAGCATAAGAACTATAGCTAGAGGCTTAATTGGTCAAAAATTTTACGAACGCTATGTAGCGCATCTTTTAAAAGAAAAGGCTGAGGTGGAAAAGAATCTCGAGGTGCACGCAGGGAAAGGAGGCACAGGCATGCTGTCCTTTGAGCTATCTGAGAGGGGGATAAGCGATCTCTGCAAGGGCGATGTCAGTCAAGACTGCCTCAGGGACAGACTTTTCTTAGCTAGTATTGCTCACATCGTAGATCCTGCTTTTTTGCTCTTCAAAATCTTCGATGGAGGGGAATGGGTTGGCAATGTTTACGCTGTGGTTTGCAAGGATGCTGTAGATAGAAACGTGCTGCTCATAGATAATCTTTCCATTAAGATCGAGCATCCAATTCTCAGCGGTAGAAAGGAGGACATAGATATTTTTGTAAAAGAATTCATAGAGCAAGTCAAGCGCTATGCTCAAATAGAGAGGTTCGACTATGTGGTGATAGCGCAGGACTGCTCTCCTAGAGTTAGAATTAAAAGTGCTTTCGAAAGCACGCTATTCCAGCTTCGAAAAATGCATTTGCGAAAGGCAGCTTCGAATCTGCATTTCTCGGAGTTTGGAATTGAAACTGAGTTCATCCAAGCACTGGGGAAGCTTGAGGCGAAGCAGTGGTATGAAGTTAATGGATATAAGATATGAAGGGAGATTATGCAGAGGGCTAGCTGGCTTATTAAGATTATGGAAATTGAAGTAGAACTTAGAAGAGCTATAAGGCAAATTTTTCAGCGAAAGGTTGAAATTGAAACAACGCGAGCCAATATGAAATTGAGAGAGATTCCAATCCCTGAGGAGCTCAAGAGAGATCTAGAGAGGGCAGTGCGGTATAGGAGTCAAGCTAGAAAAAAAGCAATCGAATGCCTCGAGTATATCCAAGAGTGCCTCAGAGGCACGGATGAAGAGGTATTAAGGAGGTTTAAGAGAGTTTCGAATAAGATTGCCGAGCAGACTCTGAATAACTATCTTGCATCTGGAGACGAAAAAGTTCTAACTCAAGGTTTTTTAAACGCATTTGAAGTTGAAGTAGACAAACTTTTTGAGGAGCAGCATAAATATACTTTACTTTATCCAGCGCTTGAGCAAAGGGAGAGGGAGCTGTATATAAGCGAGGAAGTCGAATTACAGTATCCCTTTTTACCGAGATATCTGAAGGCTTTGCTTACCCAATATCCATCTCTTCTAGACGAAGTTGGGGGAAAAATTATGGAGATTAAGAGGCATCTTGCTCAAGGGAGGGCTATATTTAGGGAAATTGAGGAGTATGCAGTTGCAGTGTACATTGCTCTGCTTAAAACCTCAGAGGGAGAAATTTCTAAGATAAATAAAAAGATAAATAAAAATTCTAATATTATTTCTAGATAATTAATCTGCGCTTCATCAAGTTTATTGAAGTAATGAAGAAAATCACGCATGCAATTGCTATCCAAGCGAGATTTCCAAGAAGCTCAAAAGTTATATTTCCCAGGGTAAGTCCACGGGCAATTATTACCACGTGCGATAATGGCAAGAAATATGCCAGCAATTGTACTGCTTGAGGGAGTGCAGATAGCGGGAAAAAGGTGCCAGAGAATAGAAACATCGGCGTTATGAGCACAAAGAAGTAGTAATTGAAGGAATCTATATTCGGCACAATTGCGGTGAAGCACATTGAGAGCGAGGCAAAGAGCAAGCCTCCGAGAAAAGCAAGGGGTAAAATGAAAAGTGCAATTGCACTTGATATAAGTCCAAAGGCTGCAACTACAATTAAAATTATAATTGAATTCATCAAACTCTTAGTTGCACCCCAGAGCAGCTCGCCAACGATTACATCTTCGATGCTCACTGGAGTGGCAGTCATTGCATCGAAGAGTTTTTGATAGTGCATTCTCACGTAAGAGCCGTAGGAGCATTCAAAGGATGCGGAGTTCATTATTGAAATTGAAATTAAAGCTGGAGCAATGAAAGCTGCATAGCTAACGCCATCTACCTCGCCTATGTAGCCCCCGAGGCCATAGCCAAGGGCAATTAAGAATAATATTGGCTCGAGAAATGGAGGTATGAAGTTCGTTTTATAGGTTTTAACAAAAGCAGCTAGATTGCGATTCCATATATTAAGCGAGCGCAGGCTAAATCTAGGGATGAAATTCACTCCCTCAGCCTCCTTCCAGTGAGTTTGAGGAAAACATCCTCCAAGGTTGCTTTTCTCCTAGCATACTCTTTAAATTGAAGTGGATTAAGGAAGCGGTCAAAGATATATATCCTCTCGCCAACAACCTCGAAATCAACTCCCTCGCTCTTGAGCTGTAAAATCAGGTTTTGATCGCTGCGAAAAACCTCTAACACTTCGCTGCCTATGAACCTTTGAATAAGTTCTCTTGGAGGGGCTTCAACCAATATCTTCCCTCTATCGATTATTAATACTCGATCGCAAAGCTGCTCAGCTTCCTCCATGTAATGGGTTGCTAGAATAATTGTAATTCCATTTCGCTTTAGCTCCCGCAAACAGTCCCAGACTAAATGCCGCGCTTGAGGATCAAGACCGGTGGTTGGCTCATCTAGGATGAGCAGCTTTGGATTGTTGAGCAGCGCTCTAGCGAATATCGCTCTGCGCTTCATTCCAGTGGATAGTTTTTCTACATTTACATCTTTCTTATCCAGCAGCTGTACAAATTCAAGCAATTTAATTGCTCTTTTCGCAGCCTCTTCACGTGGAATGCCAAAATAGCTTGCATAGATCAGCAGATTCTCGAAGAGTGAGAAATCCACATCAAGATTGTTCTCCTGAGGAACGATTCCTATGAGGCTTTTGATCTCAGCAGGCTGCTTATCCACATCCATCCCAAGTACATATAAATCCCCGCTTGTCTTTGGAGAGATGCAGGAGATCATTCGCATGGTAGAGGTCTTGCCGGCACCATTTGGTCCTAAAAATGCCAAGCACTCTCCCTTTCTAACTTCAAAAGAGATATTATCAACTGCCACAAAATCATTGAACTTCTTCGTAAGACCTCGGGCTTTAACAACTATTTCATCGCTCATAAGATCTTCAAAATTGCTTTTACCACTTCCTCGCCCTTTGCAGTTAGCTTGAAATTCTCCCCCTCTTGCTCCACAAGTCCTTTTTCTTTCAATTCCAATAAAATCTTGCTAGCAGTTCTAGAGGGAATTCTCGCTCTTTTGGCGATGACCTCGCTTTTCTCAGCTCCCTTTGACTCCAAGATTTTCATAATTCTATCTCTATTGATATTTCCAGTAACATAGCCAATTAGTTCCTCATCCATGATGATCCCAAATTTAAATCGCATTGGGATGCGATAAGCTTATCGCCAAGATAAGCTGAAAATTAAGGCATTGTAATAATAGTAATACAAAAATATGTGGAAAGCGTTTGAGGATGGTTATTTTTCCCTAGAAGCAAAGAAGAAGTCTATTCAAATCAAATCAAGAGGCATGTTTCGATTTGAGGGGATAGAATTAATTTAAATTTTGGCATCAAAAGATATCTTTCAAGAAATATATGGCTTTCACATCTAGGAGTACATTATTATCAGAAGTTGAGAATGAATATTGTAAGATGTTACAATAGCTATTCCCCAGTATATGAAACATGCCCTC